>NZ_CP011924.1:207500-507500 GCF_000238315.3 Pseudoalteromonas piscicida
TACCGTAACTTCGGGAGAAGGTACGCTCTTGTTTGTGAAGGACTTGCTCTGTAAGCAAACGAGAGCCGCAGTGACCAGGTGGCTGGGACTGTTTATTAAAAACACAGCACTGTGCAAAATCGTAAGATGACGTATACGGTGTGACACCTGCCCGGTGCCGGAAGGTTAATTGATGGGGTTAGCTTAGGCGAAGCTCTTGATCGAAGCCCCGGTAAACGGCGGCCGTAACTATAACGGTCCTAAGGTAGCGAAATTCCTTGTCGGGTAAGTTCCGACCTGCACGAATGGTGTAACCATGGCCACGCTGTCTCCACCCGAGACTCAGTGAAATTGAAATCGCAGTGAAGATGCTGTGTACCCGCGGCTAGACGGAAAGACCCCGTGAACCTTTACTACAGCTTGGCACTGAACATTGACCCTACATGTGTAGGATAGGTGGGAGGCTTTGAAGCAGAGACGCTAGTTTCTGTGGAGCCGACCTTGAAATACCACCCTTGTAGTGTTGATGTTCTAACTTAGGCCCCTGAATCGGGGTTGAGGACAGTGCCTGGTGGGTAGTTTGACTGGGGCGGTCTCCTCCCAAAGAGTAACGGAGGAGCACGAAGGTTTGCTAAGTACGGTCGGACATCGTACGGTTAGTGTAATGGTAGAAGCAAGCTTAACTGCGAGACAGACACGTCGAGCAGGTACGAAAGTAGGTCATAGTGATCCGGTGGTTCTGAATGGAAGGGCCATCGCTCAACGGATAAAAGGTACTCCGGGGATAACAGGCTGATACCGCCCAAGAGTTCATATCGACGGCGGTGTTTGGCACCTCGATGTCGGCTCATCACATCCTGGGGCTGAAGTCGGTCCCAAGGGTATGGCTGTTCGCCATTTAAAGTGGTACGCGAGCTGGGTTTAGAACGTCGTGAGACAGTTCGGTCCCTATCTGCCGTGGGCGTTTGAGAATTGAGAGGGGCTGCTCCTAGTACGAGAGGACCGGAGTGGACGAACCGCTGGTGTTCGGGTTGTGATGCCAATTGCATTGCCCGGTAGCTACGTTCGGAACTGATAACCGCTGAAAGCATCTAAGCGGGAAGCAGGCCTCGAGATGAGTTCTCACTTTGACTTAGAGTCAACTGAAGGGCCGTTGAAGACTACAACGTTGATAGGCGAGATGTGGAAGTGCTGTGAGGCATTAAGCTAACTCGTACTAATTACCCGTGAGGCTTAACCATACAACGCCAAAGTGGTTTACTAGAATTGTTCCAGACAATTCCTAGCATGACCTCCATCCATGGAGGCCTTGGCTAACAGAAGTTAATAGACTAAAGTAGACAAAAGAATTTAATAGCTTTTTCCGGATTTACATTAATGAGGGAGACTTCATTGATGAACAGAATTTCCTGGTGACTATAGCGTTTTGGACCCACCTGACCCCATGCCGAACTCAGAAGTGAAACAAAACAGCGTCGATGATAGTGTGGATTACCCATGTGAAAGTAGAACATCGCCAGGGCCTAATTTAATATAAAAATAAAAACTAAAAAACAGTATTTTCCTGATGACCATAGCGTTTTGGAACCACCTGACCCCATGCCGAACTCAGAAGTGAAACAAAACAGCGTCGATGATAGTGTGGATTACCCATGTGAAAGTAGAACATCGCCAGGGCCTAATTTAATATAAAAATAAAAACTAAAAAACAGTATTTTCCTGATGACCATAGCGTTTTGGAACCACCTGACCCCATGCCGAACTCAGAAGTGAAACAAAACAGCGTCGATGATAGTGTGGATTACCCATGTGAAAGTAGAACATCGCCAGGGCCTAATTTAATATAAAAATAAAAACTAAAAAACAGTATTTTCCTGATGACCATAGCGTTTTGGAACCACCTGACCCCATGCCGAACTCAGAAGTGAAACAAAACAGCGTCGATGATAGTGTGGATTACCCATGTGAAAGTAGAACATCGCCAGGGCCTAATTTAATATAAAAATAAAAACTAAAAAACAGTATTTTCCTGATGACCATAGCGTTTTGGAACCACCTGACCCCATGCCGAACTCAGAAGTGAAACAAAACAGCGTCGATGATAGTGTGGATTACCCATGTGAAAGTAGAACATCGTCAGGGCCTAATTAAAGAAACCCGCTACAGCAATGTAGCGGGTTTTTTGTTTTTTGATCCAATACGCGAGATAAACTCGCTCCCATCACAGCATAAGTACAGTGCAATATAGTAGACGGTTTACCTACCGATTTGTGTGCATACATATCCAAGTCGAAAACGTTGAAGCCTTTCCCAATCTACAAAGTGATCACCCTCGCGAGATAATCTCGCTCTCACCACAGCATAAGCAAAGTGCAATATGGTAGGAGGTGGTTTATCCACCGATTTGTATGTCTATACGCCGAGAACATGTTACTTTTCCTTTTAGGTACAAAAAGAAGGAAAGGTGGAAAATCAAAGTGGTAGTGAAATTGTAAATTTACAACCTCGGTTTAGCTTGCTTGATACGCTAATATTTCCTTTTAATAATTTAACGAGCTCGTTTGTGATCGCAAGGCCAAGCCCCGCATTGTGTTTACGGTTACTTAGGCTATTTTTAGCCTGAAAGCTAGCGTCGAATATATAGGGAAGATTAGTGGCGCTTATCCCAGTGCCAGTATCATTAACACTCACTAAAGCAATATCTTGTTGCTGCTGTAATGTGAGCTGTACTTCACCACCAGCATGAGTGTGCCTGATAGCGTTATCGATGAGGTTTGATAGGATTCTGTCTAATTTCCCGATATCACTGTATATACTAACTTCGCTTGCTTTAGGGCTTATTAACATGGTTATTCCGCGCTGTTTAGCCTGCAATGTAAACTTAGCCGCAACGTCATACATAAGTTCAAGTAGATTAAAGGGCTCAATATGAAGTTTGGTATGTCCAGCTTCTAGATGGGCGAGTTCAAAAATCTGTGCGATAAGATGATTGAGCTGATTTATATTTTTGCTGGCAATTTCGATATGCGAAACGATATTTTTGTCACTCGTTTGTTTTTCTATCAGTTCAATGTAACCTTTAAGCGAGGCAAGTGGTGTGCGAAGATCGTGGCTTAGCTGTGAAAGTAATTCTTTACGTTGTTCATCTTTGAGGTTAAGTGTGGTTAATTGCTGCTGAATCTTATCCAGCATCGCATTGACGCTGCGACCCAGCTGATGGATCTCATCATGTTCTTCGGGCCAATTTATTTGGGCATCACGACTAATATTAAAATGGTTTTGGCTGACTTGATCTATATATTGAGTCAGTCTGGACACGGGCTTGGTGATTTTATTAAGCAGTAGCAAGACGACAACCAGTAAAAAGAACAAAGTGCCTAATAACCAACTTACGCCGAGCATCACCTTATCTGAATTTTTTAGCTGCTCAATAATGCTATCGTATTTTGACGAGCCGATGATGATATATAGATAACCCTGTAAAATATTCTGGTTAAATACAGGGGCCACAGAGAAAATTTTACTGCCGTTAACGCTCCTCGGGTCGTCACCAAATACAGGTAGTTGGCTATCGCTCTTTAGGAGCTTTTTTAATGGGGTAACATCAATTTGCTGACGTTTAACCTCTCCAGGGGCTGCAGAATAAGTTAATAGCTTACCTTCAGGGGAGACAAAATAAAACTCGAATGAGGGGCCTAAGATCATCAAGGTGTGAAATAGATTACTCAAACCATCATAGTCGTACACTCCCTCTTTTATCAGGGGGTTATCGTCGACAAGATGGGTCGCAAGTGCTAGGTGTAATTGTTGTTCTGCTTGAGATTTAGACACTTGAGATAGCGCTTGAGTCCACCACACAAAAATCGCTGCAATGACAACGAAAGTGACAAATAAGGTCAGTGCGAGTTTTTTGTAGAGTGAGAGCTTCATACGCTATGCCCACTAAGAGAGGCTGAATTTAACTTGTAACCAACACCCCATACTGTTTCGATCACCGTATTATTTGAAATAGCTTCAAGCTTTGCCCTCAGACGATTAATATGGGAGTTAACGGTATGCTCGTATCCTGAGTGTTGGTAGCCCCATACTGACTCTAATAACTGGGTTCGAGAAAACACGTGATTTGGGTGTTTAGCAAAAAACTGCAGCAGCTCAAATTCGGTTGCGGTAAGGTCTAATCTAACATTAGCCAACGAAATTTCATGACAACAGGCATCGATAACTAGGCTCCCAACTGCAATTTTATCGCTTGGGAAATTCGCATTTTCAGTCTGCATTGGTTGCTTAAGTTGCCTGACATGGCGTAGCTGTGCTTTCACTCTTGCTTGCAATTCTCTCGTATTAAAAGGCTTGCATATATAGTCGTCCGCACCAACTTCAAGTCCAATGATCCTATCGATATCGCTACTTTTTGAGGTGACGATGATGACACTACTCATAGGGTAAAGCGCCTTCAGTTCTCGACAAAGGGTTAGTCCATCCATATTAGGTAGCATTAAATCCAATAAAATCACGGAAAAATCGTTCGATTTAGCAGCCGACAATACTTGGCTGCCGTCGGCAACATGCGTTACCTCTAAAGCTAGCTCCTCTAAATGCACTTGGAGTAATCTCGCTATGTCTAAGTCATCTTCAACTAGCAACACGTTTTCTAACATAAATAGCCCTTTATGAAAGCGCAAACGCCTATGGCAGACGTTTGCGCATAGGCTATTTAACTCTCTCGATTGTGACTGCAAGCAGCGGGTTATCAAATTTATGGATACTAGTGAGTGTTGAACTTTGGAGTCCATCATCACTACCAACTACGCCACTGTGCATCGTCACCATGTTGTGATTATCGTTGCGCTCTGCGTTAAAGCCCTCACCGCTATCTGCTGGGCCTGGTATGGTTCCCGCGGCTTCGCTATTCAGCTCAGTTCCAGCATCGTAGGCAAGTGTTCGATACATTTGCATCTCGCCTACGGGCAGCGCAGAGAGGTCTATAGCATTTAGACCGGAGAATCCATCATTGGTATTCACCATCATGGTTAATAGCGATAATTTAAGCTCAGAGAGGTCAGTAGTTTTGATGGAAAGGTTGGTGGTCGCACCGGGGCCTAAAGGTCCATCCGTTGATACGGATGCTTGTGTCATCTCGTCGGCGATGATGTCGCTGTTATTTCCGCCCTCTGCAAGTTGTTCTAATGCTTCACTTGCTGGCATGCCGACAGTAAAGTAATGACCAGACTGATGAAGCAGCACTGCAATTGGTGACATTGGCTGTGCATATGTAAGGTTGGTGATGGTGATGGCAAACTCATACTCAACCGGCTTTGGCTCGACCGGTGGCTCTGGCATCACCATATTATTGTCATTGTCTCCACATGCACTGAGCAGGAGCGCAGACATGGCAATTAATGCTAATTTCGCTTTCATAGCTCCCCCCCTTATTTTACGGTTACTGTTACTTTAGCTACGGGATTTAACCAACGGTGCACGGTGTTATGCAGATCGCTATTACCGCCGACTTGCTCAGCGTCACCTACGTTGCCTCTGTGAATATGGACCATGGTGTTTTCTTCACTTGCTGTAACACCGGCTCCTTGAGTTCCTGGAGCCGTACCTGGTGATGCTGGGATCCCCAAAATACCGGGTGCACCAGAGCCTTCGACAACCAGTTCATTATTCGCTTCAGTACCCGCATCATAGGCATTAAGGTAAACTTCATAGGTGCCGGCAGCGCTTGGAATAGGCCAAGCGTTTAATCCTACAAATCCATCATTGGTAGGAAGTAGCATCGCCACAATTGAAAGGTGCGTATTGTCTTCACTGGTTGATATCGTGACCATTGTAGTGCCTGCGGGTGCAAGTAGCCCCTCAGCTGGGTTGGCGACCATATTGGCGTTTGCGCTTTCGAGAATTTGTCCTAAAGCTGAAATGTCACCGCCTTCGGCCATGGCTTGTAATGCTTCAGATGCTTGCTCACCGAGTTTAAAAAGAGCGGTATCTTGATTATGAGCAGCCACCAGTAAAGGCGTATAGTAAATACCGTGAGTGAGGTTAGTGATCTTTACTTCAAGGTCTTGTGCCAGCGCTGCGCTTGATAAACACGTGGCGACTAGGGTGGTCAGGATTTTTGCTTTCATGATGTACTCTTCTTATTAGGATTAACAGTCTCCTTATCATGGCTGCAAGATATTGAGATAGGCTCACGGAGTTATCACGTTTTTATCACAAAAGCATAGAATACTTATCACAGGGCTCAGATCAACGGAGCTTAGGTTAACTTGAAATACGCCGGAACGGTTTTAGTTGATCGAAAACTATCAATTAGTTCTGCAAGGTAGGACTAATGAGGAGTAAAAACTCCTCATTATTAGGGCCTGTTTATCTTTCAAGTTTGTTTTTGCAGCAGTTTGATTGGTATTTATATCCGGTGGCTCTGGCATCACCATATTATTGTCATTGTCTCCACATGCACTGAGCAGGAGCGCAGACATGGCAATTAATGCTAATTTCGCTTTCATAGCTCCCCCCCTTATTTTACGGTTACTGTTACTTTAGCTACGGGATTTAACCAACGGTGCACGGTGTTATGCAGATCGCTATTACCGCCGACTTGCTCAGCGTCACCTACGTTGCCTCTGTGAATATGGACCATGGTGTTTTCTTCACTTGCTGTAACACCGGCTCCTTGAGTTCCTGGAGCCGTACCTGGTGATGCTGGGATCCCCAAAATACCGGGTGCACCAGAGCCTTCGACAACCAGTTCATTATTCGCTTCAGTACCCGCATCATAGGCATTAAGGTAAACTTCATAGGTGCCGGCAGCGCTTGGAATAGGCCAAGCGTTTAATCCTACAAATCCATCATTGGTAGGAAGTAGCATCGCCACAATTGAAAGGTGCGTATTGTCTTCACTGGTTGATATCGTGACCATTGTAGTGCCTGCGGGTGCAAGTAGCCCCTCAGCTGGGTTGGCGACCATATTGGCGTTTGCGCTTTCGAGAATTTGTCCTAAAGCTGAAATGTCACCGCCTTCGGCCATGGCTTGTAATGCTTCAGATGCTTGCTCACCGAGTTTAAAAAGAGCGGTATCTTGATTATGAGCAGCCACCAGTAAAGGCGTATAGTAAATACCGTGAGTGAGGTTAGTGATCTTTACTTCAAGGTCTTGTGCCAGCGCTGCGCTTGATAAACACGTGGCGACTAGGGTGGTCAGGATTTTTGCTTTCATGATGTACTCTTCTTATTAGGATTAACAGTCTCCTTATCATGGCTGCAAGATATTGAGATAGGCTCACGGAGTTATCACGTTTTTATCACAAAAGCATAGAATACTTATCACAGGGCTCAGATCAACGGAGCTTAGGTTAACTTGAAATACGCCGGAACGGTTTTAGTTGATCGAAAACTATCAATTAGTTCTGCAAGGTAGGACTAATGAGGAGTAAAAACTCCTCATTATTAGGGCCTGTTTATCTTTCAAGTTTGTTTTTGCAGCAGTTTGATTGGTATTTATATAAGGCAGAGCCTGCGTAGCATAGTTGTTCTATGTGAGTCAGGCGATAAAGACTTTGTGCTCCTGCAAAGTCACCTTACCCCACATCCTTGTGGGGCAACACAGTAGAAATGCCAATCAAGCGCTGCCCTTTGGGTTCACCTGAGTGCGCTTTGTTCATTGTTGCTCAACTTTGGCCTAGATTACTAGGCGGCAAGTCGAGCGTCGCGACCAAAACCCACTCAGAAGAACAAAAATCAAACAGCAAAGGTCAACAGGCCCTAGGGAGGCGAGTTAGGGCTTATCGAAATAACTGAGGTTAACGCCAAGCACACTATTGGCATCAGCAAGCGTTACTTTGTTTTTAGTATTTGGCGAGAAGTTAGGATCGATATATTCCATAATCATTTCATTAGCAATTTTCCGATAGGCGATTTGCATTGCTTCTGACGAGCTACAGCCTTGGTCTGTTTCAAAGACTTCGCTTAGTGGCGCTAAACCAAACCCTTTTTGTAGCGCTAAATCTGTCGAACGTAACGCGCCTTCTACCCAGCCCTGATAATCAGAGTAAGCTTCACCGCAGGTAAACAGATTTGGCAACGGCTCCACTAAATCTTCGATGACATCTTTATCATTCGCGCCAATTGCCCATTGATGTACACCAAAACCAAATTGAAGGTTTTCAGGGACATTGAAATTTACATTCCCTTCCCAAATTCGAGCGCTAGTAAGGGTGGGCTGTGGGACATAGTGCGTATTAAAAATGTCTCTAAAGAATTGTGTCGCTTGTCGTACAACCGCTTCAGAGGCTGGAAAAATATCACTGGGAATAGACTCGACGAGTTCCGATTCACGAGGGTGATGATAAAGCTCACCTTTGTTTTGCAGTGCACTCCAAAAATTAATATTTAAATAATCACAGTAAATAGTCAATGCGGCTGGGCGACTGTATTTAGCGGCTTCTATCCCTTCGAGTTTGTGTTGAGTTTCAGAGTTAGGCTCTGCATGACGCTCGTTATACATAAGCGCGGCTGCGAGTTCATCATCTAAAGCATAAAAGGGATAAACAGAACCCGTTGGTAAATCGGCAAAGTTAGGTCCAAAGCTGACAGCTGGACGGCCTGTCATGCCGGTTCCCCACCATGCAGTGTCGTAGTATAAATTAATCTTCAGGAGCGGTTGGTTGCTTGTGCTTTGCAATGTATCCCATAACGCATCGCGCCGCTGCTTTGGTAGTTGTTTGAATACATCCGACGCTATGAACAACTTTTCAAGCGCGAGCCTTGGTAGCCCTAAAATAAGCTTTTCGGCTTTAAATGTTCCTTCGCTTATCTGTCCGTCTTGCTCGGTTTTGGTGTACTTAAGTACATATAGATTGTCTGCTTTATCAAAGGCGATGCTATCGATGCTTGTTTGCAGGTAAATCTTCTCTTTGCCTATTTTATCCACCAGCGCGTTTGGCAGGGTGCTAAAGCCGTCTTTAAAGGTTCTAAATTCGACATCTGCAGGAAAGTCTTCCAAAAGCTGATAGGCAACCCCCGCATTCATTTTCGATAAGAAAGTGCCATTAAAGCCCAAAACACGATACAGCATGGTGATACATTCTTGGCTATAACCCATATCAGTGAGTAAATCCCACAAAGACCAATTATACAGCGGCTCACCTTGCCATTGGCATTGCAGACGGAACTCCTGCCAAAACTCTGGGCCACGAACCTCAGGCCTTGAATCGAATTGTGGATTCACTTGCAAGATACGATTAAAAACAACATTAATAATGTCTTTGGGATTAACGCCTTGTTCGTTTGGGTCGAGGTTATAAAGTGCCGACCAAATATGATAGTCGTCTTGCTTAGCGTCGTTTACCGAAAAGCTGGTCCCGCGAAAGTAGAGTCGGTTATTGCCGTCGCTATTCATGGGGAAAGGGACTATCTGATCTTCTAGGCCCAATTTTAGAAAGAGGGCCATTAGGTCATCCATACCCTCAAATAGAAACCGCATACCACCTTGTTCTTCTTTGACCGTAATGGTGCTGTCAGGTTTTGCTCCGGCACGGTTATCTCTAAAATGGATAAGATCTGAGTCTAATCTTCCACCTGTGCGGTTGCTGCGCTCAAAAATGGCGAAGTCATCAACGTCTGTTTCGCACTGTAATCGCCAAGCGCTATACAAACCAGACATACCAGCCCCTATCACAGCGACTTTCACCGCGTCTGGAATGGGTTTTTGACTAATATCGGTACCTATTTTGTAGTGAGTCATGTGAGTTCCTTAGTCGACTATGTCTCACACTTTTGAGGCTGACTGCTTTTATACCAATTGGTATTACTTCCTAGCTCGCTAAGTGATCTATAACGTATCTATGCACTCCAACCTGTTGAGTGCACTTTCCAAAAATTTGTTGCAGCAAGCCAAGTATTGCTTTCTCAGCTTGATGCAAAACCCAGATACTACTTTAGTACACTGGTTAAGTTTGTGTTAATTTTTGCGGCAGTTTTGCCAAGTGTTTGTCTAAAAAGTACGAATGGTATGAATTTAATAAACTTTTATTTTCGGCTGAACACTAATTTGAGGGATGGAACACACTTGTTCCATCCAGACTAACGTATTTAGGCGAACCGGAGCATTTAGCCAACAATGATATGGGGTAAGAAACGGCTAAGATCTTGGGTGATCAGACTTTTATCTTCACGTACACCAATTCCAACAGCTTTATCACCGACAATCCATGAACCGATGAGCGTATTGAAGCCTGCAAATTTGGGTAAAGGTGAGTAGGCTTGATAAATATAGCCTTCTTCGCCATATCCACCTGCAGACTGTGCAAGCAGCTGTTGATCTTTTCGGATCTCAATATTCGCGCCCTCACGAGAAAATAGAGGCTTTTTCACATAGCCGGACTCACTGTTTGCGATTTTATGCTTATCTTGTTCAAAGTATGCAGGTAACAGATTTGGGTGATTTGGAAAGGTTTGCCATAGCAAAGGTAAAATTGCTTTATTTGATAAAATCGCTTTCCAAGCAGGCTCTAGCCATTGCACTTTTGCTTCTGATAATTGTTCACTATATTCATCTTGAAACATAAATTCCCACGGGTATAGCTTAAACATCCATTGGATTTTTCCATCATCAAGGTCGACAAAGTGTTGGTTATTAAATCCGATATCTTCGATAAAAACTTGTTTCGTTTTGAGTCCAGCTTCCATCGCGCAGCTGCGCATATATTGAATGGTGCCCAAGTCCTCAATGCTTTCTTTGCAGCAAGAAAAGTGTAGGGGAGCACCGCGGTGGAATTTATGCAGTTGATAAAAACGCTCTACCAGCGCTTCTTGAAGGCCATTAAATTGATCCGCATTACGCGGTAGCTTACCGGCTCTTACCTGTTCTTCAAGCCATAGCCACTGCCAGTAACCCGTTTCGAATAAACTGGTGGGCGTGTCATAATTGGCCTCCAGCAGCTTAGCTGGTGACTTACCATCGTAACTAAAGTCAAAGCGACCATAGAGCGCTTGGTCTCGACGATGCCATGAGCGAGTCACTAATTCCCATTGAGACTCAGGAATAGCAAACTGTTGCAGAAGTGACTCATCATTACACACTAAATCGACAAGGTGTAAGAGCATTTGGTGGAGTTCATCACTTGGGTCTTCCAAGTCTTGCTCAATTTGTTTTAACGTAAATTGATAATATGCACTTTCGTCCCAATACTTTTCACCATACATAGTATGAAATTCAAAGCCGTGGGCTTTTGCTTGTTCACGCCAGTGTGGGCGTTCATCAATAGAAATTCTTAACATAAGTGTAAAATCGATCCGTCTAATACCAATTGTATTAAGTAAATGAGCTCGCTAAGTGATCTATAACGTATCTATGCACTCCAACCTGTTGAGTGCACTTTCCAAAAATTTGTTGCAGCAAGCCAAGTATTGCTTTCTCAGCTTGATGCAAAACCCAGATACTACTTTAGTACACTGGTTAAGTTTGTGTTAATTTTTGCGGCAGTTTTGCCAAGTGTTTGTCTAAAAAGTACGAATGGTATGAATTTAATAAACTTTTATTTTCGGCTGAACACTAATTTGAGGGATGGAACACACTTGTTCCATCCAGACTAACGTATTTAGGCGAACCGGAGCATTTAGCCAACAATGATATGGGGTAAGAAACGGCTAAGATCTTGGGTGATCAGACTTTTATCTTCACGTACACCAATTCCAACAGCTTTATCACCGACAATCCATGAACCGATGAGCGTATTGAAGCCTGCAAATTTGGGTAAAGGTGAGTAGGCTTGATAAATATAGCCTTCTTCGCCATATCCACCTGCAGACTGTGCAAGCAGCTGTTGATCTTTTCGGATCTCAATATTCGCGCCCTCACGAGAAAATAGAGGCTTTTTCACATAGCCGGACTCACTGTTTGCGATTTTATGCTTATCTTGTTCAAAGTATGCAGGTAACAGATTTGGGTGATTTGGAAAGGTTTGCCATAGCAAAGGTAAAATTGCTTTATTTGATAAAATCGCTTTCCAAGCAGGCTCTAGCCATTGCACTTTTGCTTCTGATAATTGTTCACTATATTCATCTTGAAACATAAATTCCCACGGGTATAGCTTAAACATCCATTGGATTTTTCCATCATCAAGGTCGACAAAGTGTTGGTTATTAAATCCGATATCTTCGATAAAAACTTGTTTCGTTTTGAGTCCAGCTTCCATCGCGCAGCTGCGCATATATTGAATGGTGCCCAAGTCCTCAATGCTTTCTTTGCAGCAAGAAAAGTGTAGGGGAGCACCGCGGTGGAATTTATGCAGTTGATAAAAACGCTCTACCAGCGCTTCTTGAAGGCCATTAAATTGATCCGCATTACGCGGTAGCTTACCGGCTCTTACCTGTTCTTCAAGCCATAGCCACTGCCAGTAACCCGTTTCGAATAAACTGGTGGGCGTGTCATAATTGGCCTCCAGCAGCTTAGCTGGTGACTTACCATCGTAACTAAAGTCAAAGCGACCATAGAGCGCTTGGTCTCGACGATGCCATGAGCGAGTCACTAATTCCCATTGAGACTCAGGAATAGCAAACTGTTGCAGAAGTGACTCATCATTACACACTAAATCGACAAGGTGTAAGAGCATTTGGTGGAGTTCATCACTTGGGTCTTCCAAGTCTTGCTCAATTTGTTTTAACGTAAATTGATAATATGCACTTTCGTCCCAATACTTTTCACCATACATAGTATGAAATTCAAAGCCGTGGGCTTTTGCTTGTTCACGCCAGTGTGGGCGTTCATCAATAGAAATTCTTAACATAAGTGTAAAATCGATCCGTCTAATACCAATTGTATTAAGTAAATGAGCTATTTTGAAGCGGGGAAATAGCTTTAGTAGCAAGGCAAAAATTTTGCTATTTAGTTGTTCTAAATGAGAGATTTTTAACGAAGCTAATATGGTATTTCACTCTTCAAATTGATTGGAGAATTAATTCAATTGGTATAATACCAATTGCGTAGATACTTGGTAAACTACAGAGCACTCAATAAAAAGCCGAGTGGACCTCGGCTTATATTTTATCAAGCGAAGGTTGGCTTAGCTGCCCCAACTGCCACTACTACTACGAGAAGCTGTGCGGCCAAATCCACCGCGACTGCGTGATACTGAGCTGGCGCGAGGCTTGTAATTTATAGTTGAGCTTTTGACCGATGTTGTACCCGAAGACTTTGCAGACGCGACAAACCCGTTTTGCGCATTTCGGTAGCTAAAGAAGTCATCACGAGAGCGATACAGTGGCTTTGCGCCAGAGTAGTAAGTGCCACCTAAGTAAGCCGCTTTCTTCTTTTTGCGCTTTTTCATCATGTCTAGGCCTTCGTCTACTGCTTCTGCAAGTGCAGCAACCATAAAGCCTGCCATAATTGGACGCCAGATCCCACCACTCGAATTTTCACAGCGATCAAAGCCAAAGTCGCTTTCGCATAGCTGTTCAGAGGCATATTTGGGGGCTTCTTGGCGATGGCTATCGAGTGCTTGTTGGTATTGAAACTGGCATGCTTCTTCTTCAATACCGAATGATGTACATTCATCAACGTCTTTAAAAAGTAACGCTGATTCGTCGCTATCACCACACGCGGTCAACCCTCCTGTGGCGCCCATTAATAAAGTCAATTTGATTGTTCTACTCCTTTTCATCTTGACTCCTTAATAGGTCATGCAAGCGGCATTCAAAATTCCGGTCGCAAGCGAGGCACCACCTAAGAACAACCCAGCACTGATGTGATTGTTTTCGATTTTCTCAGATAGCTTTGGCATATAAAGCCTTACCATGAAGAAGGTAATTAACTGCATGACTCCCGCAATAACACCCCAAACGGCAAAATCAATAAGAGAGACTGCATTGACAGCGGCACTGGCGATAGGTAAGACAAAACCAATTAAGGTACCGCAAAACGCAGTTGCAGCAGCAGGGTTGTTTTCTTTAACTAGTTTCCACTCACAATAAGGGGTAACTTTGGAGTAAATAAACAAAAAGACTAGGGTAAGTAAGTAGGCAAGGCCGAAGTAGGAAATAAAAGGGACAAATCCTTGTAAAGAATCCAAAATCATAATTTTCTCTTTGTTATAGCATCGAATTTGAAATCCGATAGATATTAATCATCATCGTAGGTGAGCTGCTCTAGCTCGCGATGTAGTATATCATCATCTCCAAGGTTAAGTTCAATAAGGCGCTTTAAATGCGTCACACTATCAAGATCGATTTGGCGGCAATGTACGCCTAAATGACCCTCTTCAACATGACGAACTTCTACCTCCATCGTAATTTGGATATCACTGCCAGGTAAATAAAAGTTTAAACTTGCTGGGTCATTTTTGAGTGGCACATAACCATCGGGCAGGGTGAGTAACGCGCCATTGAGCGATAAATCCAAGATTTCGCAGCTAAAATCACCGCTTGAGGCCATAAATTGTGCCTCGTTTGAAAAAATAACTCTGGAAAAACGTCGACGTTCTTTCATTACTGATCCTAATAGTCCGTATGGGTAAAGAATAGCTTATATCATTGTGCTCGCTACTAAAAAATGACAATAAATTACGCCGCTTGGATGGAATTGCCACTGAAATTTGATTTGCTACTTGTTTCAACAGTGCGGCATGAATAAAGCTAAGCGGCTACTAAAAAATAAAAAAAGGCTCCTAACGGGGAGCCTCAGATTATCATCGTCGATAGACTAATGTTTTAATTATTAGCCAATCTTCTTGTATTTGATACGTTTAGGCTCTGCGGCCTCAGCACCAAAGGTCTTCTTCAGCCATTCTTCGTATTCAGTGTAGTTGCCGTCAAAGAAATTGATTTGGCCTTCATCACGGTAATCTAGGATGTGGGTCGCGATACGGTCTAGGAACCAACGGTCGTGCGAGATACACATAACGCAGCCCGGGAATTCCAAAATCGCATTTTCTAGCGCTCGTAACGTTTCAACGTCGAGATCATTGGTTGGCTCATCCAGCAACAGTACGTTACCGCCTGCTTTTAGTAGTTTTGCTAAGTGCAGACGATTGCGCTCACCACCAGAGAGCTCTTTTACAAACTTTTGTTGGTCATTGCCCTTAAAGTTAAAGCGGCCAACATAGGCGCGGCTTGGTACTTCAAAGTTACCAATTTTAAGAATGTCTTGGCCGTTGGAGATCTCTTGGAATACCGTGTTATTACCGTCCATGTCATCACGGAACTGTTCAACAGTGGCGATTTCAACTGTTTCACCAATAGTGATGTTACCACTATCTGGCTGCTCTTGACCGCTTAGCATTCTAAACAGCGTTGACTTACCCGCGCCGTTTGCACCGATGATCCCAACAATTGCACCTTTAGGTACGTTGAAGTTCAAATCGTCAATCAACAATCGGTCACCGAAGCTCTTACGTAAGTTGCTCACTTCAATTACTTGGTCGCCTAAGCGAGGACCTGGTGGAATGAATAGCTCGTTGGTTTCGTTACGCTTTTGATAGTCGTTTTGCTGAAGCTCGGTAAACTGCGCCATACGTGCTTTAGACTTAGCTTGGCGACCTTTCGGATTTGAGCGCACCCATTCAAGTTCTTTTTCAATCGACTTCTGGCGTGCTTTCTCTGATTTTTCTTCTTGCTTCAAACGTGCATCTTTTTGCTCAAGCCATGAAGAATAGTTACCTTCCCACGGAATACCATGGCCACGGTCAAGCTCTAAAATCCAGCCAGCTACGTTATCTAGGAAGTAGCGGTCGTGGGTGATCGCCACCACTGTGCCCTCGTAGTCATGAAGGAAGCGTTCCAACCACGCAACTGACTCGGCGTCTAAGTGGTTAGTTGGTTCGTCAAGAAGCAGCATATCTGGCTTTTCAAGTAACAGTCGGCAGATAGCAACACGGCGTCTTTCACCACCTGAGAGGTGCTCAATTTTTGCATCCCATTCTGGTAAACGAAGCGCATCGGCAGCACGCTCAAGCGCATTATCTAGGTTGTGACCGTCGTGTGCTTGGATGATAGCTTCTAATTCGCCTTGCTCTTTAGCTAGCGCATCAAAGTCAGCGTCTTCCATTGCGTACTCTGCGTACACTTCGTCTAATCGAGTAAGTGCGCGCTTAACTTCGCCAACTGCTTCTTCAATCGTTTCACGAACGGTTTTGCTTTCATCTAGTACAGGTTCCTGCGGTAGGTAACCAATCTTAGTACCAGGTTGCGGACGTGCCTCGCCCTCGAATTCATTATCCACACCCGCCATAATACGAAGTAAGGTCGATTTACCTGCACCATTAAGACCTAAAACACCAATTTTAGCGCCCGGGAAAAAGCATAAAGAAATGTCTTTCAGAATAGTGCGCTTAGGTGGCACAACTTTGCTCACCCGCGACATGGTATAAATATATTGAGCCATGAGTTTCCAATCTCTTTTTTAAGTTAGATGTATTTTAGAGAAAGCCTTCCAGTGCTGCAATGTTGATAGTTCAGAACGAGGAAAAAACAATGCCCAAGCTAAAGTTGGTTAACTATTGTAATTTTTTATTTACCTTTTAATAAGTTAAATAATTGAACTGTTTATTTATCCAGTCGTTAATTGTAAGCATATCATTCATAGGTCATTTTTGACCTGTTTCCAATCCGAGAAATCGCTATTATATCACTACGCTGAAGAAAGTTATCAGATGAACATGTTAACGGGCGTGGTGGGTTTTTACCGGAACTAAAAACTCGATGGCAAGGATGAACGGCTACGTTGTTTTCGCTTTTCAGCGATCCCCATTCAGCTAAGCAGAACAAATTTTCACTAGTCGTGTTTATTTTTTGAGGTAAGGAGAACAATGACACTTATAAACACAACCACATCCAGACTGGTGGGTCAAAGCAAACCAGCTCCAACAGGAGCTGAAATTCTTCGTGTTGCGCGAAAGCTCAGAGGTTACACGCAAGCTGAATCAGCCGCTCATTATGGTATTGAGGAGCGTACGTTAAGACGATGGGAAAATAGGGAATATAGCCCACGCTGGAATGATGTTATTGGCCTAGTTGAAGATGTGTACTTACTCGATATTTTAGAAGTGATAGGAAAAATCCATGACCAACAAGCAAGTGACAATTAAACAGGTACGTACTGCCCTTAAGCGCTGGGGTAAGTTTTGGTGTAGTAAAGAGCTAGGTAAGGGCTTTAGCCGTCAAGCAGCAACTGAAGCTATTGGCAGTTCATCAAGCCAATACGTGAGTGCAGAGCAGATGCATGTGCCAGATGAAATTGCTCAACTTACCGCATCAATTGAGTTACTTAGGCCAGAATGTAAGCGTGCAATCCGAGCTAAATACATGATGCATAACAAGGTGGTCGATGCAGCAAAAACATTGGGTTTTGACAGCAAGCGTTCAATGGAGTTTTGGTTATTGAAAGCTGAGCAAAGCTTGATGGTTAATATGTCGACACATTAGCAACAATAAAGGGGAATTGTATGTCCGTAATGAATACAGTAGAGCAACTCAAAAAACATGAGGGGTTTCGCCAATTTCCTTACCTTTGTACCGCGGGAAAGCTGACTATTGGTTATGGTCGAAATCTCGATGATAAGGGGATTGATGAAGAAGAAGCAGAATCACTACTTGCGAGCGATGTAGAAAATGCCAAAGCGGCGGTGGCGCGCAGGATTGCAACCCAACACTGCAACGATGCACGGATGGCGGTGCTGGTAAATATGGCATTTAACTTAGGGATCACAGGATTACTTAATTTTAGTCGAATATTACAAGCAGTCGAAAAAGGTGATTTTGATACCGCCGCGCTAGAAATGTTAGATAGCCGATGGGCAAGACAAGTGCCTAATCGCGCGCAAGAGCTTGCTCAACAGATGATCTCTGGGGAATGGCAATCATGAGTCTATTAGGTAGCCTATTTTCTGCAAAAACAGTGGCTCCGATAGAAGCAATTGGCAATATTCTTGATGAATTGTTTACCAGTGAAGAAGAAGTACTTAAGCAAGAGCATTTAAAGGCGAGACTGATAGCAAAGCATGCATTAGTACAAGCGCAGATCAATCAAGTTCAAGCAGCGCATCGCAGTGTGTTTGTTGCGGGGGCGAGGCCTTTTTTGATGTGGGTGTGTGGTCTAGGCTTTTTGTTTTCGTTCGTGATTAATCCAATTCTACAGTGGTTAATGCCTGAACATGGTACGCCTGAGTTGCCGCTGGATGTGATGTTAGAGCTTACGCTTGCCATGTTAGGGCTTGCAGGGCTTAGAACCGTTGAGAAAGTAAAAGGGGTCAGCAAGTGAATCATCCTGAACAATGGCAAATGAAAAAGGAGTTTAATTTGGCCCACATTCTCACCACCATTGCGCTGTTGGTGTCTGGTGTTATTTACCTTGGCGACTTAGATAAAAGGATCACCACTAACTCCCAAGAGCTTGACCACCTCAAGCAAATTCGCCAAGAAGACCAAAAGCGCATCGAAAAGCGCTTAGATTCTATAGATAAAAAATTAGATACGTTGCTCGGTGCCCGCAGAGTGGGTCCGTAGCGCCGCTATTATCGGCCGTATTGGCTTTCTTTATCCAACCCCATTTAAAAGGAGAGTAGCATGAATAATGCTATCGATTTGACGCGCCTATCTGCACCTGATGTGTTGGAGACAGTCAGCTATGAAGCTATTTATCAGGAATTAGAAGCGCAATTGCAACAGCAGTTTCCAGATTATCCATTTCTTCCCTCAGATCCAGCAATAAAGCTGATGGAGCTTTTTGCCTATCGCGAGGTATTACTGAGACAGCGTGTGAATGACGCCGCACAATCTGTGATGGTGGCATATGCTACGGGCAGTGACTTGGATCATTTGGGTGTTTTGTTCGGTGTGGCGCGAGAAGAAGCGGAATCGGATGAACGCTATCGTTTGCGGATCCCACTTTCTCTTGAAAGTCATTCAATGGGAGGCACGTCTGGTGCTTATCAGTACCACGCGTTTACCGCTTCTGCAAAAGTGAAAGATGTATTTGTTGAATCAACATTGCCGGGCATTGTTGAAGTCCATGTGTTACCAGTTGCTGATGTGGTGACTTTGGAAGATAAAGAAGCACTGAGAACAGAGGTGTTACGTTATCTCAATGACGAAGATGTTAGACCGCTTACAGACCTTGTACGCGTGCATTTGGTAGAGCCAACGGCCTTCACGATTGAAGCCGATATTTACTTTAATGCAGGTATTAATACGGAGCAGGTTAAAGTGTCCATCCATCGTGCAATTGAAAACTTTATTCAATCGCATTACTTGCTCGGGAAAGAAGTACCCAGCTCGGGACTTATTGATGCCTTGCATCAAGGGGGAGTCAGAAAAGTGAAGCTTCGCTCGATGCATGACGACCTCTCACCAAGTGCTAAAAATGCAGCTTATTGTCGCGATGTGCAATTACACTTTCCAACGGAGTAAGATGAGCTATGACAAGTTATCATAAATTGCTGCCGCCTGGCACATCAAAGCTGGTTCGCACCATTGCTGAGCAAGTTGAAGACTTACCGAGTAAGCTTGAGGTAACACCAACTATCCCAGAATATGTGGGCAAACAATGGCACCCAGAGACCTGCCCTGAAGCTTTATTACCCTGGCTTGCATGGTCTTTATCAGTAGATGAGTGGGATGAAAGCTGGCCGGTAGATACCAAACGGGCATTTATCGCCAATTCGGTCAAAGTGCATAAGCACAAAGGCACGGTTGGCTCAGTAAAGCGAGCATTGGCAGCGCTGGGGGTAAGTGTTGAGTTTTTTGAATGGTTTCAAGAAATTGATGATATAGCACTGGCGCCTTATCAATCAAAGCAGCCACATACCTTTATGTTTATCGCGTGGGCGAATGAAATTCCGTATACCAGTGACGCTGTGATCTTAAGCCCAGAGCTTTACCAAGCCGTTAAAGATGTTACTGATAGCACTAAACCAAAACGTGCCCATTTCGACTTTTTAGTCGGTGCTAAAATGAGCCTAAAACTGCAAACAGCCTCTATTGCCAGTGGCTTGCAAGTTGCGAGAAAGTCAGCGCAAACCGAGGCCGTAAAAGCACCTGCAGCCACCGTAGCAGCGGCATTTGCATTGGCAAGCAATAAACAAATCGCGGCGACAGGCCGGTATATGAAAAGCCAGCATGTGAATGCGTATTTACAAAGCTCTGCGCGAGTAGGGCTTCACTTAAATAACCGTCGTCATGTGGTTAGCCGAATTTATTTTACCAATGAGCAAAGATTGCCTGCCGCCAAGTTTGACTTTACGGCGGAACTTGCGAGCACTTTGCACTTTAATAATCGTCGTTTTCAAGTGGCTAGATTCTACTGCCACGTATAACCATCGCAGCAATTTAGCCTACAACCGCTATTGGAATAGCGAATAAACACTTCAATTGATGTCATCAGCGTTTACCCAGCGGTAGTACCTATTGGGATAAAACCCATTGCTGTCATTTCATATCAATGTGCTTAATAAATCAGCTTATAAATCGAGTTGTGTATTGATGCGGGTTGATATCACTCAACAAAAGGAGACAGGTGCTGTGAGCACGATTTTACGGCCGACCATCACCACCGCGGGTTTGGAAGCAGTATTTAACGCCCAAAAAAATGGCTTTCAAGCGAAGATCAGCAAGGTAGGGCTTGGTACTGGCAATTATACGCCAGATCAAGGCCGCCGCCAGCTACAACAAGAAGTCCACCGCATTATGGTGGCAAGTGGCGAAGATAAGGGGAATGCCCAAATCCATATGAGTGTGATTGATGATACCGATCACAACTTTTGGGTCAATGAAGTGGGCTTTTATATCGAAAGCGAAGCAAATGGCCAAACACAAGAGGTGCTATTTGCGGTGTATTCTTCACCAGATAGGCCTATTGCTTATAAGTCGGCGGAAGTCGATTTACTTCTTGCTTTTGATTTGGTGCTAACGGGCGTACCTGCTGACGCCGTTACCATCGTCGATAACGGCGTTAATCTAAATATTCTTATCGCCCCTGAACTTGCCAAGCTAGGCGCTGCGCAAATTAACAATATGACTCGTCATCTTAAACAGAAGTTTGAGTTGATGGACAAAGGAATTTTATAGGAGCAACTCATGGCATTAGAACAAGATATTGCTAATCTCATTCAGTCTACGGATGCCTTAACGGCGGTGGTGGATAACAAGGCGCAGCAGCTCGATAACCAAATGGCTGCCTTTGACACGCGCATTGCAAAAAAAGAGCAAGATGTCGACAAATTTATTCAAGAAGCGATGCCTGAAACACGCTATGTTCAGGATATTTTTATCGGTGGTTCAAAGGATTATTTTTATCCGGTGTGGTGGCGTTTTCCTGGTAATTACGGTGGGACAAGTAAACTGACTATCGCTCGAGATTATGCTTGGAACTCAGATACCAAGCCTTTAGATCCGAACCGACCTCACCAAGCAGGGCTTCTGTTAGAGCTGGAAGGTAATGCCTATGCTTGGGATGGTAATGCTAACTTTATGCAAATTAAGCGTTTTCATGAGCGTTATAACCCAACAGTAAGTCATGTGAGCTTCGCCGCGTATTCAAAGGTGGAAAAGGTAGATGCTGATAAACCTCTGTATGTAGGTCGTGATGATGGTTCAGTTGGTGCTTGGTGTTATCGTTATAATGGTATGTACCTAAGAGGTGGTGGACTTAAATACCGATTTATCAAAAATTGGAAAGGAGATGTATCTTATCATGATGGGAATGATAACTTGCGAAGAGAATTAACAGAGGCTAGCTTTGCCAATAGTTCTGTTCGTTGGTACGCAGAGCCAATTCCATTTGCCGAGCGTTTAGCCCCAACACTAAGCTCAATCCCTTACGCAAACCATCCATATACACCACCAACAGCTTAAAGGAATCACAATGGAAATTAAAACCTTAAAAATCGGTGATGATGAACTTATCAATGTGCCGGCAGATGAAAAAACATTGGCAGATTTGGGTGTCGCGAGTGCTGATATTCCGGGCATTTTAGCTGAGGCAAAGCAGGCTCAGCTTGCAGCGCAATGTATGCACGCTAGAAGTTTTGCTTACCAGTGCGAGTCAGATGGTCTTGCCTTCGATTACTTAGCGGCAATGGCCGAATTTGGTGAAGCGAGTGAAGCAGCACAAGCGGCAAAAACCGCGTGGCTGCAAGCGCGAAGCACCATTAAAAATCGCTATCCAAAACCGTAATAACACCAAGCTACAACGACTTTAGGCTATTAAGCCCACCATTCGGTGGGCTTTTTTATGCCTGATTTACCGCTGAGATAACACTCAGTATTCCTTTTATAAATTGTATTAACCATATGGAGAAAAAATATGGCATTAGAACAAGATATTGCCAAATTGATTGAGGCGTCAAACGACCTCACCGCAACCGTCGATAATAAAATTCAAGATATTACGGCGAAATTAGATGCGAAAAGAGCAGAGGTCGATGCCCGCTTGCAAGCTAAAGAGCAGGCTGTGGACGCAAAAATTATGAGTTTCCAACGAGCTTTGCCTTTAGCACCTAATGCACTTTCTGATACTAAGCATTTCAATAATATTTGTGCCGATGTACCTAACGGCACGGCTGTTGATGTGATTGCGGCGCATGCCGCACCGTGGAGCAGTTTTTTTTATCGTGGTACCGAGGGAACAGGAACAATCACTAAGTTATCACTAGCTCAGTTGACTGAGTTTGGTCTCACTCCAAATGAAGAGTTTCTGAGGCGAGGTTTGGGAGCGAAAGATTCCCATGGTGACAGCTATTATGGAAGCGAATATAGAGTCCTTCTGCTGGATGTTGTTGTGAATAAAGGACGAGATGATAACCCCGCTGAAGGTAATCTATTTGTACTAAATCAGGGATGTGAAAGATATATTGGTTGGAGTAAGGGGGAGTTTTTAACACAAGCAAGTTGCTGGATTAATGTGTTGGAACAAACTGGTGATTTGCGATTTTATCCATCGAGAAACCGCTCCGCAGATATTCTCGTCTCTGGCTCAGATGCAGGTAAAGGGTGGCAATATAAGTCGAATAGAAGAACTGGCTGGGGTGGCTGTCATCAGCCGTATTTTAGAGGGCT
This sequence comes from Pseudoalteromonas piscicida, assembly GCF_000238315.3. Taxonomy (NCBI): domain Bacteria; kingdom Pseudomonadati; phylum Pseudomonadota; class Gammaproteobacteria; order Alteromonadales; family Pseudoalteromonadaceae; genus Pseudoalteromonas; species Pseudoalteromonas piscicida. The sequence continues at coordinate 230,526 of NZ_CP011924.1, forward strand.
TGGCAGTATGAAGGTGGCCATTGCGTTGCCTTATGTTGGTACGGGCGATCATGGTGACAATATGATCTGGGCTGATAGTGTCGGCCACCCATACACTCACGTAGGTCCAACTTTAAGCGAAGGAGCATAAACATGGCGATTTTAAAATTAAAAACAACAGGTAAAGCGATTGCTGGTGGTATTGTTGATGATGCACACGCGGCACATCTTGCAAAAGAAGCTGAAGTTGATTTCGCTTTATGTGAAATCGAATATAGCCCTAAAGAAATCAGTGAGTTAAGACGCAAACATTACAGCGCCAACACCGATTTCTTATTCTTTGACTATATGGCTGCGGTTACTGAATATGGTGAAACCTCAGAAAAAGCTGTGGCAGCAAAGCAGGCTTGGATGAATAAGCGCGCCGAAATTAAGTCAACACTGCCAAACCTTTAAACATCAAATTACACGGCTCCTGAAGGGAGTCGTGTTACAACAGGCCCCATTATGTCTTTAACTAACTTCAGTGCGGTCAGTCTTAGTCAATTACCCGCATCCGATTTACTTGAACCCGTTGAATTTAAATCGCTTTATAACGAACTAAAGCAAGCCGTAGAGCACGCCTGCCCGGAACTTTCTGAGCTACTACCTAGCGACCCCATCGTCAAGCTGATGGAAGTCTTTGCTTATCGAGAGCTGCTATTACGTCAACAGATTAATGAAGGCGCACAGCAGGTGTTGCTGGCAAAAGCCACGAGCAGTGAACTCGATTATCTGGGTAATCGTTTTGCGGTGATACGAGAAGCTGGGGAGAGTGATGAGCGCTTTCGAGCGCGTATTCAATTGGCACTAGAAGGGTTTAGTACAGCAGGGCCAATTGGTGCTTATTGTTTTCACACGCTTAAAGCCTTACCTCAAGTTAAGGATGTTTTTGTTGAGTCTCCCGAATTTGAGCTGCTTCAGGTCGAGCCGCCATTATCAGACTTAGTACCAGAGCATACGAAATTGCTGCATTGTAGCCATGCCGCTAGGCTTCTAGATGCCGCGCCGGGAGATGTTGCCATAACGGTGCTGACAGATAGAGGCAATGGCATACCAAATCAAGACGAAATCACAGCAATTACAGAGCATTTGTTTCATGAAGACATTAGGCCTCTGACAGATAGGCCACGAGTGCTCTCAGCTGAGGTAAAAGAATTTACCCTCCGCGCCACACTTTATTTATATCCAGGCCCCGATGAAGAAAAAGTGAAATCTACGGTAGAGCAAAGCGTGCAGCAATGGTTAAAAACACATCATAAACTTAATCATGATATTCGGTTGTCTGGGCTTTATAGTGCGCTACACCAAGCAGGTGTGCAACGTGTTGAGCTGCTCTCACCTACCGCCGACATTATCAATACCCCTTGGCAGGCTGCGTTTTGTACACAAGTGGAGATAAACATTGCAGGAAGAGATATTTAATACACTATTACCGCACGCAAGCACTAAGCTTGAGCATGCGCTGGCAAAGGCGCTAAGTAAAGTTTCCGCGACTCCTATTCCACTCGGTAGCCTTTGGGATCCATGGCGATGTCCCGAGCATTTTTTACCTTGGCTTGCGGATGCACTCAGTGTGGACTTTTGGGATAGCGCTTGGCCAATTGAAGTGAAGCGCAAGATTATAGCGAATAGCGTGCCCGATCATCGAATAAAAGGGACGGTTAGTGCGATAAAAAGCGCGCTATCCACTCTAGCCGCAAAAGTTGAGCTTAAAGAGTGGTGGCAACAAGAAAATCCTCACGCGTTTACGCCGCATTCTGCACAGATCATTGCGTTGGCCGCTCAGAACCTAGACCCAGCAGGCAGCACGTTACTGACTCCTAAGTTGCAGGCACAACTTTGGCAAGCAGTGGTGATGACAAAACCATGTCGCAGCCAAATTAGTTTGCGTGTAGGTGTACAGCAAAGTACAAGCTTATCGCTCAATACAGTCAGTCAGTCTGCGAGTCTCCAGCGAACGTGGATGCCTCAACACACAGATAATGTTGCAAATTTAAGCCAGTTGTATCTTGCTGGAACTTCTGTTTTGCAAGGGGTGGGCAAAATATCCGGTGAAGTGCGCTCTGATCTCAAAAGTGCTTCCAGTCTTTATGTTCACGCCGCGCCCTTTGCTATCCAAATCCAGCGACAGTCGTTTTATTGCTATTAATACCTAAACACGCTCAAGCTACTGCAAAAACAAACTTGAAGATTAACAGACTCTAAAGGAATGACTCATGGAACAATTTACGCCGCTTATTACGCAGGCGGGATTAAACGCGGCCGTTAATGCCAAAGCCAATGGTTTTACCATTGATATTAGCGCGATTGCGGTAGGCACTTCTGGCTATACGCCATCTCGTAGCCAAACTAGGCTGCGAGGTGAAAAAAATCGCGTGGCGATTGCCGGCGGGCAAGTTGTTGGTGACGGACAATTTCATATTACCGGACATTTTATTGACGATGCTGAGTATGCGGTGCGCGAAGTGGGTTTTTATCTTGCCGATGGCACTTTGTTTGCCGTTTGGTCGCACCCGCAAAATGTACTTTTTTATCAAACTCCCATTGCACAAATATTACAAGGGTTTGATCTGCTGTTAAGTGCTGCACCCGTAGACGCTATCACGATTAATACCACAGGCGATTTAACGCTTTTCTATGCCGGTGAATTTCTCGACATGCTGGTGGCACAAACCCAACAACTGAGTGCGCAAATTCAAGCGAATCACCGACAAATTCAATTCAACAACAGACTACTACAGCTAGGAGTGTAATATGGCGGATTATCAGCCAATGACATTAGAGCAGCGCATCGCCGCACTGCAAGCCGAGAACGGCAAACTAATCGATTCAAATAATGTCCTCACCCAAACCGTGATCGGCAAAATGGGGGAGATTAATCATGCGCTGAGTGACGCGCAGCAAGATATTAATGAAGCGGTTGCTTTGGCGGGGTCAAAAACAGATCAAGCGATCCTTAGTTTTGCGGATAGTCACTCTGATCTCAAAGTGAGTTATTATGATCAAGTTGCGCATTCAAAGGCTTCACTTGGGGTAGTTGCTGATCCAGAAGATGAATCTCGCTCTGAGTGGGTATTAGTGCCAACGACGAGCATTGGTTACCATATTTATCCAACTGTTGGTGCACTTACCAAAATTCATTTAGTTCATGGGCACTCATATTCGCCCGGGTACAGTGAAGCGCCGCAATATGAGCGCGACTGGAGTGTAACCTATATGCAATTTGTTTTTGCGAACTCAGCGGCGACGAGTGCAGAGATCAATGAGCAACTGAACGCAAATAGCGTGAGCGTTAGAAGTTTTGGAGGCTGGTGGAATGGTGCATCGACAGGCTCAATTCCTGTATTAAGGTTCTCTCAACATCATCCATACTCGAGGTTATTTGTGCGATTTATTAACCGTACTTATGCCCCTGCTGCAACTTCAGAGCCACCACAAAATATCGTTGAATTTGGTGGTAACGCCACTTTTGCTGTTGACCGTGTTATTAACTATCCAAGAATCGAGGTGTAATTATGCAAGAACAAATTCCTTCACAACAAGATCATTTAGCTTTAATCGCGTACCTAGACAAGCAAGTCAAACGCGGGCAAATAAGCCGAGAAGTGGCGGATGTAGAATCTATTATTGGGACTACTGCAGATACAAGCCACCTAGTATTAGTTGAGTTTATTAAGCTGCTTGATGGTTTAAGCAAAGCAACAACACTTGCCGAGATGCGTGCAGCGGCATCACAGGGGCGTGATGGCTTAGGTACATTAACCACAAAAGTGCTGAATAATGAGATTCAGTTTCCCTATCAAGGTAAAGGCGCTGAAAATGTTTACCAAGAAATTGAATCTCGCGCTACTGGTGTTGCAAGCATTTTAACGTCTCCAGAATAAGGCACTCTATGGCAAATCAATCAATCGATCTTTCCACTTTGCCTGCGCCAAACATCCTTGAACCACTTGATTTCGAAAGCCTGTTCCAAGCACGTAAACAACGTTTTATTGAACTCGCACCTGAATATACCAAAGCGCTAGCGCTTGAAAGCTCGCCGCTGGCGATTTGTTTGCAAGTCGAAAGCTATCGCGAGCTGTTATTACGACAGCGCGTCAATGAAGCCGCGGCGGCGAATTTGTTAGCTACCAGCCAAGGCGCTGATCTTGAGCATCTTGGCGCTTTTTATGGGGTGGCTCGGTTGCCCGATGAGCATGACGAAACCTTACGAATGCGTATTCGCAACAGTACCATAGCGTCTAGTACGGCAGGTAGTGCGGCGCATTATCGTCATCAAGCCATTGAAGCTGCACCGGGATTAATTAAGGATGTGTCGGTGCAAAGCCCAGGGGATGGGCTGGTGGTGGTAACGGTACTTGCAAAGTTTGACACTGATGCTGAGCAGGTCTTAGCACAAGTGAAAGAGAGGCTATTTGACGATTCAGTGAAAATGCTAACGGACACGTTAGAGGTCAAACTTGCACAGCCCGTTTGGGTAGATGTTGAAGCTGAGCTTTATCTCAATACTCATGCTTCTGAACTTATTATCAATAAGCTGGAGCAAACGTTGCAAGACAACTGGCTCAATATCACGACACTTGGTTGGGACTTAACGCCAAGCTGGCTGCATGCACAATTACATAGTACGGGAATTAGGCATATCGAACTGCTTGCTCCAACACAGTTAATTGATGTGGCAGCCCATCAGTACGTTATGCCCAAGTCAATCTCGCTGACATTAAAGCGAGGCTAAGATGACGTTATTACCTCCTAATCACACTTTGCTGCAACGGCGATTGCAGCAAAGTGTTGCTGTGAGTGACGATATTCATACGGGTATCTCAAGGTTATCTGGGTTCAAGGCCGAGCCGCACGACAACTTGTTGATGTGGCTCGTTTGGGAGTATGGCTTAGAGGCTATTTTGCCCTACAGCCAAGACCTTCGCGAAACCCTCAAAGAAGGTCTGGTTTGGCAGCGACTTCGTGGTACACCAAAAAGTGTAGACATTGCGCTCAATTGGCTCAACTTTGACGAGGCAGAGCTTGAGGTTGATAAACCCGGACGTCACTTTTATCGCTATCAATTGGCATCTGGCAAAATTCCAGGGAACAAGGCGCTTAAAGATATACACCAGCTGCTTGGACTATCTGCCCCAGTAAGAGCCAAGCTCTCACGTATTTATCATGGTTATGATGTGCGTGAACTGAAGTTATCTCAAAGTGGTTTTGGAGCGCTTCTATCCGATGTTTCTGGCGTGCCATTTCATGATGGCGATAACACGCTATGCAAAGTCAGCTTTGGTCGCTGCCACCAGCAAGGTGTGAGTCATAACGTGACGAATGCCTCTGCACACCTCAGTAGAACACATAGTCAGCGCAGTCATTACCTCACCACAAAACGCTTGAGTGAATACAAGCTCAGCGACAAAGAGCCTTCACAACTGCCTGTGAGCTCAGCCCGAATTAGGCTGCTTTCGCAGCATCGCGTGTGGTCAACACGCTCGTGGCAGGGCGAGTGGCAACAAAGCTGGACTAAAGCCGACGCCTTTATCGGTGATCCGCTTCATGCAACGACTGCACATTGGCAGCACCGTCAAATGATGCCGCTCTCAGCTGCGCTCGCCACCACTGGACGGCTTAATGTTCATTGCAGTCGTTTCCAAGTGGTGCTCCCAGAATAATACTCTCCAAATAAATGGAACTCTCAATGCAATCATCACAATTTGCGTCTGTTGTATGGACTACACCGGGGCTTGCCAAATTGACGCAGGCGCTAGAGCAAGGACAAGCTTTTACGTTGACACATTTGTCCGCAGGAAGCGCAGGTTACATTGCGTCTCACTTGCAAACGCAGTTACGACAAGAGCAACAAAAGGTCCCGATATTACAGGCGGAGCAACTCACTTCAACACAAGTGCGTTTTAGCGCAGTCTTTGAAGGGGAAGCCGATTACCCAGTTAAAGAATTAGGAATTTGGTCTGGCAGCACTTTGGTTGCGGTATATAGCGCAGGGGGTGAAGTGCTGAATCATAAAAGCAAAGACGTAGCCTGGTTAGAGGTCATTTCGCTAAACCTCGCGGCGCTGCCTTCACAGCAAGTCAGTTTTGAAACAGGTGTGCTTAACACCAATATTTTTATGGCAAAAGAGCTGGCTACGTCTGTGTATGCACATCTTAGACAAGGTAAAAGTCTGATCCAGCAAGCCAACCAAACCATGCAACTGGCGATGCGCCTAAGAAAAGCAAACATAGGATAATACATGACCATAGAATCACAACTTGCCCAGTTGCAACAGGCCGCAACTGAGCAAACCGAAGCAAGTGTTCAACTTGCCAATAATATCACCGAAGGCTTACAGGAAATTGATCAGGTTAAGCAAGATATTGCTCATACCTATCAAACGGTTAATCAGAACAACCAAGCACTGAATGATTGGCAAACTCAGTCTGGCAGCGTCAACCTCAAAGATTTAAACGGCAACAGCCATACACTGCCAACACTGAAATCGCTGATTGCAGATGCACAAAGCGTGAATCCGCATCCTCATGTAATGACCAAAGCCCAGTTTGATGCGCTGCGCGATATGCGTAAACAGCAATATGCGGGAAGTGGGTTTGTGGAGTGGGGTAGGCATTATATTTCTAACAATGAAAGGCTGGTCAATGAAGGGATGAACACGCTAGAAGTGCTCAGTAATATGATTGCGTTGGGTCGAAATATGAATACTTTGTCATTTGGAGACTCTAGAGTCGGTATGCCAGAGGTTATTGTAGATGGTGCTTTGCTAAGGATTGAGTGTGTAAATCAAGTCAATAATGTTAGAAACAATATCCTTTTCCCACCAGCCCCTAATGGCACTAAAACTTATGACTCAGAGTCTGGCACTGTAACCCAGCATAGTAATACCGAAACCGCATTTGCAGCAGAAACCGAGACCAATAAGGTGATCACCTCTCGTAAAGACTTAGTACTTTTGGAATCTTGGCATGAGAAAATTGCTGATAAAGACGTCGTGTATCCACTGGGGAATGTGCAATATGGCGCAAATAACTATAAGGGCATTGCCCTTCGCAATAATCTCGTTGCTCAGGGGTATTCTGCATTCGGTGAATGGGACACTGGTACAAAGGGGCATGGCGTTAAATGGTCATCGCTAACGGAGTCGCAAAAGGCTACTTTCCTTGGAGAGCCCGAGCATAATATTTAATACGACCCAAAAGCCAAAGCGTATATTCAGGTTAGATATCGAATTAGGGTTGTCGAGGGGCATGGTGACAATTGGTATGCAGTTAGAACCAGTGAAGGAGGTGGTTATCTCGATTACTCATCGGGTGAACATATTCGACCTCAAGGTGCTAGGGTTGCTACTGCGTCTGATTGGAGAACGGGCTACCCGCTATACTCTGATAGTGTGCGAGCAGCTGCTAAATATCCATTGGATACATACGATGTGGGTGTTTTTGGAGCCATGTCGAGTTGGACGACGAAAGATGTTAACTCTGGTCATGACGGGAAGTGCTTTGCAATAACAATAGCCCTCGTGCAGCGTTTAAACCAAGGGGGATATCACCCAACATATAATCCATTTGGATGTAGAAGGTTTTTAAAAGCAGGATTAGGTCATGAACCATGGTTTAGAAAAGCGGCTGAAGATATCCTTAGCACATCACAGTGTTTTGATATTGGTGGAGCAATGAGTTATTCCCGAGTTTCAGCAGAGAGTGGTTTCGCTGAGTCTACAAATGGATCGGGTCGTCAAGATGGGTATGCGTATTATGACGTCATTTATGCTGGGCAAGTAATCGATTTGCGCTTATCGGCCAATAAGCTGGATAAAGCGGAGGTATTAGAATCCACATTGCGTCATGCTATTTCAAATCGTTTGCGTGGAGAATCAAAGCCGCTCTTTACTAAAATACACCAAGCAACTATTAGAAATGTGGGCATATCAGGAGGCGGTCGTTGGTTAAAGGTTACGGAGTATGAGCAACTTAAGGATGTAATTACAGATAAACGATATGCTTGTATCTATAACGCCACCAAAAACGAAGTTTATTACATCGCACATATAGACGGAGACGCCGTATATGTATCATTAGATAAATTAGTTCAAAGCCTGCCTTTGAGCTATCAGAACGGAGGTAAAGAGTTTTCGCCACCAATTCCTGAAGTTGATGACATTTTGTATATACTTGATGCGTTTGAACTAAGTGCATCGTTCCATGAAACACCTCAAATAGACCTGTTTGGACATCCTGAAAGCTTGCTCCAACAGTTCCCAGATGGCGTGCAAGGACTTTGGAATGGAACGATAGGTAGTGGCTCAGAATATCAACTCATACCAATCAACCATATTACAGAACAAACAGCTACCACAATGATTGGCCGCGAACCCACATTAACATCTAATCAATGGTCAACGTATGGTGTGGAGTTGAATAATGTTGACGGCAACTGGAAATCCATGTCCACCAATAAAACCGATTTTGTTGGTCTGGTTCACATTACAGAAAAGGCACCTGTCACGAAGGCAAAATCAAGTCATCCTGTAGCGTATGTATCACCATATATATACCAAAGTAACTTTTATCACTTAGACCGAGGTGGTTCCCTGAATAGCTCGCTTATCGGGAAGCGCACTAAGCAAAGTGAAGGGCATTTAGGTGTTGGTTTTACCCCATTAAATAGACACGGACTTATGAGTTGGGGAAGCTTCAAAGTGAATGATGTTATTGGTGCTCAGCCAAAACATGATCCGATACTTCTATACCAAAAAGAGGGCTCTGCAATTAAAGCTCTGACCTCAATTATAGAAAAAAACGGCCTGCTTTACCTTCAATTTCATGGAAGTGAGTTGCAATATCAAAATTATGATGTACAACCAGCGAACTCAAGTATTTCGCAAAGTTATACAAAAGGAAAAGTGTATAGATTCTCAGTAGGTGAGTTCAAAGGTTTGGTTTTGCAAGCATTGACAACTCTTACAGGGATAATGCAAGACGTGACTTACATCAATGAGGAAGGTGAGCTTGTCGGTTTAGTATCAGGCAATGTCGTCTTTAAACCGGTTAACGCAAAAGGCTCTTGGGGCGATGATCAAACCATCCCTATCATCAATGGCGAAAACACCAAAACCGATCTCAACGGCAATACCGTCAAAGTGTTCTGCCATCACACCCTATTCCCAATAGGAATTGCACATAATGGATAAGGAGAGTGCGATGAATACTGAGGCTGAGAACTTCACGGCTGATGCAGTAGAGGCCTTAACGCTGAGCTATACAGACGTGCAAACAAAAATCATGCTGCGTCATCCTCAAGAGCAGATTGACGAAGCGCTACAACTTGCCATTGAGCAAGAAGAAGCGGCATATTGCGAGGCGCATGCCGCGTGGCAGACTGAAACGGCTGAAGTGCAAGCACGGGTAGTAGAGGTGCAAGCGCACAATGTCGCTAACCCAGATGAACCAATGCCTGTGCCACCGCTACCAGCGGAGCCTATACTGGACTTGCAAGCGAGAAGAGCGTGCTATCGTGTTGAGCATGTGGAGGTGGATTTAGCATTAACCACTGAAACTGTTGACTCGCGTATAGAGTACGACGATGAAGCGCGAGTGGCTTATCACCATCCTGCTACTATTTCACATACTGAACAACAAATAGCAGACACTAAACGTGAACGCTTTAAAAGTCAGCGTGCAGCGAATGTGGCGTCAATCGCCGTTGAAGTGGACGGTCTGGTGTTTGATGGTGATGAACAAAGTCAGCAACGTATGGTTCGAGCCATACTGCTGATGACAGACAGTGACACGCAGCGTTGGGTGCTTGCCAATAACGCTGTGGCCAATGTGACCAAAGCACAACTTACCCAAGCTTGTTTACTTGCCGCAGAGCAACAATCCGACCTCTGGATTGAATCTTACTAAACCTCTACTTTCTCACCGAGCTTAATCTTTAGCTCGGTTTCATTTCTTTAAGGAGCAGTCCTTGGCCACTTTAACACTTCAAGGCCGAAAGGCGCTTGCACGGCTAATGCAGCAGCAGGCTATTTATTTGGCATGGGGAAACGGCGCATCAAGTTGGGATAATACTTTGCCGCCAACCCCTACCAATACCACACAACTCACCAATCTCATTGGTTATCGCAAGGCAAAGCAAATTCGCTTTTGTGAGCCGGATGAACAAGGCGAAATTCAGGTGCCAACCGGAAGGTTCCGCTTAAGCGATACCGCTAGCCAACATCTATATTGCCAATTCTCCTACGACTTCGAAGATGGCTTAGGTGAGCATATTCGAGAGCTAGGTTTAATGCTTGGCACGACACCAAAAACGGGCATTCCAGCTGGAAAATATTACCTCTTACCAGACGAGGTTGCAGAGGCTGGTGAGCTTATTTTGCTTGAGCATCGCACGGCGCTATTTCGTGACCAAGGGGTACGCGAAACGTTTGAGTTTGTGATCAGTTTTTAAGAAGAAAGCAATGATAAAAGATTATTACCAGCAGTTTGATCCTGCAAAGTGTTACAGTCAGCTATTGTTTCGAGCGAGTAAAGGGTTGCAAAGTCGTGAACTTAACGACCTGCAACTGCAGTCTCAGCACCATGTAAAAGGCATCGCTGATGTATTGATGAAAGATGGGGATGTGGTTAAGGGGGCGAGGTGGTTATTGACCAAGCTCATGCCGTTGCAACCATTGGCGCATCCTCAGTATATTTACAAGGCGCGGTACATGATGTCGACACTAAACAGTTAGCGATTGCGCTAAATAAACTCGAAATTGTCGGGGTGTGGTTAGCAAAGGAAGTGGTGACAGAGCTTGAAGACTCAACACTTAGAGATCCAGCTATTGGCGCACACAATTTTGACGAAGCGGGTGCCGCGCGACTGAAAATCTCGGGCCGTTGGGGACTGAGCGACAGCCTTGACTATCCCAATAGCGACTTTTTTCCCGTTTACCAAATCGATCATGGCACGCTTATCGTTAAGCAGCCGCCGCCGCAACTAGACTCAATTACCAGCGCACTTGCGCGTTACGACCGAGAGTCAAACGGTGGGAGTTATGTGGTGAGTGGGCTCAATGTCAGCTATCGAGAGAGTACGGCAAGCCACCAGCACTTTAATGTGCAAGAGCGAAAAGCGCATATCAATGGCTATGAAATAGCGTTTAACACCGCACTGCCTGTTACGCTGCCGAACGACCCCGATGTGCGTGAGGTGATCAATGAGCCGAGCAGATTTAGTGCCAATACCCAAGGCGCTATGCGAATTGATTTAGACTTTGCACCGGTGCAGCGCATTGATCAGGTGACTGCTGAGGTGAAAAAGCGTACCTCTCTGACTAGAGGTCACGCGCAAACCGGCCAAAATACCGATCCCTTTGATGATGACTCTGTCATTGAAATTTTGCAGATCTCGCAAGGTGGCATTGAATATCAGCAAGGTATCGACTTTATTTTTACCCGCAATCATATTAGTTGGCGCGAAGGTGGCAATAAGCCAGCTTCAGGCACGTCGTATGACGTGGTGTATACCTATCGCCGACTTATTGAAGTTGATGCGAACGAAACCGGGTTTTGGCTCGAGCAACAGTTAAACGAAGCTGAAGAAATGCTCGAAAATGGCCTTGTGGTCGTCGATTATCACTGGTTTATGCCACGTATCGACCTGCTCGTGCTTACCCCCAATGGTCATGTTGAGCGGATCAAAGGTGCACCCGACAGAATCAACCCGCAAGCACCTTTAGTGCCTCATCAACACCTTGGGCTTGCCCAAGTGCAGCAACACCTTGGGCTTGCCCAAGTGCAGCAACACTGGGGGAGTGCGCAGCCGCATATCCAGAATATTGCGATTGAAGCGGTACAAATGACAGATCTTGCGTTGATGCAACAGCAGATCTCAGATTTATACCAATTGTTGGCTATTGAACGCCTACGTAACGATACCAATGCCCAGTCACCTGCTAGCAAATACGGCGTGTTTGTTGACCCGTTTTTAGATGACGATATGCGCGATATTGGACTTGAACAAAGCGCTGCTATTGTGGATGGCGAACTTATGCTGCCAATGGCCGCAGAAATAACTCAATTGTCACAACCACAAGTCCAAACATTACCGTACGAACTCGAAGACATCTTAGTACAAGAGAGCCGTACCGGTGAGATGAAAATTAATCCTTATATGGCATTTGAACCACTGCCTGCGGATGTCAGGTTAACCCCAAGTGTTGACCATTGGACACAAACCCAGACTCAGTGGACAAGCCCCATTACTCGCAGGTTAACTAGCGGTGGAGGGCGTGTTCGTCGCGTTATTACTCAAACGAGTACTGAGCGAGTTGGTGTGCGCCGTCAGCAAGCCGAGTTCTTGCGCACTCGGTGGGTCAACTTTGCTATTTCTGGGTTTGATCCAGGTGAGCAACTGGACTCACTGTTATTCGATGGCATTGAAATTATTTCAGAGGTGCAAGCATGATCCAAGCAAATACACGCGGTGAATTAGCTGGTCGATTTAAAGTGCCAAATAATGTTCCCGCCGGAACTAAACTGGTGCGATTTATTGGTAAGCAAGGTTCGGCAGGAAGCGCTAGTTATACTGGCAGTGGCGTGATTGAAGTGGAAACATTGAGGCGCGTAAATAGTATTATTACTCAGCGTTTTGACCCACTCGCACAAACCTTTATTTTGGAGCAATCGCGATTTATTGCCGGTGTTGAATTATGGTTTACCGCCAAGGGTCAGGAAGCGGTAGAAGTACAAATTCGTGAAGTAGTACAAGGTATTCCTACACAAACCGTGCTGGCAAGTAGCAAATTAAACTGTGATGAGATAAGGCTAAATGACCAACCGACACTGTTTACCTTTACGCCAACCTTTTTAAATGCCGATCAGGAATATGCGCTGGTTGTGTTAACTGATGGGGCTGAGCACAGTGTTGCTATTGCTGAGCTGGGTAAGCTTGATCAGGCGCACAACTGGGTTACCTCGCAGCCGTATCAAGTAGGAGTGTTGTTATCATCAAGCAACGCTAGCACCTGGACGCCACATCAGGATAAAGATCTGACATTTAGGTTAAAGGCCGCCAAATTCACAGAGCAAAGTAGACGGATTGAACTCGGCGAGGTAGAGGTTGAACAAGTAACAGATTTAATGCTTTTAGCTGTAGTCCAGCGCCCAAGTGCAGATACTCAAGTTACCTTTGAACTCACGTACCCTACTGGCAATAAAGAAAAAGTGCTAAGCGTTCAAGAGTGGCAACCAAGTACGCTTGGAGAAACCATAACTGGCAAGGTTAAGGTCGCTGCTGTATTGACGGGAACACAAAGCTTAACGCCAGTACTTTTTGCGGGCAGCCAGTGTGTTCATGGGCAAGTCGCGCAAACCGGAGACTATATTTCTCGTGAGCTGCGCTGCCGTTTAGGTGGTGATTTAACGGTAAGCTTTGAAGCGAATATTCAAAGCCACTCAGAAGTACAAGCTTTGATGCAAAAAGGGGATGTTTGGCTACCACTTGCACTAGATAGCAGTTCAGTGCTGAACGATGGTTGGCAGCAGTTCAACTACACCTTTAACGGTGTTGATACCGCGACGACACGGGTGAAACTGGTACTGAAGGGGACTCCGGCGCAGCGCCCTAGAGTACGAAATCTACGTACATTTACCTTGTAGGAGAAATTGTGGACATCAATCAATTTACTCCATTTCAGCAATATCCACTCCCTCACCCAGATAATCTACTTGAACAAGACGTACAGCGATTGATCAATGCGCTTAAGGCAATTGATGCAGATATCCACCAGCAGCAATTAGCACATCAACAAGCCCAAGTAGAAATCGACAAGCGCTTCAGACGGCTTCGGCTCAATCAAGTTTTGGGTGAAACCCTGCTACCAATTTAAAGGATTTATAAGAGGAAATTATGGCAACAATTCAACAAGCCGTTCAGGTAATGGTCGACAAACTGGTCGCTGATATGAACGGCAGCACTCCGTTGAGTGCAGAGGAGCAAACCTTAGTCACGAATGCAATTGCACGGCTCACAGATAACGCTAAGCTTGAGCAAGCCGTTGTAGCCGTTGCACAGGAACATTTGGATGACTCAACCCAGCTATTGCAACAGGTTGCAACCTCAGCGATTAACAATATTGATTCTGCTAAAGCTGATTTAACCGCGTCGACCGCTGAGCTGGTTACCAGAGCTGCAAAACTGGCGCTATTGGATCAAATAGCTCCATTGACGCAACAAATTAATGAAGTGGTTGCGAACAACACTGCTGCAACACCAAAAACCTTATTCGCGATAAAAAACATTGATACGGCGAATAGTCATGCTAATTTTCGCCGCTCCACATCGGTTTTGGCTGTCTATAATAGTGATGGTACTTCCTATCTCACTCGACCAAGTGTTACCGCGAATGCAGCAACGGACACATGTCGTTTAGATCATTTACAAATTAGCCAAGATGGCACGTCATCTACCGTAATAAAATCAAGCTTTGTCCATAATAATGCCTTTGAGCAAAACCCCGCGACTAAGGTGTATCAACATGGCGCAAGTGCCATTGTGCCGCTGGGGTTAAAAGCACAACCTAATGATGTTAGTTTTGAAATCGTATATAGCACCCAAGAGTCTCTATCAGCAAATACGACGGAGTATGGTGGTATCTTTGTTTTAGGGCAGGGATTTACCTCGCGTACTTTGCCAAAGCAAGATCTCAATGCCCGAGATAAATTTGGTATTCCAACACGGTCTAGCTACAACCATAACGAGGTGGCTGTGTTGTATAACAACCAAAAGCACTGCTTAGTGGTTATCGACTCGGGTACTAACTTGGTTGTGGAAAAATATCGTGATGGCAACCACATTACTAATATTGCCATTGCGAATGCAGCTGAATATCAGAATTATGTGGATAGCGGTGACTTTACAACGATGGTATTTATCGCAAATACCTTAGCGCAGCCGCATGGGATAAATCGCTATAACCACAGCGAAGCGGCGATGTCGAGCTATTCATATAATTACTACGGTTACTTTGGTCTACTTGGTAGTGAAGTAAAAATGGCAGGTGACAAATTCAACGCACATTATCTCTTTACCGAAGAGCAGAAGCTTCAGCCGATCAATTATATTTTTACCAGTAACAGTGAGCCGTATAAAACGCAAAATTCAAATGGCACAGAGAATAGTGAAGGTGAAGTGAATGTGGTTATGGAAACACTAGATGGCGAGTTACTGAGTTCGTATTGCTATCGTTCTAAGGCCGATAGCTTAGGATACGACGGGGGCGTAATAGCAACAGCCATTCAAGCGATGAATCCATACTCACATATCGGTGTTATCAATGAACACTACCTATATAACCAGTATGGCCTTGCCAGAACCTGTCGCGCGATTTAAGGAGTAAAAATGAATATTTATTACGACAATAATAAAGGGATGTCTATTGCGGGTAACTTTTGGTTGGTACACCCGAAAACGGGTGAGCAATGGAATAAAGAGTCGGTAGCACAATTTATAGCTGAAGCTCAGTTAGAGACTGAAGAAAACTCTGAAGTTGAGTATTTAAAACAGCAAGTCATTACGCGCATAAAGCAACTCGCTTATAGCAAATTGCAATCGGAGCAGTGGCGAGTAGAGCGCGCAAAAGAGCGTGAGTTGAGTGAGAGGTTGAACGGTAATGAAGAAGGTGCAGCAACAGAGCGTGCAAACCTACTCGCCATTTTGCAGCAAAGAGAAGTGGTGCGTGAAAAAAGCGGTGAGTTAGAAGCTGCGGTGCTTAGCCTTACCTCTCAAGCTGAATTACTACAGTTTGTGATTGCGTTCTAATAATTTCACGAGTATGGTGGTATCTTTGTTTTAGGGCAGGGATTTACCTCGCGTACTTTGCCAAAGCAAGATCTCAATGCCCGAGATAAATTTGGTATTCCAACACGGTCTAGCTACAACCATAACGAGGTGGCTGTGTTGTATAACAACCAAAAGCACTGCTTAGTGGTTATCGACTCGGGTACTAACTTGGTTGTGGAAAAATATCGTGATGGCAACCACATTACTAATATTGCCATTGCGAATGCAGCTGAATATCAGAATTATGTGGATAGCGGTGACTTTACAACGATGGTATTTATCGCAAATACCTTAGCGCAGCCGCATGGGATAAATCGCTATAACCACAGCGAAGCGGCGATGTCGAGCTATTCATATAATTACTACGGTTACTTTGGTCTACTTGGTAGTGAAGTAAAAATGGCAGGTGACAAATTCAACGCACATTATCTCTTTACCGAAGAGCAGAAGCTTCAGCCGATCAATTATATTTTTACCAGTAACAGTGAGCCGTATAAAACGCAAAATTCAAATGGCACAGAGAATAGTGAAGGTGAAGTGAATGTGGTTATGGAAACACTAGATGGCGAGTTACTGAGTTCGTATTGCTATCGTTCTAAGGCCGATAGCTTAGGATACGACGGGGGCGTAATAGCAACAGCCATTCAAGCGATGAATCCATACTCACATATCGGTGTTATCAATGAACACTACCTATATAACCAGTATGGCCTTGCCAGAACCTGTCGCGCGATTTAAGGAGTAAAAATGAATATTTATTACGACAATAATAAAGGGATGTCTATTGCGGGTAACTTTTGGTTGGTACACCCGAAAACGGGTGAGCAATGGAATAAAGAGTCGGTAGCACAATTTATAGCTGAAGCTCAGTTAGAGACTGAAGAAAACTCTGAAGTTGAGTATTTAAAACAGCAAGTCATTACGCGCATAAAGCAACTCGCTTATAGCAAATTGCAATCGGAGCAGTGGCGAGTAGAGCGCGCAAAAGAGCGTGAGTTGAGTGAGAGGTTGAACGGTAATGAAGAAGGTGCAGCAACAGAGCGTGCAAACCTACTCGCCATTTTGCAGCAAAGAGAAGTGGTGCGTGAAAAAAGCGGTGAGTTAGAAGCTGCGGTGCTTAGCCTTACCTCTCAAGCTGAATTACTACAGTTTGTGATTGCGTTCTAATAATTTCACAGCAGGTCAGGATTGACCTGTTTTACTCCCTAAAAACCAGTAAGATAGACCTATGCTTGAGAAAGTTAACAAGCACACAGGTTTCCAATCTCCAAAGCCCACAAGCAAGTGTTTGCTGTGGGTTTTTTATTTTCTGTTTAGTACCGGAGGGTGCAATGCCATCATCTCAGTTGATCGATTTATCTAAGCTAACACCTCCAGAGCTATTAGAAAATCTGGAATATGAACAAATTCTGGAACAGTTAAAAAGTAAATCGAGCGAGTTAGTTCCAGATGTTAGTAAGACACTAGAGCTAGAATCAGAGCCTTTAACACAGTTACTCAATACATTTGCATATCACAGCATGCTGCTTAAAGGACGAATAAATGACACCGTCAAAGGTAACTTGTTGGCGACAGCAACAAATAGTGACCTAGACCATATTGCAACACGTTACGGTGTAAGCCGTTTGCCAGAAGAGTCAGATGAACGGTTTAGGCACCGAATACAACAAGCATTCCATAGTCTAAATACGGCTGGAACAGAAGAAAGCTACCGTTATCATGCGTTGACGGCAGATAGCAGAGTTAAAGATATTCACGTCGCAAGTCCATCTCCTTGCCATGTGATTTTGAGCATATTAAGTAATGAAACCGAAAATGGTGCTCCGTCAACAGAATTAATAAATACGCTTGCGGCTGCTTTTGGCCTCACACCAGGAGATCAAGACAGTGTGTCTGAAGTCTTGCTTGCACAAAGGGTTCGACCAATTGGAGATCGTGTTGAAATTGTTCCCGCAGTAATTAAGCCTTTCAATATAAAAGCAAAAGTCAAGCTTGAACTTGGGCCTGGCCACGAGCAAGTTAGATTAAATGTGATTACTAAGCTGCAACACTTTCTGCAGCAGCAAAGTTCACTGGGCAAGTCAGTTAAGCAGTCCGCTTTATTTGCCGTGCTGCATCAGGTGGGAGTAGAAGAAGTAAATCTTATTTCACCTACAAGCAATATAGAAGTATTAAAAAATGAAGTTGCATGGTGTGTCAACGGTGCTACAGAGATCGATTTTGAGGTGGCGCTTTGAGTGAGAGTGAAGACACCCAACCACCAAATAAGCTGAGTCGCGCAATACTAGAAGTGAATAGCTTAATCTTTTTGTTATTGAGCGATGAAATCAGCAAGCTTTCCACTCTATGGAGTCCATTTCACTGTCCCTTGCCCTTACTTCCTTGGTTAGCATGGAGTCAAGGCGTAAAAGAATGGGATGAAAACTGGCACGAATCTGTAAAACGTAAAGTGATAGCTGATAGCTTTGAGCAGCATAAGTACTTAGGTACACGGTATGCAATTATACAATCGCTATCTCACTTCGATATGGGCGCCGAAATCACCGAGTGGTTTGAGCAAACCCCTATGGCACCCGCTGGCACATTTAAAGTTGATGTATTTATTTCTCACAGAGGGATCGATTTACCTCTGATCCGAGAAACCAGAAAACTAATCGACAGAGCAAAGCGAAAATCTGTGGATTATCAGCTCCAAATGAATTTACAGAGTAACCTTGCTCTTTCCACTCGAACTGTTTCTTGTAGTGCAACATCAACCACGGTTTATCCGTTATCTAAACAGTAAGGATCATATGACTAATTCACATTATTGGACCCGCTTAACATCGGCTGGGAGGCAAGCAATTCTTGATGCCATGGCTAATGACCAGACGGTTGAGATCAGCGAGTTTGGAGTTGGGGACGGTCATCTCACGCCGTTACAAGAAACATTGGTGCAAGAAAAATACCGAGGATCCATAAATTCAGTTAAGCTGTTAGATACGGCCAATCTAGCTGAAATAATTGGAGTTTTACCAGTAGGGGTTGGTGGGTTTTATGTTCGTGAAGCTGCATTTTATATGCCAGACGGACGCCCCTTTGCATTAGTTAAACACCCTGAAACCTATAAGCCTTCAGGTGATGAAAATGCCGCCGCTGAGCTAAAAATAAAAGCGGTGATTGATGTAGAGAACAATCATTCAGTTGCCGAAAAAATAGATCCTTCGTTGACCTATGCGACGAGAGAGTGGGTTGGAGATGCGATAAACCCGCATGGACTTGGCACTCAAATTAGCCACCAATCAGCGAACTTCTTTGACCGTACGTTTGAGCTTAGGCTTGACGCTGGCGAGTCAAAAGCATTTCCTGATTTGCCCGATACCGCGTGCGACATACTGATATTTGGCTTGACGGATGGAACGGCGACAAGCACTAACTTCGTAGGCCGTTTTGCAAAATATGGTTCGACATGGAGTGCAAATACGATTTATGGGAACACGAATGGGCCAAATCATCCGTCAATAAAAATCATTGATAATGTGCCTACATTTAGTAATCCTCATGGATCCACCTCATATCCATTTGCTTTTAAATGCTGGATAGCGACCCAATCTGGTGGAAATGCTAAACCATTTGAATTTTTCGCAAATACTTACTCGACATATAACAAACCAACTGCAGAAGAGGTAGGAGCGGTGCCTGAAGTCGGCAGGCTTGTTAATAGTGGCTCGTTGAATGATTTAGACCAAAAAAGTGAAGTGATCATTGTTGGGGCAGGGGCTCTCGACACACCGAATCCAGATGCTGCATTTCTAGTTGAGATATCTGTAGTCCAGCTTTCTGCAGGCAAAAGAGTCATACAAGTCGCACACGCATATCACGCACTAGAACAATCTTTTGTTCGGTATCGTTCTGCTGATGGTATTTGGTCATCTTGGGGGGCTTTTTACACCGAGCATAACAAACCAAAACCAGCCGATATCAGCGAAAAGCTTGATAGATTTGAACGGTCTTATATAGATACCAATGGCGGTCAAGACCTAAAAATTAGAAACAAAAGAGCATTAGTTGGCACGACTAGCAACTTAGAGATTAACTACGGGACTGATTGGTCTAGTGTATATGCATATGGTAACTGGAACTTTGGAGGTGATATCACCATCACCAAAAACAATCCATGGTTAACACTGGATAGTAGCAGCTCTGGTAGTGATAACATTGAACAAGCCGCTGGAATATCTATTGGTGAATCTGGTCGCACAAGCGGTGATGCATCGTTACACCTAACCTATACAGGTAATGGGGTTGCTTGGATTGGTATGGGTAATTTGGGAGGGGATGGCATACCTGATAACTGGGCTATGCAACTGAATTACCAGCAGACTTGGGTTCTCTTCCGAAGTGAAATTCATCTAGGGGATGACAAAACCAAGCTATCTAAAGGCTATAGCGACTCCCTAAGAGTGGTTACACCGCATGGTAATGTTGATATTGGACCTAAAAATCACGACTGGTGTCACTTTGATACGAGTATGACAAAGTTCTATTTTGGCAAACCCGTGCACGTAAAAGGGGAAATTTACGCTGGCTCAAGTTTTAACCAACGTGTTTACCATGAGGGTTATAAACCTACCGCTTCAGATGTAGGTGCTTTTCAACGTCATTCAGGTCTTACACCTGAAGTAAATAACTCTGAATTTACGACGATAGCTAAAGTGATTGGCAGTGCTCTAGCGTCTAGATGCTCAATTACCTTAAAGGGGACGACGAGTAATACTGTCATTAATTTTTCAGCGGATATATTGGTTAATCATCATAAGGATATTGTCGTTGAGTCTTTGAGTGGGGACTACACGCAACTTGAGCTAAAAATACTCAGTAATGGAAGTGAAGACTACCTCATTCAGGTTAAGCTTATTGGCGGTAATTCCTTGTCGTTGCATTGTCATATCCTCTCTTATACTAACGATAATGTGAGCATAGGAAATTACAGTAATACTAACTACCCCATTGAACATATACATAAAAGCAAAAAAAACAGCAGAGTCTTAAGCTCCATAAATGAAACCAATATGTTTGTGGCGGAGCATAATGTATACCATGAGGGAAACAAACCAACACCTGCAGATATAGGTGCTGTTGCCAAGGGGGAGTCTATAAATCTTACAGACCAAGATATTATTTGGTCGAAAAATAGTGATGGTGCGAAAATTGGATTTAAGAACGACGCTGACTCAGACGCCGATAGTTATCTATTCTTTGAAACATCCGATAACTCTAATGAATACTTTAAGTGGAGGCACCGCTCAGGAACTAGTTATTCTGAATGGATGTCGCTAAGGAAGTCTGGACTATCCACCAGAAACGCAATCTTTGATAATGGCACCAACACAACAGTAAACATCCAAGCCGATGATGGTGGCAGAGCTGTCTTAAATGTATTTTCACCCGTTGCAGGTGCGCAATCAACAGGTACAGTCTATGTAGGCCAAAGCCCATCACACGGCGGTGGTATAGAGTACAACGGGGATAACTCACCTGCCACAACTGGCGCTGGTTCAGACTTCTTCACTCTATTTAGAAGAGAGAATGGCACTGAATATTGGACTGCGAGAAATTTTGTTTCCAGCAATGATTGGGAGTTTAGAGGAAATGTAGAGGTCAATGGCGACCTAAAAATGATTGGCAGTGACTGCTATATATGGACGCCCAATACTGAAACTGGTTTTACTGGGATATGGGATACCAAGAATGGGTTAGCTGCATTTAAGTACACCAATGGACAAGGGTTTGATTACAAAGCGGATATTAAAATTGTAAAAAACAATCCATGGTTAACACTGGATAGTAGCAGCTCTGGTAGTGAAAACATTGAACAAGCCGCTGGAATATCTATTGGTGAATCCGGCCGCACAAACGCCGCGTCGCTACACCTCACCTACACAGGTGATGGCCGTGGTTGGCTAGGTATGGGTGATTTGGGTAGTGACAGCATACCCGACAACTGAGCTATGCAGCTGAACTACCAGCAGACTTGGGTTAGGTTCAGAAGTGAAATTCATCTAGGGGATGACAAAACCAAGCTATCTAAAGGTAATAATGATTCCCTGAAGGTTGTAACACCTCATGGCTATTTAGAAATTGGCCCCCAAAATCAAGATTGGTGTCATTTTTATAATAGTACTCCAAAGTTCCATTTTGTCAGGCCCGTGCACGTAAGAGGTGAAATCTACGCTGGCTCAAGTTACAACCATCGTGTTTACCACAAAGGTTATAAACCCACAGCGTCAGATATCGGTGGTGGGACATTCCCAGATACTGTCTTCAGTAAGCAAGGAGGTTCATTTAGCGGCTCGCTTGTTCCAAACCCTAATGCAGTTGGCCTCCATGTTTATTCCGACACTAAGCAACAAAGAGTTGGCAGTGTAGGTATCTATTCCAGTAACGGAAAAGAGGACGGCGCGCATGCCTATCTAGGATTAGGTGAGACACCATGGGATGGCAATAAAGGTATTGTCGTCAGTCCAAGGGAATTTACGTACTGTGGGCAATATGTACTTCATACTGGTAATACGAACGTCAGAGATTGGAATGTAGTCAAAAGCACTTCAAATGTAGTTCGCTGGTATAAAGTCGCTTCATTTTATGCCAGCAACACAAACGACTCTTATCGTTGGTTGATTAATCTCGCTGGAACTAGAGGTTATGGAGCGGGCTTTAACGACCAAAGCGGTGGTGCAACGATATATGTTACAAAAGCAAATAATGCTTCAGCCAATAACTTAAATGTGGTTGCGTACAACCATTGTGTTTCCAATACTGGCAGTAGCTTAATCGGCGACTTGAAAGTTACCAGTGAAGATGTGTCAGGACAAAATACATGGTTTACCGTTTGGGCTAGATTTGGGACATTTACTGGCGCTTCAGCGTTAATGTCAGGCACAGATTGTAGTTCCAATTCAATTAAACTTCATACAAACGAATCGCAAGAAGCTGAGCCTGAAGGCGGTTTTAAAAAGCCAATATTCACCTCGATACATTCAGGTAACGTTGATGAATACCTAGTCGGAGAGAGGAAAAAGCCGCTAGTAAGTGGGGTAATACCTGCGCACAGCAATGTGCACCTAAAAGCGAGCGACACTTTCACCTTGCCACCAGTTGCAGAAACACCAGAAGACGCTGTGATTGTTGTTTCTAAGCGTTTGGATGCTACGCCTACAATAGTAGTTGATGGTATATCGAGTGAGGTTATTTTGATGGCGAAGCAAGGAAAGGTCGTCACAGATACGCAGATTGTATACGACCTAAACCTAACTTTAACTTTTATATTAAATGCTGAAAAGAATTGGGAGATGCAGTGATGGCTACACCTGTGAGTAGTTTAGTTGGTGGGGGAGTGAAGCGAGTATTTAGAGGAAAGTATAATGGGAGTGAGAGAAATGGCGGAATAATAACGCTGCCGGAAGTTGATACTAATAAGACGGTCGTCAACATGCTGTCATCTGCTTACTATGGTGCAAAGAGGACGAGCGACTCTAGCAGTGAGTATGGTGGCTGGGCAGGAGCTATATATTGTGAACTCGTGGATAGTACAACACTTAAGATAGTGAATAGAGTTGATATGTACATGGGTGGCTCGTCAATGCCGATTTGGGATCGTTATGTGCCAGTGTCATGGGAGGTTATTGAGTATGTATAACTATGCACATGTAGATAGTGACAATGTAGTTATTGGGCTCTATCAGTTCGATGAAGTTGTTGATGTTGAGCACTATATACAATGCAGCAATGCCAGTTTAGGGGATATTTATAATCCAGAGACTAAGCAATTCCACCCACAAACATTGATGGAAGAGTCCCCAGTTGAACATGCAGAAATAACCTTATCGGATGTAGCGCTTGCTTCTTCCAGTGCCAGGCTAATAGGTAATATTTGGTGGGTAGCGAAAAATGATAAGTGTCTAGTTACAGCAAGTGTTACAGGGTTACCTGATACTGAAATCATGATTATGATTGAGCGTGTTGTTAATGCCACACAGCCAGTAGAAGATATACGTTTTATAGCAAACGTCGAAAACGGTACTTTTACTCTTGCTCTTGAGTTCGATATTAGTGGTAATTATTTACTCTCAGCAGAACGAGTCAATCGAGGCTTAGAGCGGATCGGTGCTCCTTTTCGGCTTATTTTTGAAACGATGGAATTTGATGTGTATCTACCAGCAGTCAGCTAACGTTGGTTTTAAAGAGCATTATTTTAATAAAGTGGGGTAATACCTGCGCACAGCAATGTGCACCTAAAAGCGAGCGACACTTTCACCTTGCCACCAGTTGCAGAAACACCAGAAGACGCTGTGATTGTTGTTTCTAAGCGTTTGGATGCTACGCCTACAATAGTAGTTGATGGTATATCGAGTGAGGTTATTTTGATGGCGAAGCAAGGAAAGGTCGTCACAGATACGCAGATTGTATACGACCTAAACCTAACTTTAACTTTTATATTAAATGCTGAAAAGAATTGGGAGATGCAGTGATGGCTACACCTGTGAGTAGTTTAGTTGGTGGGGGAGTGAAGCGAGTATTTAG
This sequence comes from Pseudoalteromonas piscicida, assembly GCF_000238315.3. Taxonomy (NCBI): domain Bacteria; kingdom Pseudomonadati; phylum Pseudomonadota; class Gammaproteobacteria; order Alteromonadales; family Pseudoalteromonadaceae; genus Pseudoalteromonas; species Pseudoalteromonas piscicida. Next base: position 254,937 of record NZ_CP011924.1, read on the forward strand.
AGGAAAGTATAATGGGAGTGAGAGAAATGGCGGAATAATAACGCTGCCGGAAGTTGATACTAATAAGACGGTCGTCAACATGCTGTCATCTGCTTACTATGGTGCAAAGAGGACGAGCGACTCTAGCAGTGAGTATGGTGGCTGGGCAGGAGCTATATATTGTGAACTCGTGGATAGTACAACACTTAAGATAGTGAATAGAGTTGATATGTACATGGGTGGCTCGTCAATGCCGATTTGGGATCGTTATGTGCCAGTGTCATGGGAGGTTATTGAGTATGTATAACTATGCACATGTAGATAGTGACAATGTAGTTATTGGGCTCTATCAGTTCGATGAAGTTGTTGATGTTGAGCACTATATACAATGCAGCAATGCCAGTTTAGGGGATATTTATAATCCAGAGACTAAGCAATTCCACCCACAAACATTGATGGAAGAGTCCCCAGTTGAACATGCAGAAATAACCTTATCGGATGTAGCGCTTGCTTCTTCCAGTGCCAGGCTAATAGGTAATATTTGGTGGGTAGCGAAAAATGATAAGTGTCTAGTTACAGCAAGTGTTACAGGGTTACCTGATACTGAAATCATGATTATGATTGAGCGTGTTGTTAATGCCACACAGCCAGTAGAAGATATACGTTTTATAGCAAACGTCGAAAACGGTACTTTTACTCTTGCTCTTGAGTTCGATATTAGTGGTAATTATTTACTCTCAGCAGAACGAGTCAATCGAGGCTTAGAGCGGATCGGTGCTCCTTTTCGGCTTATTTTTGAAACGATGGAATTTGATGTGTATCTACCAGCAGTCAGCTAACGTTGGTTTTAAAGAGCATTATTTTAATAAAGCAGGTCAGGATTGACCTGTTTTACTCCCTAAAAACCAGTAAGATAGACCTATGCTTGAGAAAGTTAGCAAGCACACAGGTTTCCAATCTCCAAGACCCACAAGCAAGTATTTGTTGTGGGTTTTTTTATGGCGCAAAGCAAGGAGGTGATGATGGCATTTGAGCGGTTGGACTTATCGCAGTTGCCCATTCCTAAAGTGTTAAAACCCTTAAACTTTGAGCAGCGTCTAGAAGCATTAAAGCAAGCATTGCTGCAAAAGGATAGCGCACTCCAAGAGGTAGTAAACTTGGAAAGTGAACCTCTAACTAAATTGTTAGAAGTTATGGCATATCAAGGACTGACTCAGCAAAGCATGCTAAATGACGCAATAGAAGCGAACTTGCTCGCGAGTGCTTCAGGGAGTGATTTAGACGCAATCGCAGCGAGGTTTAATGTTGCAAGGCTTGGGAATGAGGATGATGAGCGTTTAAGAGCGAGAACGCAACTGGCGTTTGATGGACTGAATACCGCAGGGAGCGCGGCCTCTTATCGCTTTCATGCATTGTCGGTGAGTAATGAGATTTGCGATGTGCAAGTTCATAGTCCGAGGCCATGTGAAATAGAACTAACCGTCTTGAGTCGAATAGGGAAAGGTACACTAAGCGCGGAGCTGCTGAATAAATTACACATCGCCTTTACCCCTGAATCGTCAACACAGCCTGAAGTCTCTAAAGTGAGACCGCTTGGCGATAGAGTCACAATCAAGCAGCCACAGATATTGACGTTTAACATTGCAGCGGAACTTGAGATTTTACCTGGCCCGTCGCCTGAGGTGATTGTGGACAGTGCCTCGGCCGCGCTCGACGCTTACTTAACTGAAAGACGTCAGCTTGGTAGGCAGATCACGCGAGCGGGCATTAGCAACGCTCTGTTTTTGTCTGGTGTTGAGAACATCAAGTTGGAGTCGCCAAGTGAAGACATTATACCTCTAGATATTGAGGTGGCGTATTGTCAGCAAACGGATTTGCGAGTAAAGGTGAGGGGGCAGGATGACTAAGCTTTTACCTCATAATGCGTCAACGCTGGAGCAGTGGTTAGCAGAGCTGCAAGCCAAGCCTCGAACTATCCGAGGAGGTTTATTAGCGGCCTTAAAACTTGAGCAGCGCAGCGATGACGAGCTAGTGGAAATCGCGCGTTATCTCTCATTGACTGAGGTCGGCTGCCTTGATTTACGCAGCGCAATTAAACGCTTATCAAGCAATAAATTGCTGCCAATTATTTACTCTCAAGTGTTTTTCTCAAGAGATGCACTTGAGCGGCTAGCGGTAAGTGTCGGACTAAGTGGGCTCTCCCTCAAGGATGATGAAGCAAGAACCCAATTGCGTGATGCTTGTGTACTGAACGATACACGGCTGCTCTTAACGAGTCTTTGGCAACCAGAGCTTTGCCCCGAGCCTTTATTGCCTTTTTTGGCGTGGAACTACTCAGTGGATGAGTGGGATGAACATTGGCCTGTGGCGATTAAACGCCAAGTCATTACTGATGCGTTCACGGTTCATCAGTGCAAGGGGACCCCATTTGCGCTGCAAAAAGCGCTCGATAGTCTCAATATTGAAACCGAGATCAAGGAATGGTGGCAGCAGGAAGATGGTTTGCCTGGCACTGTACAGATCTGGGCGCTTATTAATCAGAATTTGGACGACCGACAACAAGGATTGTTGACCTCCCAGATGCTCAAGCGTATTCGCCGTGTGGTAAACGCAGTGAAACGCGGTGCTATCCATGTTGATTTACAATTGGGTATTGCACTTAAAGAGCAAATTGGTGCAGCAGGTATTGGCAAAGCGCCTTTGGGTCTGAGCAATACCCAAGTGTTGGGGTTAGGGGTAAAACCTGAGCAAGGCAAAGCCGCATTAGGGGCATGTGGCCATATAAATCACTATGGCTATCAAATGTTAAATACCGAAGGCGCAGGCGTTTTACCTAGTGAAACGCAGGCGAGTTTAGGTGTGTTTGCGGTTGCAAAACAGCTGAATGCACAAATGCATACCAGCCAAGGAGTGGGCATTCATCCTGATGAGTTAATGCAAGGAGTGGTACTCGCCAGTGGTATGCACCGACTTCAATATCAACATTATCATTTACAAGGAGCGACTTAATGTCTGCACTAACGCTGCAGTTTACCCATGCGGGACTTGATGCCCTACTCAGCGCTCAAGCGCGAGGCTTTAAGGGACAAATCAGCCATATGGCGTTTGGCGATGCCGCTTATACGCCATCACAAAATCAAACTGAGCTACGCAGCCTTAAAGAGCGTGTAGCTATTGCCGACAGCGACTATCAAGACGGTGAAAGTACGAGCCTTAAAATTGCAGGCAAATTCGACGCACCACTTGAATATGCCATCAGAGAAATTGGTGTTTATTTAGATAGCGGCGCAGTAGACGCAAGCGGTGAGCCAGAGCTGATTTTGCTGGGGGTTTACTCAAAAGCCAACACCACACTTGGTTACCGCACACCTGACGTCAAAGTACTACAGTGGTTAACGTTAAGTTTGGCACAACTGCCTAGTGAGAGTATCGAGGTAAAGCTAGGAGTCGACAATCTCAATCTGATTGTTGACAAAGAGTTGGCCGAAATGACGCTAACGCAGCTAGATACCATGCATCGGCAAATCAAACAGGAATTTCGTTTGCAACAACAGGAAACAGCGCTAAGTGAGCTGAAACAATTGCTCACCAGTGAAGTGTCAAGATTAGATACAACACATGCCGCTCGGCTAGATAATCGCGTAGCAGCATTCCATGGCTTATTTAACGCAGAACTTGCCAATGTGACGACGGTACAGCTAGACACCATGAACCGCCAAACCAATCAAGAAATTAGATTAACCAATCTTGAGCATCAATAAGGAAACACTATGTCAAATGACAATTTAACCATGACGGAGCGCCTGAGTCAGGTTGCCACACGTGCCAATGCACTGTGCCAAACTGTTGAAGATCAGGTTGGGATTATTCAAAGTACGCTAGAGAATAAAGCTGAGGAAGTAGATCAGCATATTGACTCTTCTACTGTTGAACTCACTGCAGCCACGAATGGAATGAAAGCGCAGGTAAATAGTTTTATTGATAGTCAATTTAGAGCTGAACTGCCGTTCTTCCGTATTACTAAGAATCAAGAGCTGAAAATTAATGGCTCTTTAACCCCTGGAACTAAGGGGATCCCAGATGGTTACCACTGTAGGAATAGTAATCATTACGAATGTGAAATCGTAGCCTATTCAGAGCATGGGAAGATCAAAGAAGATAAACACCCTGAAATCAGAGCTATGTATGACCAAATTCAAGGTGGTACTCCAAAATATAATCAGCCTGATTTTGCAATCGTACGTATTAAAGCGTTAGAAGTAGATGATTATCCAGCATTTGAAAATGCATACTCCATTTATCAAGGTGGTTTACCTTACAACAACGCATTGACCTTTGGTGGTTGGATAAAAGCTGAGTCAGGAAAGGTTCGATTTACTTATCCGTCCGATGAATTCTTAGTTCCAACAGATGACAAATGGCATGAAGTAACTCGACAATCAAATATGCCTAGTAGTGGTGGTGTGAATTACACCTTTGGTCCTCACATTTATCTAGAAAAGGGAGCTAGCTGCCTAATTGCTTTACCTTCAGTAGTTGCAGGTAAGGTTCCAGAAAATCGATGGGGATATTTTGAAAAACCAGTATTTGAGAGGCAACTATAATGTTAGAACAAATCGTAATGAGAAAAGATGAGCTAGGCGGAGAGCGCAGCCAATTCGACATTGATTGTGAATTAAGAGCGTACCTTAAAAAAACGGATTGGTATGTGATAAGAGAGCTGGAAACGGGAGAAACCATTCCTGCTGATGTGAAAGAATTACGCAAGCTCGCCCGAGAAGCAATAATCACTCCATTTAATTAACCTTCTTTCGGGCGCTTCGTCCATCTTCGGCTTTTTAATTTAGCCAATTTATAATTTGAGAGCACAACTATGCATCGACAAACCTTGATAGCTAAGGTGTTGGCGTGCCTGAGTGCCGGTCTGTCTGAGCTTGCTCAAGTTGATTTACTAAAAGCAAGCCAGCCACAACCGGATTTAACAGAGCGTGCACAGCTTACCCTTATCCCAATCGCTGAGCGACAAGCCAGTGAACTGCAAGCGAAAGGCGCCGACAAAGGCGTGACTTATGGGCCTGCGTACAATAAAAACCTAAGCCCAAATGCACTCGACAGACGAGTGATGACTTTGCAGCTTGAACTGGCGCTTGAAGAGGCTGATGCCTCTGCGTTGATAGCGCGGTTGGATAACTTGGTCAGTGCCGCTGAGGCTTCGATTATAAAGGACGAAACGCCCGTCCCTTGGCAACACTTTATATGCGAAAAAAGCAGTTTTAGTTATAGCAACCAAGTCAATTCAATGCTCGCTAAGGCGACGCTGACTTGGCAGTTTTATTACCAAGTTGAGTACCCCGAGGAGGCCGGTGTTGAGGTAACAGAAGTGTATCTTGGCCCGCATGGTGGCGAGCATCGCTTAATTTACAAAACCCCAGAAGAAGGACCGATAGCGTGATAGCCAATCAACATTTTTCAGACTTAGCCATGTCCGACTTACAGCAGCGTCTTACTAAGTTAATTAGCCTAGGAACGGTGCATGAAGTGGATTACGAAACGGCGACCGTCAAGGTCAAAATGGGTGATTGGATCACGGCAAAGTTACCTTGGCTAACGGCGCAAGCTGCTCATGATATGACTTGGCAAGCACCTGAAGTTGGTGAGCAAGTGATGGTGCTATCTCCCTGTGGAGATACTTCCCAGGGAGTAGTACTTGGCAGTTTGTATAGTCAAAAATTTGCGCCAAAACAATTGGGAGTATCGCCTGAAAATCGCCCTGATGTTCATAAGGTTCAATATCAAGATGGCAGCTCAATCACGTATGACCGAAAGAGTCATCGTTATCTGATTGATATTCAAGGAGCGGATGCCACTGTGGATGTGCTTTCAGCAGGGACGCTGAATATTACAACAGCCAAAGACATCCGAGTAGAAACACAAGCTAATGCGACCGTATTGAGTGCAAAAGATGCAACTTTGAAGTGTGATGGAAGTGCTTCTGTTCAAGCGGGGGGGGGACGTCAGTGTTGAAGGGGCAAGTATTGCCTTAAATGGTGGCTCACCTTGTGTGACTACGGCACATGTATGTCATTTTACTGGCAGTCCACATGGTGACGGCTCATCTACAGTTACAGCGGGGAAGTGACATGGCATTAGATGCAAATGCATTAGAAAACATGATCAAAGCGGAGCTTGAAGCCGAGGGTTTTGTGTTGGCAGGTGCGCATGCAGGAGCTGGCAAACTGGCTGCTGCGATTGCTAAAGCCGTAGTTGAACATATGACTCAGGCTGCGGAGGTTCCTGTATCAGGAGGCTCCAGCGCGGGAATTTACAAAGTGACTTAAGGAGTCGTCATGATAGGAATGAATGCCAAAACGGGCAAGCCGCTCGGTGGTGTTGAGCATCTAAAACAGAGTATTCGCGATATTGTGACCACACCGCTTGGCAGTCGCGTTATGCGACGCGATTATGGCTGCGGCTTATATGAGCTTGTAGATAGGCCTTTTTCTCACTCTTTGGTGGGGGATATCACTATGACCATCGCCAATGCACTGGAGAAGTGGGAACCACGCTTTCAACTTGATGGTGTTGCGGTACATCCAGCAGGTGAGGGCAAGTTGTCTATCGAAATAAAAGGATTGTATTTAATCAACGGGGAGCCTGTCACCATCGAGGGTATCCAGATCTAAGTCATTTTTTATCCACCTTATCCGTAAAGGATAAGGTCAACAAACGCTAATTTTTATGAAGTTATTAGGGCCATACAAGGCAGCTTGTATGGCCCTTTTTATTCTCTAACTGACATGTCTTTAAAGGAGATAACTATGTCAAAATTTCTACACGGTGTAGAAGTCATTGAGGCGCAATCCGGCACGCGTCCAATCAAAACAGTAAAAAGCTCAGTAATTGGTGTGATTGGTACGGCACCTAGTGCAGATCCAGAAAAGTTTCCACTTAACACACCTGTATTGGTTGCTGGTAAACGTGCTGAAGCTGCACCGTTGGGTACAGAAGGAACACTACCTGCGGCAATGGACGGTATTTTTGACCAAGCTGGTGCGGTAGTCGTTGTGGTTCGTGTCGATGGTGCTGATGAAGCGGCAATCATGTCAAACATGGTTGGCGGTGTGGCAGCAGACGGTTCTTATGAAGGTGTACAAGCTTTCCTTGGTGCTGAGTCAGTACTTGGGGTAACACCACGTATTCTTGTGGCGCCAGGTTATGCGCATCAACGCCCTGAAGGTAATCGTAACCCAGTTATCACAGAGCTTGTGAACGTGGCTGAGCGTCTTCGTGCGGTTATCATCGCAGATGGTCCAAACACCAACGATGAGGATGCAAAAACATATCGTGCAGACTTTGGTTCGCGTCGTGTGTTCGTTGTTGACCCTCATGTCAAAGTATTCCGCGATGGCAAAACAGAAGTTGAACCTGCAAGTGCACGTGTTGCGGGCATGATTGCTAAGTCGGACAACGACCGAGGCTTTTGGTGGAGCCCAAGTAATACCAATATGAACGGTATTGTGGCAACTGCACGTCCTATCGACTTCCAGCTGGGCGATGCTAACGCACGTGCGAATATGCTGAACGAAAAAGAAGTGTCGACCATTATTCGTCAAAACGGCTTTAAGCTTTGGGGTAACCATACTTGTTCTGACGACCCTAAATGGGCATTCCTGTCAGTGGTACGTACCGCAGATATGATCAACGACTCACTACTGCGTGCGCACATGTGGGCGGTTGACCGCAATATCACCAAAACTTACATCGAAGATGTTACGCAAAGTGTGCAGTCGTACCTTGATAGCTTAAAAGCACAAGGTGCAATTCTTGGCGGTCAAATTTGGGCTGACGAAGAGTTAAACACACCGGCCAATATTCAAGCGGGTAAAGTGTATTTTAGCTTTGACTTCACGCCGCCAACACCGGCTGAGCACATCACCTTCAAGAGTATTCTAACTAACAACTACCTAGAGGAAATCGTATAATGGCAATCTCTCCAAAAATTCTTAAAAAATTCAAGCTGTTTGTAGACGGTAAAGGCTATCTAGGTATCGCTGATGAAATCCAGCTACCAAAAGTAACCGTAAAAACTCGCGAAGTGACGTCGGGTTTTCAAGCGCCGGTTGAGCTTGATGTTGGCCAACTTGAAAAGCTAGAAGGCACAATCACGTTACTTGAATACAACGCTGACATGATGAAGCTACTTGGCGATTGGAGCGGTGCGACAACGCCATTAACGGCTCGTGGTGCAATCCAAGCGCAAGGCGAAGCGCCAGTACCTGTAGTGGTAACGCTTGAAGGCTTCTTCAAAGAAGTGGATATGGGCAGCTGGAAAGATGGCGAAGAAGCTAAGCTAACGCTGCAATATGCAATTCAGAAGTACAAGCTACAGATCGGTCAAGATGTGATTTACGAAATTGACCTATACAACGACGTTCGTACCGTTAATGGTAAGGACCAAATGGCAGCACTTCGCGCAGCAATCGGAGCTTAATCCATGAAAGAAATCATTACCTTAGCATTCCCAATTACGGTCGATGGGCATGAGTATGCAGAACTGACAATGAGACGACCAAAAGTACGCGATCGGTTAATGGTGGATAGAGCGGATATCAGCGAGTCTGAAAGCGAAATTCGTTATTTCTCGCACTTATGCGAAGTTTCTCCAGATATCATCGAAGAGCTTGATTGGAGTGATTTTGTGAAGCTGCGAGAAACGCTACAAGCTTTTCTCGTGTCCCGCCAAAGCGCTTAAAAGCCATGGTTATCGCTCTGGCCAAATATACTGGCTGGGGCTTGGCCGAACTCAACGCGCTGACCGAAGACGAACTCATCGAGTGGTTTGAAGCAGCGCTTGATTACAAACAAGCGACAGAAGCGGGCTAAACCGATGACCGCAACCGCCCCTTAACCCTTTAAGGGGCGCATTTCCATACTTTTAGACGCTTTAGCTTAGGCCTCAGCTTAAGCTAAAGCGTTTCACTTTTCTCTATTTTCCTCAGGTAACGCCATGACAAAACAAGGTAAACAGGTTCGTTCACGAGAGGCGAACAAAGTCAAAAATAAGTTGCCACAGGTAACTTCGCTTGCTAACCAAGTTGCTCATTTAGGTAGTCTAGTTGCAAAGCTCAATGCCAATTCGGCGACTAGTGCGCAGATCCAGCAATTAATTTCCATCATGACTCAACTTAATGCCAGCGCGGTGTTAAGTCCACAGGCTTCATTCTCAGTACCTGAGTTTCAGGCACCTGCCGCTGGTGAAAATACTGTGCCTAGTAGCCAGTTGGTGCAGCAGGCTGAGCAGGTCATGTTGGCGTTGCCCGATTCTTTACAGCATGCGATAAGTGGCTTGTCTGAACGGGTTGCAGAACTGGATTTCAGCGCCGCAAGCCAAACCGTACAAGTTGAGTTGGCGGCATTAGCCGAACACGTTCCTTCACTTTTTAACGCAATTTCCGTTGCACCAGCCGTGACTGCGGCAACAAATGCATCGAAGCAAAGCCAATCTGTAACCGATGCTCAGCAGCAATTTTGCCTAGATGCAGCGTCATTGGGCCAAGCTTTGCCGGAATTTACAGCGAGTTTAGATTTCGCTGCTTTGCCAAAGCAGCTGCTCGAAACAGGTAGTTTGTTGAGCAATATTGAGTTTGCAGAGGTACTCAAAGGAGAGCTTGGTTCGTTAACAGAAGCTGCTCCTGCGTTATTAACTCAATTTGGCTTTGACGATGCGGCAAATGTGGTGACGCAGTTTGCGCCAGCTGTGAATCAATTGGATATTCCTGGACTTATTCAAGGCGATTTACAAAGTTTGCAGCAGGCTTTACCAAGCTTGCTAGAAGCCGTTGATCTTAAGGCATTGAACCAAACTCTTGCGCAAGAAATACCGGCGCTTGCACAACTTGATTTAGCCGGGCTTGCTAATGGTGAGCTGGGGTCGTTGGCCGCAACGTTACCAAATTTACTCGAGGCGGCGGGACTTGATGGTGCCGCAAACTCGGTATCTGCGGCTTTGCCAGCGCTACAACAATTGGACATAGGAGCAATTGCGGATGGTGATATCCAGTCGTTGCTACAAAGTGCTCCTGCATTATTAGATGCATTGGATATGCAAGGTGCGTCACAGGCTTTTGGTTCAGTTCTTCCTATCGCTGAAAAACTCGATTTTAAGGGCTTAATGGATGGTGAGCTGAGCAGCTTAGTGGATGCCGCACCTGAAGTGCTTAGAGCATTTGAACTTGGCGATGCTGCGGATAAGCTACAAGCTGCGGTTCCTGGCTTAAAACAACTGAATCTCAAGCAAATTGCCAGCGGTGACGTATCAAGCCTTATGGCGGCAGGTCCTTCATTACTAAAGGCATTTGAGTTAGACGGTGCTGCTGGTGTACTCGAAGGCGCATTACCGGCATTAGAAAAACTGGATGTCGACGCGATTTTGGGGGGCGACATCAACTCCCTTGTAAGCGCAGGGCCTGAACTGTTGAATGCATTTGGGCTAAACGATGCGGCAAGTGTACTAGATCAACACGCTGATCTACTCTCCAATATTGATTTAAAAGGCGTTCTCAAGGGAGATCTATCTTCACTTACCAACAGCTTACCAGATTTATTTGGTGAGTTTGGATTAGACGGTATTAGCGATGATTTATCTGAGTCGTTTGCTGAGTTAGAAAGTGATGTTGAAGAGAAGAAATCTACGCGTAAAAAAGGACGCAAGAAGCGAGGCAGAAAGCGTAACAAGCGAGCTAGGTCTTCTAATCTAGCGGATAAACAAGAAACGTCGGCGGAGCGCGAGCACAAGCCGCGCAAAATCAACAAACGAAGCGCCAATAAACCCGCTTTGAAACTGTTGGACGGCGGGAAAGCTCCCAGCGTAAAAGCACAGTTAGATAATCAAGCATCGCAACCAAAGTCCAAAGCAAAAGCCAAAAAAGTCAAAATGATGGCTGCCTCAAATGATGCTAGTTATCAAAAGCTTGGCAGTTTCTCTCCGGCTAAAGGTGGCAAACTTGGTCAGTTATTCAAGGGGTCTAAAAAGTTACTTGGGCGTGCGGCTGCACCGCTTAGTGTGGCGTTAGGTGCATTCGATGCGTTTACGGCATTAACTGATGACACGTTAACGACTAAAGAAAAAACCACTCAGGTTGGAGCTGCAGCGGGTGGCGCAGGCGGCGCACTCGCTGGCGCCGCAGCAGGCGCGGCAATTGGCTCGGTTATTCCTGTGGTTGGCACTGCAATCGGTGGCTTAGTCGGTGGTGCACTCGGCGCGATGGGCGGTGAGTCAATCGGAGGTTGGTTTGGTGACAAACTTGGTGGCTGGTTCTCTGACGATGCTCAGGACTCAGCGTCAGGCACCTCAAGCCCTTCGGTGACAGAGCGCTTGCTCGATAGCGCAACGAGTTTTGCCACTATGGGGCCGCTGGGCTTAATTAGCGACACCCTCGGTGGTTGGTTATCAAAAGGCGATGAACACGTTGCGCAAACAGACAACAAAACGGCTGTGATTAGTACGCCTCAACACGGTGAAGCAACAAAAAACAGTGCACTCGACTTTGTTAAAAATAATGTCATTAATGAGCTGAATTTAGCCACAGGCACGGCTGCTGCGTTTGCTGCTAATCAAGGGATGACAACCGGCAAAATTCACGGCGTCAGCAAGGCGGGTGATTTGGCAGGCAGAGCGTTAAACGCACACACAGTATGGGAAACGCTCAATAATGATGGGCTTTCTGTTAAAGAAAAAGCGGCTGACATTGGTAGCACGCTAGGCGGCATGTTTTCTGCTGATGCTGTATCTGGTGCACTGTCAAAGAGCAAAAATCCCTATGTGAGAATGGCGGCCCCTATGGCGGGTTACCTTACCAACAATATGGTTGGTGATGCCATAAAAGGTTGGTTTAGCGATGACAAAACATCAGCCACCAATGAGGCTAAAGCACCAGATCCGAATAGTTTAAATCAACAGAATGTGAGTGCGAATAAACTATCTGAATATTCATCGGCGCCGCAGCCGAGCGCTGCATCGGTAACGGTGAACGCCAATATCACAGTCAATGCAAAAGATGGCCAACAGGCTTATGAGGTTGCGCAGCAAGTGAAGCAAATTTTGGATCAGCAACAACAACAAGCTGAGCAAGAGCTTAGTGCTCGATATTACAATCAAGTGGCATAACGATAGAGGACTAAATGAGCAAAGTTAATCATGCTAAACATATGATGCAACTGGGAGACTACAAGTTTTCAGTAAGCACCGCAGCGTTTAATAAGCTCCAGTACGATTCTCAATATCGCTGGGAAGCCCACAAATCTCAGACTGATAAGGACTCTCCGCCGATGCAATTTATTGGCGTAGGAGAGCAAACCTTAAACATTGAAGGGGTGATCTTCCCGCAAATTGTGGATAACGGCTTGAAGCAATTAGACATGATGAGAGATGAAGCCGCCAAAGGGGAGCCGATGACGCTTGGCTATGTTGAAGAAAGTGGGAAATCTAGTCCAAGCGTAGGGCGCGTGATGGGTAAGTGGGTCATCAAGCGGATAAGTGAAACGCGGACCTTATTTTTTAATGATGGGATCCCACGAGAAATCCAATTTTCAATGGAGCTCAGCCGCTATTAAGCGCGCTGGATGCTAAGGAGTCGTTATGAGCAAAGGGGTAACTTATATTACGCGAGATGGTGATTGTCTCGATCTCATCTGTTTTAAGCACTATGGCCGCAGTAGTGGCATGGTAGAAAAGGTGCTAGAAGCCAATCATGGCTTGGCAGAGCTTGGGCCAATTTATTCGGAGCAGATCAGTATTTTTCTTCCCGAAATCGCAAAACCTACTGTGTCTAAAGTGATCAATATTTGGGATTAATATGGACTTACAACCGCATTATTCTATTAAAGCAAATGGCAATGAGGTATCAAAAACACTGAAGAACCGCTTGGCTGAGCTCAGTGTTACAACACGCACGGGACTGGCGAGTGATACCTGCTATGTACGATTTGACAATTTAGTTGACGCGCCCATTGCCTTACCCACACCAACGGATCAACTAGAAATTGCGATGGGATATAAAGAAGGCACCAAAGATCAGAGTGCTCCCTCAACCAAATTAGGTATTTTCGAAGTGGGCGCTTATGAATTGACTGGCCCCAATCGCTCGTTGACGTTTTATGGTAATAAAGTGCTATGGGATCAAGATTTTAAAGCACTAAAAATACGTTCGTGGCCAGAGCAGGGGAAGGATGAGCCGCTGATGCTGGACAAGCTTATTCAAGACATTGCTGGTGAGTATGGACTACAGGCAAAAATAGGTGATGCTTTTCAGGGCCGAGAAATACCGCACATTGAGCAAAGTGAAAGCGATATGCAATTGCTAAGCAAGCTTGCCGTGTAGTTTGATGCAATCATGAAGATTGCGGATGACAAGCTTATATTTATGGCTAAAGGTACTGGAAAGTCGTTAACTGGCAAAGCTTTGCCTAGCGTGACGGTAAGTAAAAAGCAGCTGGTTTCATGGCAGCTTAATGCTAATCACAACAAGTTAGTCAAAGGGGTGCAAGCTTATTTTTACGATAAAGCGTTAGCGCAAAAAACATTGGTAAGTGTCGGTGGCGGTTCACCTAACACGACACTCTCTTACGTTTACCATAACGAGGCGGAAGCACAAACCGCGGCGACGGCCATGTTACAGCGTTTAAATCGAGCGCATACCAGTGTGCAGCTTTGTGTGGTTGGCGACCCTAATTTATTAGCAGGTGGCGTGATAACTATCGAAGAGGTTGACGATAATCTCAACGGTGACTGGTTTGTCTGTGAGGTCAAGCATGTAATTAATCACGTCGGCTTTAAAAGCTATTTAGTATGCGAAGCATTAGGTTAAGTTAAATCCCACATTTCTTATACCAAGCGTCTGCGATTATCGCGTTGAGCGCTTCCTTCCTTAATTTTTTCCTTTCTCCCTGTGTCCCGCACAGGGTGTATTTTTATCTCATCCATCACAGATGAGATATCACCCTTACTCCATGTGGGCCATCCTCATTTTGAGGCTCTGGCCTCTTTCCTATCTGTAATTCAATGTAATGGTGTAAGTCAGAAATAGCTTCTACACTGCAGTAATGCTTCATGAATTGAACTACTGGAAAAAGGATTACAACATGTCACATCACTGCAATCAAAATCCCATTGTTTCAGCGGCCATATACCCACCCATAGGTGTAATGCGGGTTGGTAACAGCCCAGATGAATTTTTTATTGGCCCTGAGGTCGATACCGCCATTCCAAGAGAGATGAATTACTATCGCGATAGCACGGGAGCGTTGAAGCGCCAAGCCGCGCGCTTTCGTATTTATGGATTGGACGCTGAGGGCAACATCGTTAAAGAACTCACTTGCGACGATGGCACTTCTATCATTTGGCATGCACGCTTGGCTAATCAAAAAGCATCTTGGTATGAGTTTCAATTAGTGTTGGATATTCCAGAGGCGGCAGAAGCTGAGCCGAGTTTACTACGCAACCTCAATGTAAACGACCGTAACAGCTTGCTCATTGATGGTGGAGCGCAGCAGATCAGTGGTATTGCTTCAGGGTGCGGTTGTAGTCGCTTTGAAGGATGCTTTGCCGATAAAAAAGTTTACTTAGGCGAAATGCGTACCGATGACAAGGGCCGCTTACTTATGCTTGGTGGACACGGGGTGTCAGAAAATCCTCAAGGCCACGAGGCGATAACTTTCGGTAATAATGAAGGCTGGTACGATGATACTTCGGACGGCCCTGTAACTGCTGAGGTGAAATATCAAGGCAAAGCACTTGATGTGAAACCTGCATGGGTTATTTGTGCGCCACCAGATTACGCGCCAATGCAAAAATCTCCGCGAACCATGTGGGATTTAATGCGTCAGGTTGCAGTTGATGCCAAGATGCTACCAGCACCTGAAGGTAACCCCTCCTTTAGTAAAGACATTCTGCCAATTTTCCAAAGGTTAACCGATTTACAATGGGTTAATGCGGGATTTGCCGCAGGGTTTGGCTGGAATAGCCCCTTTGATTTTACTTCAGAGACTTGGATCAGCCGTTTAAATGACAATTCACGCACATGGCAAGAAGCAAGACGTAATCTCTTTAATAACTTTAGACAGATAGAAAAAGTCACCACGGCGGATGAAAAACATAGTTGGAACCCTAAATTTGCCGCTACCGCTCCGCAGTTGTGGCCTTGGTTGTACGGCGATGCGATGAGTGTAGATGCCGATGACTCGCCAAGGCAGTTTGTCACCCTGACAGACATTCAGTTGAATATGTTACAGCAGTGGTCGAATGGCGAATTTGACTCTGATTACGACCCTTGTTATTGCCCCCCAACCAGCATTGATGAAATTCCGGTTGCTGAGCAGCCTGAGATGTTAACTAAAGCGGCGATGGAGTTCTGTTTAGCGGATGCTTTCCACCCTGGATGTGAAATGACTTGGCCAATGCGTACAGTGGGCATGTATAGCGAGGCTTTCCGTCTTAAACATTCAGAAGATACTGCACCGACCCACGGCACCAATTATGGCGTGGAAATGACATCAGAAATCGCGCTGCATTCGAGCGGCCCATTAAAAACGGGGCAGGTTGCTGGTGGCATTACACGTTGGATGGCCATTCCTTGGCAAACAGACACCGCGAGTTGTCGCGATGGCTACAATGAAGCGTACGACCCTTATTTACCGACCTTTTGGCCTGCACGAGTGCCAAATAATATGCTTAGCGAGCAAAATTATCACCGGGTAGTCGATGAAACTAAGCCATTTGCAGAGCGACAAGCAGCATTTAATGATCGGGAGCTGTGGCTAAACGATTTGCCGATAGGCCCTTCAACCAACTATATTGAGCAGATCAACAGTATGATCACTGGGTTTGGTCAATTGGCGGTGGTATTACCGAAAACAGAAAAAGGCGTAACTGGTTTTCCAACCACCATGCAAGTAGGGTTAACACCAGTCAAAGCGGAAAAACTGCTGGCTGCGGATAATAACGAAAGCATGCGAGATTGTCGTCCTGATTTGTCACAAACCGACAAAGCACACCGCCGGAATCGCAAATAATAAGGGCTAATATGGCTGAAAGGAAATCGGATATTGTCATTGTAGGTGCAGGCATTGCTGGATGCATTGCTGCACTTGCTTTGCATCCCCACTATCAGGTCATAGTAGTCGATAAGCTCGCTACAGCTAAAGACAAAGTGGGCGAGTGTTTACCGCCAGCGGCCTCTAGAATTCTCAAAAAGCTTAACCTGTTGCACTTATTACAAAGCCCGGAACATCTCACTTGTCACGGTATGATTTCGTTTTGGGGCAGTGAATCGCCTACCATAGTGGATAACGTTAAAAACCCCGATGGTTTGGGGTGGCACATTCATCGGCAGCATTTTGAACAGCAGCTTCGTGATCAATTAGTGCTTCGTGGTATCCCTTTGTTATCCTCTACAAAGCTCACTGATGTGGTGCAAACACAATCAGGGTGGCAAGTTAGGGTTGAAGGCTGCGACACTGACATGTCTATCACGACAACACTGCTTATTGATGCCACCGGTCGCGCCTGTCATCTGGCGAGGCGACTCGGTGCAAAACTACAACAGTTTGATAAGCAAATGGCACTGTGGCTTACCGCAGAGGTTGCCACGACGAAACAGTTTGCGGTGATAAGCGATGAAGAAAATGGCTGGTGGTATAGTGCACCGAGCGCGGCATGCTCTTCACTCGACTCCAATATGCAGCCGCGGGTGTTTTCTTGGCAGGCTTGCGCTGATGCGATCAAAAAGTGCAACATCACCAGCGCTCGAGATTTTTTAGCAAAAGTAAAGCAGGTGAGGGGGTTTAACACCTTAGTGGACTTGGTGAATATAGAAACAGCACACCTGCATCCAATGGTAAGTGCAAATTCGGCCCGTTTGGATAGTTGCGCAGCAAAAGGCTGGTATGCGGTGGGTGATGCGAGCATGAGCTTTGATCCGCTCTCTTCGCAAGGTATGTTGCATGCCATGACCAGCAGCATGCAACTTGCGGATATGCTGCTGTTGCACGGCATGGATTACAAACATGGCGCAAAACTATATCAGTCGCAAATGGATAGAGTGTGGATGCGTTACCTTGAGCATCGACAGCACTTTTACGAGGGGTCAAAGTTAATCGGTTAACAGGTATTATTGTTTTGTTTTGATGCTGAAAAAGTAGCAGGTAACGATAATTGAGCTACTGTTTAAAGGTATATAAATAAGCCGTGTTTGGTTTAAGGAAGCTATATGCCTATCCAGCAAGATAACATTGAAGAAACCTTGTTTTTCAGCCAGTTACTAAAGCAAACCTCAGCAATAGAATTATTAAAACAAGTACTTATGCATTCTCATCATGCGGTGGTTGTCACCGATGCAGATAGGGAAAATGGCTACCGCATCGTCTACGCCAATAAAAAGTTTTGTACGCATACGGGTTATGAGCTCGCAGAGCTTGTTGGCAATTCTCCGGCGATTTTACAAGGGCCTAAAAGTAATAAAAGCGTTATTGCTAAGCTAAGCGATGCCCTTGAGCGCAACGGCTTTTTCTACGGATCCTCTATCAACTATCGTAAAGATGGCAGTATGTATCCGGTAGAGTGGAATATTTCCGCTATTCGTAATGAGCAAGGGGAGGTG
Organism: Pseudoalteromonas piscicida; assembly: GCF_000238315.3. NCBI lineage: Bacteria > Pseudomonadati > Pseudomonadota > Gammaproteobacteria > Alteromonadales > Pseudoalteromonadaceae > Pseudoalteromonas > Pseudoalteromonas piscicida. Next base: position 272,570 of record NZ_CP011924.1, read on the forward strand.
ACACATTATATTTCGATGCAAAAAGACTTAACTAATCTGCGTCGACTCGCAGAACAAATCCAAGAGTCGACAGAAGTCTTTAAGAAGTTTTACTTTAAAATCTCACATAATCAGGCATTTGTTGGGCCTGAAGCGCGACGCCAAAGAGATCGAGGAAAGATTGCGCCAGAGGCAATTGAATTGTTTGATGAAACCCTCGAAGAGCTCAAGAAAAATGAAAAATTACTCAACGGTAATTTACGCTCAGAAGCCGCCAATGATCTATTCGATGATGCTTTTTTCGATATGGGCCCAGACGACCTCGGAGCATTTTCAAGTAAATTGCAAAAAGAGGCGGAATCTGCCAGCGAATTTTGGCTTGAGTGTCCGATAGAAGGCGATGATGTTGCATGTTTACTTGAAGCCGTAGAAGAGGTAGATTCCGAAGTTGGCCTTATTCAAGCCAACGGATATTCACAGCAACGTATTGAACTAATTGTAAAGTTGTACAAAGAATTGGCTAATAGCTTGTATTTTTGTGTTGAGTTTAATGATGGCGCGTTATTAATTGATGAGGTTGCAGAATGTTTAACGGCGCATTTGCACGATAAAGATATTCCCGTTGAGATGCTGGTGATGTTTAACAAAGATTTGTTTGTTTGGATTAAAGAAGTGTTTGAATCGAAAGAATGCGACAACATCTATAGTGGTGAAACCAATACCATTGCTGCTGGCCGTCAGTTGATTGCGATGCTTAAAATGTCTGAATAAATGTTGCCTAGAAGTGGCGATGAACACTCACCTATTCTCTGCCGTCAGTGGAAGCTGAATATGAGCAATTGCGCCTTGTGCTTGTTCAAAATCGACTTGATTTTCTTGCGTGGTGGGAATTTCTATCAAGGTTTGAGCAAGTGACTTAATCGGCGAGAGAGAATTATGAATCTCGTGGCTGAGTACTCTGATCATTTTTTGCCAAGCGTCGCGCTGAGCTTGGCTGACAACCGCTTGCACATCAGTCAGGATCACCAAGTGTGCCTGCATGCCTGCAATGGTAAGCTCACTATAGCGAAGCTGTCACTCATCACCTAGAGTAGGGTGGTTAAAGCGCCAATGTCTACTATGATACTCAAGGCTAAACTTATGCGCTTTTAACAAACGCTGGCTTTGCCATGGTTTGCCAATCCAATTTGAGAAGGCTTCATTGGCATGCACCAAGGCGGTATTGTTATCGAAAATTGCGATGGGGCTGGGCAGTTGCTGCAATACCCCTTTGATCCCAGCCCGTACGGTGAGCTTATTCACCCTATCTTGAACCAATAAAAATACTTCATTACAGGCATCAATATTCGACTGCGCAAGCTGCAGGTTGGCTTTGTGTAAGGTCTGCAATTATGATATTCGCTGTTGCTCAATATTAATGCGACGTTTCAGCTGGCGATGGGTAAGTACCGCGCGTTGGTAGTCGAGTTTAGAAACAACTCCATCTTCAACCAATTCTCCTTGAGCGGTAACCTCCAGTTCGGCACTTTCTAACTCAGATCTCAGAATTTCCAAATCCGCCTGATGAGACAGCAGTTCTCGTTGTTGATTGATATCGAGTTGTAGATATTGGTCTTGCGATTGCGCCAAACTGCGTTTGGCATCTTTTAAAGATTGGGCCAAATTTGCATCTTGTAACCTCATGATGATGCTGTCGGGAACCCGGGCGCAACACAATTTCTTCAACCGTGGCATCGCTTGCGGCACTTATCAAACGCGGCGTTTTCGATTTAAGCTGTCCATATCCAGATACACTGACCTCTAAATCCCCTTGCTGGACTTCTGCAATCCATGTTTTCGCTATGGGCAAAGATGCCTGCGCTGAGGACTGTATTAGCAGCCATATAATAACTACGGCGAAAATGGTTCCGCCAACAGCCCACAACCAGTTAACCTTGTTGCGCTTTTTATATTCGACTTGTATATCCATGTTGATATCTCTGGTGGAATGAAGGTTGTTATTACTCAGTAGATAACAAGTCGCATGCCAAAATTTAATTAACTGAAATTATTGAAATTTTTATTTTGTCTGCTTGCATGGAAGGAGGATTTTTGCGGTTTCGAAAATAAAAATTGTGGTTTTGGGATGAGTTAGCACAGCACTTTTGTTGAATTTATGTAATTTTTTGTTGCAGTTTGGTCCGTGGTCTGGTTTTATTTGGCATAGAAAAAGATGTAAGGATAACTACTAATTATGAATCTCAATTCACACTATTCATTAGAAAGAGTTGTGAGCTCTAAAGATCAAAAGTATATCGAAGGATTATCGATATACTCTAGGTACACACACCCTGCTCTTAGAACGGAAACTAATACAATTACTTATTGGCTAGATAACTATAACAAAAAGTTTGATGATGAGTTCCATGTCCTTGTTTTTTCAAATAATGAAATAGTTATTGGCTATACTCAACTAACCTATTTCGTTGAAGAAAATATAGTTGTTATTGACTATATATCCATAGATGAAAGATATAGGAAGAACAATACCTTTTTTGAGTTTGCAGATCAGCTTGCCCAGTATATTGAGAGTAAATTTCCCAGCTCAAGCTTTTCCGTTGTAGAGCTAGCCTTGATAGATCAGCCTTATCATCAAAGTGATAATTTTGAGTTGATGAAAAAGCTACTAGGCATGATTGGATTTTATGAGTTGGATCTTGATTATTGGCAATTAGAGCTTTCAGCTAGCAATCATGAAAGCAAGGTTCCTGCACATTTATTTTTAAATCCTAGGCCTCTTCATTGTAGTTTAAGGAAAGAAACCGCATTGGATTTACTACACATGCTGTATATTAAACATTACTCAAGGTGGTTTGAAGTATACGAGGAAGATAAAGTTATTTTATACAAGGAAAAAGCTCAAGAGCTTTATAGCACCGCAAAGACATCTCTCGTTGATGATGTTTATTTTAAAGGTGGAAGTGATAAAGCATATGAAAGTATAGTAAAGACAACAACTGCACAGCCTACTCAACATTTAGGTCTGTCGGTAAAATTGACTTTTTTATTTTTGGTATTAGCGTTATCTTTAGTGTTTTTTATTAAAAAAACAGAAATAGATAAAGATGATTTCTTTTACTTTTATGGTTTTCTTTCCGTTAGTTTCGTCTTTTTTCTTTCTTTGTTCTCGTCGCGTGCACTGGAGGTACTAAAAGTTGTATCTAAAACCTTCAGCGACATTTTAAAAGGAAAGCCATAAAGTTACATCCACCTCTTTTTAGTATGTTAACCCTTTGAAAAAAAGGATCTAACTTGGAGAGTTTGGAAGATAGTTTCGGGTTACTTGTACTTCGTAAGAGCAGTGTGGATATGATATGTATCGAGTTGCTCTTTTTCTCTAACAAGTTAAAACTGTGTAAAATTGAGTTTATGTAATCAATAGAATAAAGCCAAAGATGTTCGCTTTCTCCATTATAAAAGGTGTGGATCGGAGTTACACTTTCCTTGTACTTGTCTGTAAATATAAATTCATAACTATTACTAGTTTCGTATTCTAAAACTAAAACTCCACCTTTTTTTGTTACTCGATTAAGCTCTTTAATAGCAAGCTGTGCATCAACATAATTTAGTACCGAACCTACACACATATTACAATATCAAATGACTCATCAAAAAAAGGAATGTTTGTCACAGAGCCTACTATTGATTTGTCCTCAAAATTTAATAAATTCTCTGCTATATCTAGATGATAAATAAAATCACCAGATATTCCGTAAGAGTTACCTCCTGAACCCGCAAGTAATACTCTTTCTGATAATTTCACACCATCTTCTATGCTTAAATAATCGTATAAATACTGCTTAATTTTTCTGTAGGTGTGATAGTGCCATTGATCGGAAATATCCCAGATATTCTGAAGCTTATTATACTTATCTCTTACATCACACTCTTCAATCATAATTAGTAGTTATCCTTACTAACTAGCAATTCGTTTCCTTACATTGGCTTTAGTGATCTTTTTTTGCAGCGCGTTGTCGGTAACATGGGTATAAATTTCCGTGGTTGAGATACTACTGTGTCCGAGCAACCGTTGGACGAATCGAATGTCGAGGCCTGATTCAAGTAGTTCGCATGCCGCGCTGTGCCTTAGCATGTGTGGAGTGACTTTGAGTTGGGTGTATGCTTGTTGACTAAGTTTTTTGATTAGTTTGCGTAAGAATTGCGTTGAGGCGGGTTCCCCGCGGCTATTAATCAGTAAATGATCGCAATGTGGTGCGCAAATAGCGCGGCTTTCAATATAGTTCTTGAGTAATTTGGCTATTTCTTGATCTGTGAGATACACAAACCGTTCTCTGGCTCCCTTACCTAAGATTTTAATCTTCTTTTCGTTGATATAGATGTCAGTTAAACAAATTCCAGCAAGCTCAGAGACGCGGATCCCTGTGCTAATCATAAGTTCTAACGCGATGAGTGAAGTAAATTCATTTAGCATGCGCTTTTGACTGATGCTATATGTGTTTGATGATTCTACCCATAAGTTTTTACAGTTTTTTCTGGCTTGTTTGAGCAAGCGTTTCAAGTCTGAGTGTGGTACGTTTCTTGGTAATCTTTTGGGTAGCTTAATGTCTAGCTGGAATTTATGAAAAGGATTAAGCTCGATGAATTCCTCTCGCTCAAGCCACTGGAACATAGCCCTTACACACGCCATTTTGCGCTTTATTGATGTGTTTGATAGCTCTGCATCAACCAGAAATTGATGGAACTGTGATAAGTCTACTTTGCTAATATCTTTAATGCTTTTATTTTCATCAAGTGCCTGCATAAACTGCTTTAGGTCAATTTGATATGCTTTCAAGGTGTGATCTGAGAGTTTACGTTTATCTTTACACAGGGAAATGAACTGTTGAGAAAGTTGGTTTATTGATTGCACTGCGATAAATCTACTTTTGCTAATACCTAATTTAGTGACCGTATTAGAACAGATTGTTGATAAAAACTGTATATAATCAATTGATTTAAAGGAATGTAGAATACAAGCGTGTTGTTAAATAGGCTCCAAGTCGGAGCCTCGGTATTATGACAATAATTGTTTATTCGCTAATCTGCATTTGTTCAAAGAGCGTATGGTAGTCTTCTAGATGCCAATTTTTAGTGATTTTCTCACCATCAACGTAGTAAACATCGACGGCTCGAAAATCAATGGCTTGACCTGCTCCTTGGTGCTCACCAAATTGGCCGCTGAAGTGTCCAAAGAAACGTAGTCGTACCGTGACAAATGAACCACTGACTAGTAAGTGTTCGACTTCTGCTTTCAGGTCTGGCACTGCGCGACGAAATCCTGATGAGGCTTCTAGCACGCCTTTCAAGCCTTGCTTTCTACCTCTTGGTAATGTCATATCAGTAAATGTGTTACTTAGTGCCTGTCTCGCAAACTTAGTGTCTCCACTGTGCCAAAAAGCAGCGTATTGCAATACGGCATTCGCGGCTATTTGACATTGTGTTGAGTCACAAATTTGCGCAACCTTTGCTACGGGTAACTCCTCATTGGGTGCTGCTAATGCTATAGTCGCACTGACACTTAGTGCTAAAATTAAAGCATGTTTAATCATTACCGAGCACCTCTAAAACACGCGCTCTGGGTTGGTTGGTACGTCTTGCTGCTTTAGGGTCCATTTCGCGATGTCTATCTTGCGCATAAACTTAACCTTTGGGTGCGATTTTGCGTAACGAATAAAGTCGTCAAGTGCTTTTACGCGAGCCGGACTGCCTGCGAGCCTGTCGTGTGCACTGATAGACATCATACGGCGCTGGGATTTTCCTTCTTCATAAAGCACATCAAATTCGTCCTTTAACTCTTGCAAATAGGCTTTTGCTGTCATTGCGGAACTGCCGCCATAGCGCACGATATCGTTATTTCTAAAGGTATAAGGCACCACCACGAAGGGCTTGCCATTAACCGGGGTAAACGAAGGCTCATCCCGAGATAAGTCATCAATATGATAGACAAAGCCAAGGGACTGCAAAATAGTTAATGTTTGCTCAGAGTGGCGCATCCAAAACGCATTAAAGCCTTGTGGTCTTTGCCCTGTGATCTTTTCAAGCACGTCTGCACTGTGAATATAAGATGCTCGTTCTGCTTCGGGTGTCATCGAGTATTGTGGTGTCCAGTTTTGTCCATGACCTGAAATCTCATGCCCCTTTTGAGCCACCATTTTGGCAAGTTCAGGATTGAGCTCTGCAGCTTTTCCTACCATGTGGGACGTCACTTTGATGTTGTGCTTATCCCAAAGCTTAAGCAATCGTGGGATCCCTTCATTCATGCCATACTGATACCAAGTAAGAGCGACGGTGTCGGGGTAGCCTGCTTCTTGCTGAGGAAATGGCCCTGGATCGCTTGGGTCTTGTGCGGTTGCTTCAAACTGCATGGAGATAGAGATCACCAGTTGAGCATCATCAGGCCAGTAATTGCCAGACTCTACTTCAGCGCCGTGGGCTGTGCCTGCAAGCAGGGCGGTTGCTGTTAGTAGTGCTCGAATACTTGTGGTCAACGTGGTACGCATGGTTATTCTCCTGCGGCTCTTGGGCCTGCATACACAGAAAGTGTTGCCTGCGCTAAGCTATGCTGGTGGATAAAAAATCCAGTAAGTGGTGCCGTTGCACCAGCTGGCACGGGGAGTGTAACTACATCTAGCGCATGCACGGTAAAGGTGTATTTATGCTTGCGACCAATAGGCGGGCACGGGCCAAAGTACCCAGGCTTTCCTAAATCCGTATTACCTTCAATGGCTTGGCTTGGTAAAGTTTCTGCGAGCCTCGTGGTGTCTTTGGGCAGGTTATACACTTGCCAGTGCCAAAATCCGCTGCCGGTTGGCGCGTCTTGATCGTAAAATGTCACCGCAAAGCTCTTGGTTTGTTTAGGTGCATTTGACCAAACTAAGGTTGGCCGTGTGCTGTTTCCCTCGCAGCCAAATTGATCCCAGTATTGAAATGGTCGAATAGATTTTTCGGCAACAAGATCTGGGCTTTCTAGTGTAAACTCAGGTGCTGAGATTGCATTGGTTGCACCGAGTAATGCCATAGAGGCTAGGGATAAGTTCAGTAATAATGGTTTCATATTGCACCTTTTGCTCTTAATTGTTGAAAATCTGCATAGTCGGTGTAGCCCTGCTCGCTACCACCAAATAAAGGCGCATCAGGGTTGATTGGACTCAAAGGTAATTGATGAATCAGACGGTATACGAGATCTGGGTTGGAGATAAATTTGCGACCAAAAGCCACAAAGTCGACTAGGCCTTGTTCAATAAGGGCTTCGGCTTGCTCTGGCTCGTAATTTCCCGCCACAATAATGGCGCCGTGAAATTTTCTTCTTAGTGCTTGCCTAAAACTCTCCGTCACGACCGGCGCATCATCCCAGTCTGCTTCAGCTAAGTGCACATAGGCAATGCCTAGGCGGTTAAAGTGCTCCGCGGCGAGCAAGATAGTATCAATGGCCTCTTCGTCTTGCATGCCACGTTGAGTAATAAAAGGCGCTAATCGGATCCCTACTTTTTCAGGCCCAATTGCTTGGCTAATCGCGGTGATAACTTCAACCGCAAAGCGAATTCGGTTTTCCTTCGAGCCACCATATTGATCATGACGTTGATTAGAGCTGCGGCGTAAAAACTGGTCAATTAAGTAGCCGTTACCAGCGTGGATCTCAACGCCATTAAACCCTGCCATCATGGCATTTTCAGCCGCATGAACATAATCTTCGACTATGCTCTGTATTTCTTGGGTTGCCAGCGCGCGTGGTGTCGGGCAATCGACCATTTCACCCACTCCTTTTTCATTGACTACCCACACTTGTGCGTCAGGCGCGAGTGCTGAGGGGGCGACGGGTTGGCCATCTTCATGAAAAGTAGAGTGAGACATACGACCGACATGCCAAAGCTGACAGAAAATACGACCACCTTTTTGATGTACTGCATGGGTGATTTCCTTCCATCCGGCAACCTGCGAAGCGGTATAAATTCCGGGAGTAAATGAATATCCTTTGCCCTGACAAGAGATTTGTGTGGCTTCACTAATGATAAGCCCTGCCGAAGCGCGTTGGGCGTAGTACTTTGCCATCAACTGGTTTGGAATATCTCCCGGTTGTGTTGTTCGAGAGCGGGTCATTGGTGCCATCAAAATGCGGTTTGGTAAGATTAAATTACCGATTTTTTTCTGCGTAAATAACAATGGATCAGACATAGTATTCTCCTAATTATTGGACAAGTGAGTTGATGTGGCGTGGAAACAGCACTTCAATTTTTAGAGATTCAGGTGCAAAGATAAAAACCTGATGCTCATTGCTAACGGGGACATCTCGTTCCACATAGCGAACGCCAAAACGCTCTAGTCGGGCGATTAACCCAGGGTAATCATCACCACGAAATGCAATATGATCTATGTTGCTAGTACCCATGCTTGCGGTTTGCACAGAGCCAAGGTATTCAACCTGTGCTTGGGTATGTGGAGATTGTTCAACCAGATGAATGAAAGGTTGTTGTTGGTCGCCATAGAACCACTTTCCTGGAAATGGAAAAGGTGGACGTAAGCCTTCTTTAAGCCTAAGCACCTGCTCAAAAAAGATTGCCATCTTTGCCATGTCACGTGCTCTAAACAAAAAGTGATCTAACTGCATGGTGTGTTACCTCCATTGGTGTTAGCGATTTATGCGTTGAGAACAGTCTATTTGTTTATTAATATTTGATAATTGGCTTATATATAAAATTACTTTTCATAAAAGGTGAATAATGAAAAGCAAAGCAGACGATATGGCGCTTTTTGTTCAAGTGGTGCGCTCTGATGGCCTGGCTGCGGCAGGGCGAGTATTAGGGCTTTCTCCTGCGAGCATGACCGCACGGATCAATGCACTTGAAGCGCACTATAAAACCCGTTTACTCACTCGAAACACCAGAAGTATCAAACTGACAGAAGCGGGAGAGCGGTTTTACCAAGGATGTGTGCGAGTTATTGAGGAGGTTGCGGCGGCGGAGGCGCTACTGCAAGATGCCGATCCTGATTTGAGAGGCACACTCAAAATTGCAGCAAGCTCAGACTTTGGCCGTCAGTACGTGGTTCCCGCCGTTGCGGAGTTTGCCACGCAGCATTCACAGGTGGTGGTTAACCTGAGCCTAGGGGAGGGCTTAGTCAAATTAGTTGAGTCTGGCACTGATATTGCCATTCGTTATGGTAATTTAAATGATAGCAGCTTGATATCTCGGCCTCTGTTAAACAACCGCAGAATGCTGGTTGCCGCCCCAAACTATCTCGAACAGTATGGTACACCAGATTGCTATCAAGCATTACAGCAACATCGCTGTTTAGTACTGGAAAGAGCAGGACAGGCGCTAAACGATTGGTATTTTATCGACAGAGACACGCAAGCAAGCATCATTGAAACCGTGCCTACCTGTTTAGTGAGTTCAGATGGAGAAGTATTGCGGAACTGGGCTATTCAAGGGCTTGGGATCACTATTAAGTCGTGGCTGGATGTTCACAAAGATATTAAAGCGGGACGATTGGTGGAGTTGTTGCCAACTCAAACATTGGGATTTAGTCCAACGGACTCAGATAAAGTCGCGCTGCAAGCTATTTATCCATCTAGGCAGTTTCAACCTCGTCAAGTCAAAGCTTTTCTCACCTTTTTTAGCGAGTATTTACAACAAATGCATGATTGATTTTATTTCAATGAAGTCTAACGAATTAGCCGTGCGTAAGTGATAAAGATATGCATAATAAACGCTCATATTTAAATTAACTAAAGAGGTTCAAGGATGGCAATTGGCAATATTAAACACGTAATTTTTGACGTTGGTAACGTATTTGTGAGGTGGTCACCAGAGGAGATAGTTCGGCTTACCTTTGGCAACCAATGCGACGTTGAGAGTCTAGCTAAGCAGTTGTTCCACAGTGAGATTTGGTTTGCGATTAATCGAGGAGAACTGACTGAAGCAGACACCAAGCACGCTTTTATGCAAACCTGTCACTTAACCTCTGAGCAAGCTGACGAACTGTTCTTTTATATCAAAGAATCGCTGATCCCACTTTATGGCACGCTTTCACTGATGCAGCGCCTAAAGGCGGCTGGATATAGTGCATATGCCCTCACCGACAATGTGCATGAGATTGTGAGCCACCTAAAAGCGCGTCATACTTTCTGGCAACACTTTGACGGAGAAATTATTTCTGCTGAGCTTGGCTGCATGAAGCCCGGTAAAGCTATTTTTACTCACTTACTGGAGCGCTACCAACTGGCGGCAGATGACTGTGTTTTTCTTGATGATGTCTTAGCGAACGTTGAAGGTGCAAAGCAGGTCGGATTACATGGCATTCAGTTTTTTAATGCGGCGCAAGCTGAGCGCGAGTTGCGTGAGCTAGGATTGGTGTTTTGATCGGGTTGAGACTCCAAAATAGGCCCAAGTGCGGGCCTAAAAAGAATTAATCGCACATATACTGTCTATTGGTGAAAGCGCAGTCGTGATCACCGTAACAAGAGATAGCACCTGTACGGCAATCGTGGCGGTTAGTCGGTACACAGTCCAAATCAGTCAAACGGTTTACACCACCACCAATTTGGGGGGTTGCTTGTGGCGTAATAGCTTGAGCATTGTTTAAGTTTTTAAGCGGCTTTTTATTCAGTTTAATTTTCATTTTTCATTTCCTTTGGGTGGTAAGAAAGCGTATTAACAGCGAAGAGAGCCACAGTTATAGCAAGAACCAAATGCTTTCGTGTTGCATAACTCGGTTATTTCTCTGTCACAACCCGCGGTTAAATAACCTCCCGCGATGTTTGGTGTTTGGGCTTTTTCCAAGCCTGCAGTATGGTTCAGTTGTTTTATCTTTCTTTTTTTTAGTGTTAATTTCATCTTATTTTCCTTATTGTGAAAGCTTGAATTGTCGTACAAAAAATAAACTGCATTGTTGACTGTACCCAACATAAATTATTTGTCAAATATGTTTTTTAAAGGTTAAATTTATGTTTTTCGCAATTGCCTTATTTCAACCCTGTGTAACTTCAACGCTCGATGACAAGCTGCTTTTTAGCCTTGAGTGCAGCAACTATGGTGTAACGTACATTTGCACTGCCAGTCGCCCAACGCATCGATATTGTTTGGTCTTTTTAATCATGCAACACTGCAACATGAGAATAATTAAAAAGCGGGATGAAGATGCGTAAATTTACAGCCTTGGTGTGGTCTTGCTCTGTTTCCTTGTGCGTGGGTGTTGCGTTTGGTAACACGGCGCAAGCTGACGAGTCACCAATATTTAGTTCTAAAGCCACAGCACAGCCAATATGGGCTGAACACGGCATGGTATCTAGCCAAGAGGCACTTGCCAGTCAGGTTGGTGTAGAGATTTTAAAGCAAGGTGGCAATGCTGTTGATGCAGCTGTCGCAGTAGGTTTTAGCCTTGCTGTGACTTTGCCAAGAGCCGGAAATATTGGCGGCGGCGGCTTTATGCTAGTGCATCTGGCAAAAGAAAATAAAACCATTGCGATTGATTATCGCGAAATGGCGCCGAGCCGTGCGCATAAAGATATTTTTATTGATGAAAACGGCGAGGTAAACCCAAAGCTAAGCCTTCAGCACGGCCTTGCGGTGGGTGTTCCCGGAACGGTTATGGGAATGGAGTTAGCACTCGAAAAATATGGCACCATGACACTTAACCAAGTTATTCAGCCTGCAATTAAATTAGCGCGTGATGGCATAAAAGTGACCTCTGATTTAGCCAATTCGCTTTCTCATAGCTATATCAAAGAACGAATGCTTGGTGTACCGGCGTCTAAGGCTGTGTTTTATAAAAAGGATGGTAGCAGCTACAAGCCAAATGAATGGCTGGTGCAGGCTGACTTGGCTCACTCTTTGGAACTTGTTGCCGAAAAAGGCAGCGCGGGCTTTTATCAGGGCGAGACAGCAAAGAAAATTGTTGCTGCGGTAGAAGCAGCTGGTGGCATTATGTCGCTGGATGACTTAAAAGGCTATAAAGCGGTCGAGCGTGAGCCGGTAAAAGGTACGTATCGCGGCTACGACATAGTTTCTATGCCGCCTCCTTCATCTAGTGGTGTGCATATCATCGAGATGCTGAATATGCTGGAGCAATACCCTATTGGTGAGCTTGGGCATAATAGCGCTGCTACCGTCCATTTAATGGCTGAGGTCATGAAACGTGCGTATGCTGACCGCAGTGAATATTTGGGCGACCCTGATTTCTACGACGTACCCGTTAAAGCATTGGTGGATAAGCACTATGCAAAGCAGCGCAGTAAACAAATAAATGCAGACAAAGCGACGCCAAGCCGCGAGATTAAGCCCGGTAAATTATTACCTTATGAGAGTAACCAGACCACGCATTATTCTGTGGTAGATAAGTGGGGCAATGCGGTGAGTAACACTTACACGCTTAACTTTAGCTATGGCTCAGGTATTGTCGCGGCTGGCACTGGCATTCTACTTAACAACGAAATGGATGATTTCTCGGCAAAGCCCGGCACACCAAATGGTTTTGGTCTGGTTGGTGGAGAAGCTAACGCTGTTGAAGGCAAGAAGCGCCCGTTGAGCTCGATGACACCGACGATTGTAATGAAAGAGGGTAAACCCTTTTTGGTAACGGGTAGCCCTGGTGGCTCGCGTATTATCACCACCACGCTGCAAATCATTATGAATGTTATCGATCATGGCTTGAATATCGCAGAAGCAACTGTGGCTCCGCGTATTCACCACCAATGGTTACCAGATGAAATTCGTATTGAACGTAGCTTAAATGTGGATACTCGACGTCTACTTGAAAACAAAGGACACACACTTTCAGAGCAGAATGCGATGGGCTCAACCCAGTCAATCATGCTTACCGAGAAAGGTCTATTTGGCTCCTCAGATCCAAGGCGCGCAGATAGCGCTGCGGTGGGGTACCGGCGTCTAAGGCTGTGTTTTATAAAAAGGATGGTAGCAGCTACAAGCCAAATGAATGGCTGGTGCAGGCTGACTTGGCTCACTCTTTGGAACTTGTTGCCGAAAAAGGCAGCGCGGGCTTTTATCAGGGCGAGACAGCAAAGAAAATTGTTGCTGCGGTAGAAGCAGCTGGTGGCATTATGTCGCTGGATGACTTAAAAGGCTATAAAGCGGTCGAGCGTGAGCCGGTAAAAGGTACGTATCGCGGCTACGACATAGTTTCTATGCCGCCTCCTTCATCTAGTGGTGTGCATATCATCGAGATGCTGAATATGCTGGAGCAATACCCTATTGGTGAGCTTGGGCATAATAGCGCTGCTACCGTCCATTTAATGGCTGAGGTCATGAAACGTGCGTATGCTGACCGCAGTGAATATTTGGGCGACCCTGATTTCTACGACGTACCCGTTAAAGCATTGGTGGATAAGCACTATGCAAAGCAGCGCAGTAAACAAATAAATGCAGACAAAGCGACGCCAAGCCGCGAGATTAAGCCCGGTAAATTATTACCTTATGAGAGTAACCAGACCACGCATTATTCTGTGGTAGATAAGTGGGGCAATGCGGTGAGTAACACTTACACGCTTAACTTTAGCTATGGCTCAGGTATTGTCGCGGCTGGCACTGGCATTCTACTTAACAACGAAATGGATGATTTCTCGGCAAAGCCCGGCACACCAAATGGTTTTGGTCTGGTTGGTGGAGAAGCTAACGCTGTTGAAGGCAAGAAGCGCCCGTTGAGCTCGATGACACCGACGATTGTAATGAAAGAGGGTAAACCCTTTTTGGTAACGGGTAGCCCTGGTGGCTCGCGTATTATCACCACCACGCTGCAAATCATTATGAATGTTATCGATCATGGCTTGAATATCGCAGAAGCAACTGTGGCTCCGCGTATTCACCACCAATGGTTACCAGATGAAATTCGTATTGAACGTAGCTTAAATGTGGATACTCGACGTCTACTTGAAAACAAAGGACACACACTTTCAGAGCAGAATGCGATGGGCTCAACCCAGTCAATCATGCTTACCGAGAAAGGTCTATTTGGCTCCTCAGATCCAAGGCGCGCAGATAGCGCTGCGGTGGGGTACTAATACCAATTGAATTAATTCTCTAATCAATTTGAAGGGTGAAATAGCATATTAGCTTCGTTAAAAATTTCTCATTTAGAACAACTAAATAGCAAAATTTTTGCCTTGCCTATATGGATATAGGTACCTTAGCGGTAGCAGGACGCGAGAGCGGTGCTACTAAAGCTATTTCCCCGCTTCAAGATAGATCATTTACTTAATACAACTGGTATAATATCCTGATTTCCATTGAGTCTTAAGTGTAATTTAAATCGAGTAGGGGCGAGATGCCCCTTTCCTATGTACTTTCTTTGATTAAATACTCTGGCAGTGGCCAATTCATGATGACGACTTCGCCTTGCCAAGTTTCAATCGTCAGCCAAACCCTGTCGTCTTTTGATAATGTTTTCTTTGCTAAAGCATGTACGTGTTGACCGTGTTTTGTGCCGTGAAGGATCCCGAGCTCATGCTCCATAAGCTGTGCAAGTGGCATCGCGTTGGGGCCGATATTGAGATAGCCTTGACGCATAGAATCAACATCGCCTTTATTAAATAGCAATAAGAAGTCTTTGACGTATAAGTTATCGTGGATGTATGGCGGCTTGTCGTCAAAAGGCATTGGTGTAATGCTGTACTTTCCAAGTGTTTGCTCCGCCAATGGAGCGGGAAATTCTGGATGTAATGATTGATAATAAAACCAAGCTGGCAATACCAGCAATAGAGCATTTAACCAATATATATTGTGTTGTATAAAGCGTTTGACTGCATTCATGGCGATTTACCCTTGTTGTGCTTTTAGTTGTCTTGCATTGCTTCGTTCTTGGCTACGCGCGCGTTTGGTCCGAAGCTGATACATGATAAATCCGGTAACTGACATCCCGGATAAAATACAGCCAAAAATAAACCAGATGACTTTTGTCCAGATCCCTCCAATGGTGCCGTAGTGCAGTGGATCTGTGATGTGCATAACCGTTTGTAAGCCTGTCATTGAATCAGGGTTTGCATGATGAACGACTGTATCATTCCAAGTGTTGTAGGCAATATTAATGCTGTAATCGTCATAGAGTACGTAGTCGTTTGCGCCACTGATTTTAAGCGTATCGCGGTTATGCTCAGGTAGCATGATGTAACTTGGACGAAAGTCAGTGTACTGTTGTTGGATTTCAGCGAGCGCTAGATCAACACTGGTCTCTACTGCATTCGCGTTTATTGTTGAGTTGGGTATATTCGCTGCATTTAATGTTTCATGATGTTCGAGTTCAACACCAGCATGCCACAGCACCGCTTGCGTTAAATACCACAGTCCGGTAAGGCTCATTACGGCCATAAACCAAAGCGACCATACTCCACTGAGTTTATGGATGTCAGCGGCAAGGGTGCGACCACCTTGTGATTTACGCAGCTTAAACTGAAAAAACGCTAACCAAAACTTTTTGTATACCACCAGGCCTGTGATCAACGCGCCCAATAGGATCAGTGACATAAACGCCACTAAATAGTAACCAACACTATAGCCATTTTGCCATGGAAATAGCAGCCAGCCATGTAGTGAACGCATAAAGTTAATAAACGTATTGCCGTCATTTATTTCCTGAACAGCTCCTGTGTACTGGTTTACGTATGCAAGCGCATAGGGCTTGTCGACGTCGGTAAACATCACCACGTAGGTCAAATAGGGCTCTCTCACATTGAGCCCCATGACATCTGCACTTGGGTGCTCATCCTTAAACGCGCGTAACACTGAGCCCGCTGACATCTCACTTACTTGACTGGGGTTATGTGCCCGAGAATCAGGGTTGGTAAGCCATGTAAGTTCATGGCTGAAAACGGAAATGGTACCTGTGATACAAATAAAGCAAAACAGTAGCCATATTGGCAGTGAAAACCAACCATGCAACTGAAACCAAAACTTGTTGCTTATTTTCTTTGCCATTGCGTGTTCCTAGTTTTTTGAATGACGGCGACAAATTAAAGCTGAGGGAGTATTTGCGCAAAAATGTAAATAAAGTATATCTTTTTAAAAGTGTAAATAGCAATTATATTCATTTGGATGTGCGTTAAATGGCATGTTTTATTCGTTTAGCGGTTTATATTACTCGTTTCCTTTATGGGAAAATTGTTTTAAATTAGTTGGTTACAGTTTTTGGGAACGTTCCTTAAATCGGGTTCGAAACTGGTTGTAATTCATCTTAATGTTATTGCTAATGGTTATCATCTGCATTATTATCGTTTCAATTTTTACAATATTAGGATGAACCCAGTGAACACTCTGCCTCTCAAAACGCTCTCATTTGCTGTTATGGCAGCGCTCGGCACGTCAGCATTACAGGTGCAAGCAGCACAGCAAGATAATGAAGAAATTGAAAAAATAGTTGTGACGGGAAAATACACCGTCAATGAAGTGATAGACACCGCAACTGGCTTAGGGTTATCCCTTCTTGAGACGCCGCAATCTGTTAGCGTTATTACCGCTGCACGGATCAAAGAGCAAAAGCTCGATACGTTGACCGACACCGTATTAAATGCGATTGGGGTGTCAGCGAAAGAAGTTGATAATGTTCGTAATACGTTGCAGTCACGTGGCTTTGACATTACCAATTATCAAATTGACGGCGTTCCTTTGTCATGGAGTTTGGCGGGGGATTCAGGTGAAACCATCGCGGATGTTGCGATATATGAGCGCGTGGAGTTTGTGCGTGGTGCAACGGGGTTATTAACCGGCGCGGGTGATCCTTCAGCTTCTATTAACCTAGTACGCAAACATGCAAATAGCACCGACCTCACAGGTTTTGCTAGTGTCTCTTTGGGGAGCTGGAACAATAAAGAAGTGATGGTGGACGTTGCCAATGGATTAACTAACGATGGCAGTGTGCGTGGACGTGTGGTGGCGAAGTATGAAGAAGGTGACTTGTATTTAGATCTCTTTTCTGACGAAAGTACCGTGCTTTATGGGGTACTAGAAGCGGATTTAAGCACGCATTCGACGATCCGCGTTGGTGCTAGCTATCAGCGTAACGACCCTACCAGTCCAACTTGGGGGGCATTACCTACTTTCTTTACCGATGGAAGTAAAACAGACTGGGAAGTTGAAAAAACCACGGCTGCAAATTGGACAGAGTGGCAAACTACTGGCACCAATGCTTTTGTGAACTTTAGTCACAACTTTGCAAATGGCTGGGAACTGGTTGCCAATTACAACAAGCTGAAATACGAGCAAGATACAGAGCTGCTCTATTTATTCGGCACGTTGGATAAAACAACGGGTGAGGGCTTAGCGTCTTGGCCTTATAAAAGTACAGGTGAAAGTAACCAAGACAGCTTTGATATCCAGCTTAAAGGTTTTTATCAACTCGCCGGTCGTGAGCATGATTTTGTAACTGGCGCGCTTTACAGTGAGCAGAGTGCCGATACCCTCACTTTCGCTGCGCTCGATAATGCCTTTTTGCCAGTTGGCAATTTTTACGAGTGGGACGGCAATTTCCCTGAGCCGACGTGGGGCACAGAAACCTCAGTTGCTCAAGATATGGATACCGAGCAAAAAGGGTTTTACGCCGCAACAAGGCTAAATCTTAGCGATGAGCTTAAAGTAATAGCGGGTGGTCGTTTGTCGAGTTGGCAGCGCGAAGGCGAAAGCTATGGCGTCATCACTGATTTTGGCGACAATGGCGTATTTATACCTTACGCTGGCGCCTTGTACGACTTGTCGACAACACAGCGAGTGTATGCAAGTTACACAGAAATATTCCAGCCGCAAAATGCCCAAGACCGTAATGGTGATTTCCTTGAGCCAATCAAAGGAAAATCATACGAAGTGGGGCTAAAAAGTACCTATCTAGACGACACGCTGCAAACAACATTGGCGATTTTCCAAATCGAACAAGATAACCTAGCTCAAGATGATGTTGGATACATAGTTCCTGGTTCGGTAAATACAGTCGCGCAATATGCTGCTGAAGGCACAACCAGTAAAGGCTTCGAATTTGAAGTGGTGGGTCAGTTAACTGACGGTTTTGATGTGCATTTGGGTTATTCACAATACAAAGCTGAGGATGCCAACGGCGTTGAAGTGAATACGGATAACCCAAGAAAGCAATTTAAGTTGTATACGACTTACCAATTTGTGAATGCTTTACCTGAGTTGACGATTGGTGGTGGCGTGAACTGGCAGGATGACACTTATTCAGTAACGGGCAACGATAGGCTAGAGCAAGATGCTTATGCACTGGTTAGCTTGATGGCAAACTACGCACTGGCAGACAATATGGCGCTACAGCTCAACGTAGAAAACCTCTTCGATGAAAAATACTACAGCCAAATTGGCTTCTTTGATCAGTATCGCTATGGTGCGCCGAGAAATTACAGCTTAAGTTTTAGCTATGATTTTTAGCAGACTGTAAACTAACTAAGCGTGGCTAGTGAGCCACGCTTTTGTTCATTGTTTATTTATTGCAAGAACTGTACGCTTGGGGGCAATACAGTCAAAAAGGAATTTTGCAATGAATTTATCCCCTGCTTTTTTGGTCGCTGGCTTTATAGTAAATATGAGTACAGCGTCCGCCACACCGGACTATCAAAATGTGCTTAACCAGCTACCGCTGCCACCTAATGAACTTACCACTTTACTGCATGACCTAGCACTACATGGCCTTGAGCAGCACGCTATGGCTGAATTAATTAAGGGCTATAACCGATTACACAACAAACGGATAGAATGTGCCAACGTTGCGACTGTGTTGAAAAGGTCGCAATTGGACTCACTCAAAATGGATGTAGAGTACTACACCACTGTGCTTTTTTATGTTGATGGTTTGAACAAAAATCAGTGTGAATCTACGGAGTTTGGCGCTTTTACAAGGACAGTCGCTATAAATTATGTGATGCATAAGAGCCCGAGGGAGCTTAAGCTGGTGAAAGCAATGAACGTGCTATCTTCTGGACGTTACGCAAATTTTATTGAGTTTGAGGCTGAGTTCAACGCTTTACCTGAGACCGTTAAAACGGCCGCGCTAAAAGCGGATTTTCTTCGAGATAACTTTAATTTGTTTCAAAGCTTGGAGCAAGTTCACGGACACGAGTGATAAAAGGAATATTTGTGAAATCCCTGCTATTAGTTTTGATATTGTTTGCGTTTGCGTTTGCGTTTGCGTTTGCGTTTGCGTTCGCGTCGCAAACTAACGCTGAAACAATGTCAGTAGATCTTACGCCGACTATTGAATATCCAGTCGAACAACTTGAACCAGTTCAAAAGACGCTGCTTAGTGAGCTGTTAAATAGCGTAACACAACTGGGTGATAGAAAAGCGGCATGCGAAAGTGAGCGTGCTATTACAGAAGAGCAATTGCGCAGTCTTAATATTACCTCGCAGCAGCGAGGTATCGTTTTATCTTATTTTTATATTCACCAAAAAAGGGAATGTGAAGCCGAAGAATATGGCGAATTCGCCAGACTTGTTGCTGCGAATTTAGCGGTGCAAAAGCAGTCAGAAGTCTTAAGGTTCGTGAATACGCTAAACACGGTAAGCTCCAGCGTTTATTTCGATTATGTTGAAACGGAGCTGGAGTTTAACCAGCTACCAGAAAGTGTTCGCAATAGAACCTACCAAGCCGAGTTTTTACAGCATCCGTTTAGTCTTATGCATACGCTAGAACAGTTCGAATGATTCGGCGTGATGTTCTTATTAAGTAAAATCTAAGCTGGCATAATACGGTTTAATCATTCGTATGCGGTACGTTTTGCGATATTCACATTGATTGCGAGCGTGCTATTACTCAGTGTTAACCACGTTTATGGTTTAGCAGTAGTGATGTTTATTTCAGGACTCGCGTTTGCTGCTACTCGCTTGGTATCAAAAACACGATGATACAAGGCGAGTAACTCAAGTTGTCAGTGATTAAGGATGTAAGAGTCGCGCTTACTTCGTGCGACATACCGCTTGTTTATCTGTAGTTTCGCTGCTGCAGGTTAGAAAAGCGGCACCACTTTCATCCAAAAACTCCCCTTGCCACGCGCCATCTTTGCCAAGCTTAATTGATAAAAAGCCGAACTTACCTTGCTCGTTAACGATTGCGTTTTGGCTATCAAGTGCATAATCAAATTCACTAAAGGCATTGGTATCACTGAGGCTGACGCCGCTATTGCCGACAACGATTTGTGGAGGGCGTGCGGTACTGGCAGCAAAGGTGGAAGACTGATAAATATGCATATGTCCTGCGAGTGATAAAGTGGCGTGTTCAGGCAACTTACCTTGTCTGGTGCTCTTCAGCGCGGTTTGCAACATCACATTTAGTGTGTCTTTGGTTGTTGGGTCTTCAACGCCCCAAATGGGTCTGTGGCTCATAATCCACATGGGTTTGGCTTTGAGCAGTTCGCTTCTGACATTAAGTCGTTGATATTGCTGTTGGTAGACTTTTGTCAGGCCATTATCAGCACTGGCATCACAGGCATTGGCGCTATCCATTACCCACACACTGAGCGTTTTTAAGTTGATGGTATAGGAGTTTTGCACAATGATATGGGCACTTGCAGATTGTGGCGGTTGATTATAATCCCCTTGAGATGGACATTGCTGTTGGTCAATGGCATCAGGAAGATTGGCTCCCGGGCCAAAAAAGTAAAACCAGCCAATTCCTGCGCGGCTACAAAGTTCATGATTGCCTCGCGCAAAAATCCATGGTGCGGTTGCTGAAAGATCCGTTGTTGCGGCAAAAAAGTCGGCTTGCCAGTTGCTCCATGTATCTGGTCTTGGGCTATTTAACGCGTTTTGACTGTAGTAGGTATCGTTAAGACCGCAGCTAGTACCACCATATCCACCATCGCCTGCGTCATAAGCATAGGTATCACCGGAAATCGCACCACCCGTGCCTCGGTAGTTGAAATCCCCCATATGGAGCAACAATTGTGGTTGTTGCTTTGCCCCTTGCTCTGCGAGGGTTTTAAACGGCTCGGCAGCAGTGTTGTTTTCGCAAACGGATGACTTACAGCCAGTGTCGCCAAAAACCGCAATTTTATTCGGATCGAATGTCACGGGTGCTAACGAGAATTGGCTATCACTGACGGTATAAGCCGTGTTTGGGGAGATTTTTGCTTCACATACTGAAACCGGAAAGTGTGTTTGGTCTGGACGCATTGCTCGCAACTGCATCGGCATGGATTTTTTACCAAAGAGCAAGCTTGGGCATTGATTGGCGTCGTTGAGTACGCCGTCAACAACGACGCGCGCGTAGATATTTGGGGCTTCAGTAGTGGAAGGCGCAAACATTGAGTAAGCGCCTAATACTTTGGTATTCGCTTGTTGGACTGCAAACGTGCTGCTACAAGCAATTAAATTGAGCGTCGCAATGGCGATGATGATGCGCATGACTTCATTCCTTTTTGAACAGTTGAATGAAGTTTAATGCATTGTTAACAATTTGCGAGTCTTGAATACGAATATCCTTATTTTCGCCTGATTATTGGTGTTTGCAGCGGTAGAAGCCGGTGACTGTGTCTTGGCTAAAGCGCGTGCCGTTAACATAGGTGTCTTGGTTGATTTTACCAAACTGCGCTAGGTTAAATTGCAATCGTGCAAGCATTTCAGCACTCGAGGCCTGCTCAAAGATTTCTATTACCGGTGGATCGCCAACAAAGTTGGTATACCAAGGAAACCAAGAATTGTCCTGCCCACTGACTGTTTGATTCGGATAATAATTCCCCCCTTGCCAACGGTCGAAGGTAAGATCTTCGAGGCTAAATAGGCCAAAACCTGGCTGTGTCATACAAGCATCAGCCGCCTGATACTCAGGGTAACCTGAGCTGGCAGCAAAATGATTACAAACATTATGTGGCAAATTACTGCTATTCGCCGCTTGATATTCCACCTTTCTAAACATCACTGGCTGTGCGGGACTTCCTGATGGGTAGACGATATTTGCCGCGACAGGTGAACCCCAGCGATAATGGTACATGGCCACAGCCAACCCTAAATCTTCCTTACTGGTGGCAACATTATCTGGATGAGTCCACACTCCACCCGGATCGGTTGGCGTTGCCCCATTTTTAAAAATAATCCCATATTGATTGTTTTCTAATTGATTCATTAGATTTGGCGTTGTGTTGTCAACTACCGTCGTTGGGATCATTGTGCTTGCGGCATTGGGAGTATAGGTGAGTGTTGGGTTATTTAACGCCTTCCAGCATAGCAAGCCATAACCATAGCCATTGGCTATCATCGGGCAGCCAGACATTGCTGATGCCGATTGATTGCTTTCATATGTATGTGTTGTTGAACGTGCCGAAACTTCGCCGGAGCTAACCAATATTCCCCAAGCATTGCGAGTAATGCGAATATCAGCAAACTCGGTGTCAGGAATAAATACCGTTGTGGCCGAAATAACCTGTAGTTCTAAATCTAGTTCTAGTAGAGAGGTGGCAACGAGGGCGTCTTCATGAAGCTTTGGATACTGCGTCATAATCGTTTGCTGCGATGGTTTAATCACAGCGTCTCTTGGTGATAACCCCAATAAATATAAGCGATCGTTATCAAGATAGCTTGCCAGTGGGCGTGATAGCTCAAGTTGTGCGATTGGACGCTTGGCTTGAATATTTGAGTTGGTATCCGTGAGGGTGAGGTCGGTATTTTGAAGCAGCAACCAATGCTTATCACTTAGGCCAACAACCTGAGTTTGGTTAAGTATGTGACGAGATACGCTATCAGCTTGGCGAGTGACGATTAAGCTATCGTCACTCAACGGATAACTAGACTGTGTGGTGTCATTGTGGTGATGACGCAGCGCCGGTGGCTGATATTGTCCGATTAAAGTGGTAAGTTCAATGCGAATAGCGTCGTGAGTACTTTGAATAAGCCAATTTCCGGTTTCATCTCGAACAAAAATAGCCGGACTATATTGGCCAGATTTATCCACGCTAAATGCTTGCCAAGTGGTATTACAGGCTTTGGCGCAGGAGGGGGAACTTCGAGTAAGGGATGACTTATCTTTTGTCAGAGATTCGTCATAGTTATCATTAAAAACAAAGGGTAACTCAGCTTTACCCGACGCGAGTTGTAACGTGAACAGTAAGCGCCGCTGATTGCCGCTGGCATAGAGTCTGTTTTCTTTTAGATAACCGAGCTGGAGTTGAGAGTAACTCTCTAACTTTTTCATGTTTCCAGCTTCACCTTGATAGCTGGGCTCATACGTCTCGCTATTGAATGGTGCGGTTTGCTCTAACTGGGGAAATTGCAGCGTTTGTTTGCAGGCATCTTCTGCGCATGTTTGTAAGGTGATCCTTTGGTCCTGATATTGAAAAGAATACCAAGGTGAAAGGGCTTGATAACCTTGTTGTCCTGCGTGAAATAAGAGCGGTAGGGTTGATGTATCGTAGTGCTCTGACTCTGCTGAGGCATTAACACTTAAAGACAAAGCCCAGCAGGTAAGCGTGGTGGCGATGAACTTATTCATAATCTTTCCTTATTGGAGTAGGGCAGCGCATAGCCGCCCTTAACAAAAACCTAGTGAATGATGCCTTGGCGTTGGCCCGCATTAACGGGTTTGTTGAGCTGCACAGAGAGCCAGTTTTCAACGTCGCTACGTAACGACGCATCGCTATCAGGACCGGATTGTGACGAATAGAACCATAACCCTGTTGGTGCTGGAGCATTGACATTGCTGCCACAGGTAAAGTGATTTGCCGCATACGTCACCGCGCCTGAGCTACCATATTCGTAATGACTGTCCGAATAACCACCGTAGCCTCTGGCTTGCACCCGACCTTTTGAATCAAGGGTAAAGTGATACACCTCATTGGGTTGCAACAAGAAAGGACTGACATCGGACGAATCAAAGCGCGCGCGCATTGTGGTGGTAACACTGGCTTGATTACCTGAACGCGTGATCATGCCTGCCAAGTTGGTGATAAGCGCATCGGCCAATTGACCGTCCAGCAAGCTGCCAGGGTTACCATTGACGATTGCAGAAGTAATGCCAAGTGCGGCTTTGACGACTCCAATGGTGGAGTTCAAATTCCATGTGGTGTTGTATCCCATGGCTGCGCCACCGGCTTTATTAAACAAGATGACTTCAGGTGCAGCTCCTGGCAAATCGACCGCAAATTTTGCGCCGTCTGTCGCATGTGAGTTGGTCCCTTTTGACCAGATTTTTTTAGCTTGCCCGGTTACATGGTAGCGAGCTGAATAAGTGCCTCTGACTTCTAAATTGCCCGAGCAGGCATTACTTTGATTACATGCAAATCCCCCTGTGTCTGCACACAACATTTTGACGTGGAACTCTGTCGAGTTATGGGCTGAGGTGTTGTCGAAACTGAGCGCTTTATTTTTTGACCAACGTTTCCCCTTAGCTGAGTGAAAGGCGCCGTAGGCTGAGGTATTGACATAAGCATGGTGCTTAGAAAAACCACTACCATCGCTGGTGGATGTGCTCCAAGGCGTTTGGGTTGATGGGTAGTTAGTGACCACTTGGCCTGTGCTGGTTGAAGGGGTCACCATCTGACATGAGCATTGTGACTTAGGTCCGAAGATGGGTTTTTTAGTCAGCAATTCTTTTAATTCGGCAAGAATATCTGACGGTAGCGTCCTATCGTATTCAAGTACCGAGAGCCCTTTACGTTTAGGCGCTGCGTATTCCTTATGCCAAGTGCTGTAAAGCTGCGGTGCATTTCGCTCTAAATGTTGGCTGAGTGTTGGCACTTTTTGCTGTTGTGTCCATTTTTCGAATACCGTCGGTTTAAATTGAATAAGATATCGAGTAAAGAAAAAGTTGTCTTCAGGCGCTTGCTCGGTAAAAGCATTTTCCCATGCTGATAATACGTTTTGATCTAATGCTTTTGCTTGGCTTAGCATCTCCCCATCTCGATAGTCGCGGATCAAGCTATCGACATAGCGGTCTAATTCATATTCTTCGTCGTTGTCGGAGATATATTCAAGCAAGGAAACACGGTCTTGAGACCAGTTTGAAATGGCTTGCCACGCTTCTGGGCTTACTTGAGAGGGTGCCATTTCTCCATATTCTTCTGCGGCTTGCAGCGAAATACTACCCAGCAACAAAGTGCTGGTAACTAGGCTGACTAATTTGGGGGTGAAATTTCTCTGTTTCATTTTTCTATTCCTTCATCGTTGTGCTGAGTCAACATGCCTCATGCATTGTTAACTTGCCTTGTGATGTTGGAAACTTTTTCAGCGATTGAATAGGAGGTTGTAGGGCCAGTTAGGGTCAACTTGGGTAAAACCTTTGGTATTAAGCGGACGCATTAGGCTAGGTAAGTTTTGATATCAAATAGTGATAAATAAAAACTTAAATATCAAAATTTTGCATATACTTTTACCCGAATTTACCCAATTGCCCCGTAACTTTTGCTGCAATCAATATGCGCTTGAGGCAGGATTTTGCTATCGCCGTTATTGGAGTCTCAGCGTGAGTACATTCGCAATCGAGTAACGGTGTCATAACCAATAAGGAGACAGTTATGAGACGAGTAATAGTAGTATTGGGAGCAACTTTGATTGCGAGCTTTGTACAAGCCCATAGCCCAGAAATGATAGCGCAGCTCGAAGTTGCTGATGGGGCGAGATGTCCAAAGCGGCAAACGATTTTGCTAGGTAAAATGACATTAACTGCTGGAACCTTTAAATATTTACACAGTGAAGGAAGTAATGTTTGCACAAGTCCCAAGCAAAGTATTTCTGGTCGCATTACACCACAACTAGATTGTGGCCAGTTTGATGATTGGCGGCTTGCTTATGATATGGGTAATAAAATGTGTCAATCCCTACATCAAAATATGAAAGGCTTTAGTAATAGCTTAAAGCCTGATATGACAGTGTATCCACGCTTCGAAGGACCTTTTGAATTCAAAGGAGATCGCCATCACCAAGAATATGAGGCCGGTATGGGCGTGACTTTAGCATGTTATTTATGTGAGACTGTTACGGTTAACTAGGGCCTGTTAATACCAGAAGGGGCGGAAGCCCCTTTGTTGTAGATATTAAGCCGCGTTGGAGCAAGCTAAGATTTGTTCCAGTTGTGCAACTTTTTGAGAAAGAGGCACGGTATCGAGATTAGCGTCTTCTTGGCATTGAGTGAGTACATATTGTGCCGTGGTAACAATATTTCGAATACGCGGCTTTTTGGGCAGCGTTTTGATATTAAGATAGCGTTCAAGAGTACGCACTCGTAAGCGACCATCATCGATATTCACTTTCCATACTTTGCTTTCTTCCGCTAATTCGACACGAGTTTTGCCACTATTTTGCTCCCAAAGTGCCAAAGTGAGCGTCATCACCTCAACCATCAATAGTCTTGCGGCTTGTTCGTCAATGCTCGTATGTTTACTGTGCAATCCATGAGTGCCGGTGCGGGTGGTATAGCGAATAACGCAGTAAGTAACCAGCACACCTGCTAAAAATGCGATAAGCCCGATGAATATATGAGACACAATATTTGTCTCTGTTTGTTGCTTAGGTGCGGCCAAGACGTTAGCGCTTTGGAGGCGAAATTGATAAAGGTTCTCACTTTGTATACGACTACTTTTAAGCATGTCATTATAACGCTGTGCGGTCTCTACCGCTTCTTTATAAGCGTGTGTTTGTAGTTGGGACTGCAATAAAGCAATGTAAAATAACTCCGTAAGCTGACTATTTTGCTGATTATGTGCTTCAAGCCCCTGTTTAAGTAACGTTTGTGCTGTTAGGTTATCGCCCTCAAGCTGCTTGAGTTTGGCTTCAATAAGCAGTGCTCGCTGATCCACTTTACCGTGTTGAATTAGTTGCCGAGTGCGTTTGAATGAAGCGAGTTGCTGTTGTGCCAGAGTGATATGATTTTGAGCAATGGCAATTTCGGCCAATAATAAATAGGCTCGAGACAATTGAGTATAGGCACCGCTTTGTGTCAAAGGTTGAAGTAAATCTTCAATGATTTCAGTTGCTTTGTTGTAGTCGCGCTTTTTGTAAAATACCTCCGCGATGCTTAGCAAGGTGTGATTCGCTTTGACTTGGTCGCCAGCTTGCTGGTGGAGCGCATGGGCTTGACGAAACGAGAGAATGGCATCATCCAACTGATTAATATCCCTCGACACATTCCCTAAATTATTAAGTGTGATCGCTTGCCTCTGCAGGTCATTGGTTGCTTTCGCTATTTGGTAGCTTTCTAAAAATAAAGTAAGGGCGGTATCTAGATCTCCGAGTGCCTGATAAGCATTAGCTAAATCGTTTGCTGATTTACCCAGGAGTTCGTTTTGTTGCAACTTAGCCGCAAGCGTTTGCGCTTCGTGGAAGCTCTTAAGCGCTTGAATATAATTGCGCTGGCGATAACGATTAATACCACTTTGTCTTAACACCTGAAAGCGTTGGAGTGTGGTTAACTTCCATGTTATCAACTCATCCAGTATTTGATTGCTGAGCTTTATGTCACCCACTCGACGATACAAGCTAACAAGCTCAAGGTGTGCATCAAAAGCTTGGGCACCGTTGGGTTCAAGCGTTTCAAGATGTTGCTTACAAGACAAAATTTGGCTTGTGAGGTTAGCATTATTAGCACTTGGGCATTCTGAACCATGCGCCGGTAACACAACGAGCAGTAAAGCTAAAAGCAAAGGCATAAATATTAGTCTAGATACATTGTTTTTACATATTAATATAGTGGTAACAAAAAGTCGTGTCTGCCTTTAACAAATCTCAGGTTGACTATTTTTTTGGATTTCACAACTGGTTAGCAGCAAATGTTTAAATTTATCAGTATGACCAGACTACACTTGATACGGTCAGGCGGTTGCAGACAACGCATTAGATGGAGGCCAATATGCACACATATTAAGTGTGTATATTGGCTATCCTTTTAGCAATAAAAATACTCCAGCCAAAGCAATTAGGCCTCCAAACATCATAGACTTAGTAATCGCTTCTCTGCGCAGTAGCCCAATCGTCATGACCATGAGCGGTGCCGTTGCAAAGATGGTTTGTGCGATAGCGGGATCAGTATGATTAACGGAAATCAACTGTAGCCACAGCCCAATAAAGGTGCCAAAAAACACTGCAACGAATAACCAGTTTTTACCGTCGATTTGTTTAAGTGTGAGTGCTTTAAACAGGCTTTGTGATCGCAAACAAACAACAATAAAGGCCACAAATAGGGTGCCGGAGCCCAAGCGGATAAGTGCCGCCCACAAACTACTAATGCTTTCGTTATTTAGCGCACCTTTGGAAAGTACCATACCCGCCGCTTGGCAAATGGCAGCCGTGAGTGCAAAACAGACTCCCAAGAGATAGTGTTTTTTGTCTAGCACTGGCTGGCTTCTACTTGGCTTAATCGCCAGCATCACGCCAACGGTCGTCACTGCAATGCCGAGCCAAGCGGATGCGCTGAGATAAACACCAAGAAGTACAATATTTAAGATCCCCGCGATGGCAGGTGCAAGACTTTCAATAACCAAAGTGCGAGCAGGACCTATATTTCTAAGTGCGGCAAAGTAGGCGCTGTCACCAATCGCTATGCCCAGTACCCCACTGGCTATCAGCCAGCCCCAGCTCGAGAGTAAGGTCGGGTACATAGCATCACCTGCGATGAGCAAACACAAGATCATCAAAGCAGAAGCGATGACGCCTTTGCTGACGTTCAACTCAAATGGGCTAAGATGATGGCTAAATCGTTTGTAGAGTATAGTTGAGCCAGCCCATACCCCAGCCGCCGCAATCGCTGCCGCTTCGCCAATACCAATCATAAATACCAAGCTTCTTGTGTTTATTAATATGGTGGCAAGTATACATAAATTGAAATAATCAGTGAGAGGTGAGACATAAAATTATTACCGAAAATGTTTAGACGTCCATACATCTAGAGGTTGAAATTTTCCAGTTTTTGTCCATAATAATGCCATTCGATTAGTCTGGAGCAGCGCATGCCAATCACCGTCACCGACGAACTCCCAGCCATTGCCCAATTGCGTCATGAAAATGTGTTCGTGATGCCACAAAGTCGTGCATCAACGCAAGAGATCCGCCCAATGCGGCTCGCGATATTAAACTTGATGCCGAATAAGGTGGAGACTGAGGTGCAATTTATCCGATTACTGGCAAATACCCCTTTGCAGGTGAACGTTGATTTGTTGCGACTAGACACCCACCGTAGCTCTGTAAACTCAGAGCAACATCTAGATATGTTTTACCGCTATTTTTCGGATGTAAAAGAACAAAATTATGACGCTTTGATCGTCACCGGTGCGCCGCTGGCGCATCTTGAATATGACGATGTGGTGTATTGGCAGGAATTACAGGCGTTTTTTGATTGGGCTGAGCACCATGTTACTTCAACCCTGTTCTCCTGTTGGGCCGCACATGCCGGTTTGTATCACCATTATGGGTTAAAGCGAGCGCTCAAAAATGACAAACTGTGTGGCGTATTTAAACACCACTGCTACTTTGACCACGGGGCGCTCACTCGTGGTTTTGATGATGAGTTTTTGGTGCCACACTCGCGCTATGGCCACATCGACATCGATAAAATTAACGCGTGTAAAGACCTAGTAGTATTAGCGGGCTCTGAAAAAGTGGGCGCTTACTTAATTAAAAATCACTCAGGTAGCCAAGTATATATTACCGGTCATCCTGAATACGACGCCGATACGCTACAAAAAGAATATCTTCGCGATTGTGAAAAAATGGCCAACGCACCGCAGCCTGAGAACTATTTTCCTGAGAATGACACCAACAAACGTCCATCTAAGACATGGCAAAGTCATGCATTCTTGTTATTCTCAAATTGGTTAAACTACTATGTTTACCAAACCACACCTTATGATATTAACTTAGTTAGCCAAGATGTAAGGACTAACAATTATGCCGAATAATGTAGCCGTAAACGGTGAGCAAATAGCAGAGCAGCTTAAGCAAGCGATGCAGCAACGTATTCTGATCTTAGATGGTGCAATGGGAACCATGATCCAAAAGCATAAATTAGAAGAGCAAGACTATCGCGGTGAGCGCTTTAAAGATTGGCATGTCCTTATCAAAGGCAACAACGATCTGCTAAGTTTGACGCAGCCTGAGATAATCAAACAGATCCATCGCGATTATCTAGCTGCTGGCGCGGATATCATTGAAACCAATACTTTTAATGCTACCACCATCTCGATGGAAGATTATGACATGGCAAGTCTAAGCCGTGAGATTAATCTTGAATCGGCGAAGCTTGCACGTGCGGTATGTGATGAATTTACCGCCAAAGATCCTAGCAAGCCTCGCTATGTGGCAGGTGTGCTTGGTCCAACGTCAAAAACTTGTTCGATTTCTCCAGATGTAAACGACCCAGGCTTTCGCAATATCACTTTTGACAAGTTGGTTGCAGCTTATGTCGAATCAACGCTTGCTCTTATCGAGGGCGGTGCTCATCTTATTTTGATTGAGACTATTTTTGATACGCTCAACGCCAAAGCCGCGTCTTACGGTGTAGAAGAAGCGTTCGAGCAAGCGGGCGTCACTCTGCCTGTTATGATCTCGGGCACGATCACCGACGCTTCCGGTCGCACGCTATCAGGGCAAACCACCGAGGCGTTTTATAACTCCATTCGCCATATTAAGCCAATCTCTATCGGCCTCAACTGCGCGCTAGGCCCTGATTTATTAAGACAATATGTAGAAGAGCTGTCACGGGTTTGTGAGACCTTTACCTCTGTGCATCCAAACGCAGGGCTTCCTAACGAATTTGGTGAATACGACCTAGACGCCGACGACATGGCAAAAGAGATTATCGATTGGGGTAACGAAGGGTTTATCAATATTGTTGGCGGCTGCTGTGGCACTACGCCTGAACATATTCGCGCCTTCGCGAGAGGCCTTGCACAAACCCAGCCGCGTAGCTTGCCTAACATCGAAGTGCGGATGCGTTTGGCAGGTCTTGAAGCCTGTAACTTAAATTAGGAATTCACCATGACACAAACAGCAGTATTTACCAATGTCGGTGAACGTACCAATGTAACGGGATCGGCAAAATTTAAGCGCTTAATTTTAGAAGAAGATTACGAAACCGCGCTGGATGTTGCTAGAGAGCAGGTTGAAAGCGGCGCGCAAGTGATCGATATCAACATGGATGAAGCCATGTTGGACTCAAAAGCTGCGATGGTGAAGTTTCTTAATCTGATAGCGTCAGAGCCGGATATTTCTAAAGTTCCCATCATGGTCGACTCGTCTAAATGGGAAGTTATTGAAGCGGGCCTGAAATGTATTCAAGGTAAAGCCATTGTAAACTCAATCTCTTTAAAAGAGGGTGAGGCACCATTTATCCACCAAGCTAAAATCATTAAGCGCTTTGGTGCTGCTGTGGTGGTGATGGCATTTGATGAAGTTGGTCAAGCGGAAACCGCAGAACGAAAGTTTGAGATCTGTCAGCGTTCTTACAAAATCTTGGTTGACGAGCTTGGGTTTCCGCCAGAAGACATTATTTTTGACCCCAATATTTTCGCGGTCGCTACGGGTATCGAAGAGCACGATAACTATGCCGTAGAATTTATCGAGGGCACGCGCAAAATTAAACAAAACCTGCCGCACTGTAAAGTGTCAGGGGGCGTATCGAACGTTTCTTTCTCTTTTCGTGGTAATAACCCGGTGCGTGAAGCGATCCACTCTGTGTTTCTTTACCATGCGATTAAAGCGGGCATGGATATGGGGATCGTCAATGCCGGTCAGTTAGCCGTGTATGACGATATTCCAAAAGAGCTCCGTGATGCCGTTGAGGATGTGATCCTCAATACCGACGCCGGTGCTGGCGAGCGATTGGTTGAAATCGCGCCTAAATACTCGGGCATGGCGCAAGCCGAAAAACAGGAAGATTTAGAGTGGCGTTCTTGGCCAGTTGAAAAACGCTTGGAGCACGCCTTAGTTAAAGGGATCACCGAGTTTATCGACGAGGATACCGAGGCCTGTCGGCAACAGTTTGATAAGCCAATTCAAGTGATTGAAGGGCCACTGATGGATGGCATGAACGTGGTTGGCGACTTGTTTGGCGCGGGCAAAATGTTCCTGCCTCAAGTGGTGAAATCTGCTCGAGTGATGAAGCGCGCGGTTGCCTACCTCGACCCTTACATTGAGGCCGAAAAAGAAGAAGGCTCAAGCAACGGTAAAGTGATCATGACCACGGTTAAGGGCGATGTACACGACATTGGTAAGAACATCGTGGGCGTGGTACTGCAATGTAATAACTACGAAGTCGTGGACTTGGGTGTGATGGTGCCGGCAGAGAAAATTCTGCAAACGGCCATTGACGAAAACGCTGATGTTATTGGTCTGTCTGGTCTTATTACGCCATCCCTTGATGAAATGGTGCATGTTGCGAAAGAAATGACGCGTCGCGGCTTTGATATTCCTCTACTCATTGGTGGTGCAACCACATCGAAAGCACATACGGCGGTTAAAATTGAACCTCAGTACGACAAAGGTGTGATTTACGTCAACAACGCCAGTCGTGCGGTTGGTGTGGTATCTAGCCTGTTAAGTAAAACCCAAAAGCCAGAGTTTTTAGCAAAAACCGCGGACGAATATGTCAAAGTACGGGAGCAGCAGGCGCGTAAAAAGCCACGTTCAAAACCGGTTACCTTGGCGCGAGCTCGCGATAATGCGGTAAAACTTGATTGGCAAAGCTACACGCCACCGGTGCCAAATAAGTTGGGGATCACCGAGTTTAAAGACGTGAGCATTAAAACGCTACGTGATTATATCGACTGGACGCCATTTTTTATGACCTGGTCATTGGCCGGTAAATATCCACGTATTCTAAAAGACGAAGTGGTTGGTGAAGAGGCGCAAAAACTGTTTCATGATGCCAATGTCATGTTAGATCAGTTAGAACAAGCGGGTACTTTGCAGCCACTGGGTGTGATTGGGTTGTTCCCTGCTAACCGCGTGGGTGATGATATTGAAATTTATACCGATGAGTCGCGTAGCGAAGTCTTGGTTACGTCATGTCAGCTGCGTCAGCAAACCGAAAAAAACGATTTCCCTAACTATTGTTTGTCGGATTATATTGCACCTAAAGGCACGCCTGATTATTTCGGTGCATTTGCCGTCACTGGTGGTCTTGAAGAAGATGACTTAGCGGACGCATTTGATGCCAAGCAAGATGATTACAACAAGATCATGATTAAAGCGGTCGCAGATCGCTTAGCCGAGGCATTTGCTGAATACTTACATGAGCAAGTGCGTAAAGTGCACTGGGGATTTGCGGCGGATGAAGCGCTAAGTAACGAAGAACTTATCCGTGAAAACTATCAAGGGATCCGTCCAGCGCCAGGGTATCCTGCGTGCCCTGAACACACAGAGAAACAAAAAATTTGGAAGCTGTTAGATATCGAAAACCGTATCGGTATGAAGCTGACTAGCTCATACGCCATGTGGCCGGGAGCAGCGGTGTCGGGTTGGTATTTCTCGCATCCAGATTCTAAGTACTTTGCCGTTGCGAGTATTCAAAGAGATCAAGTAGAAGACTATGCTGCGCGTCAAGCTATGTCGCTAGAAGAAGCGGAGCGTTGGCTTGGTCCTAACTTAGGGTATGAATAGCGCATATTGATGCCTAAAAATAGGCCTCACTAACGCGAGGCCTATTTTGCTGAACTTTTTATCGGCAAGTATCTCCTCTAGCCGATTTACATCCACCACCATTTTCGCAAGACATATGAAAATGGCTTGCAGTAGGATCTTCCCAGATAGATCCGTTTGCACCATTCACTAGAGGTGTCATTTTATTATCTAGGCGGTTAGAAGTTGCAAGTTGTTTAATTGATTTTTTATTTAATTTTATGTTTAACATTTTAATTTCCTTTTGCTTTGTTGTTAATTTAGAAACTAAATGTTTTTTTCATTTACGTCAAGCATAATTTTGTTCCTTAAATTCGGACTCAAGTCTGGCTACTTACCTGTGTGCTAGCAGTAAATCCAAATTCATTAGAATATGTTGTTTAGTGGTTAACAGAGCGCGCTAAATTCAAGTATACTGATTTGAATAACTGTTAATAATAAGGCTTTACTCAACAATGAAGATGAAGTGGCTGTCTTCACTCCTTTTTATTTCCAATCTCTGTTGGGGGAGCAATCAGCTGGTTGTTGATATAATCAGTAGCGAAAATTTCAGTCAGCGTTATGAGCACTTTCTTGCGGGTCGTGATGTCTTAGACGTTGATTCTTTTTTCCCAACCACCAAAGGTTCTCATGTTGAAATCATCGAAATGGTGCTATTACAGCAGGCCCTGTTTCTTGGTGGTGAAACACGTAAAGTCGTATTTAATCCAAAACCTTCGGTGAATATTCTAGAGTTTTCTGATCTGATCGCTGGGGAAAGCTTAATCCTTGCTCGCAGTGTTTGGCATGAAAATATCGTGGACTATCGCGGGTCATTATTTATCTCAGATCCGCTTGTTGAAGTTGGAGATTACGAAGCTGGGCTTTACGTCACCAAGCGTAATGTCGCACTGCAGCAAACGCCGCTTTCACAGCTTCGGCAGCTGAATGTGGTATCTAACCCGCAATGGGAAGTGGATTGGCGTGCCTTGATGAATACAGATTTACACATGGTGAGCTTTATTGGCCCGTGGGAAACCATGTTGGCAATGGTAGAAAGTGATGTCGTCGACACTATGTTGATTAATTTTAGCGTGAGTGATTCTTTAACTTTAAATTTTGAAGGTAAAGAATATGTCCCAATCGAAAATATTAAGGTTGTCTTGCCAGACTCTCGGCATTTTGTCGTCAGTAAAAATCATCCTGAAGGCGTGCAAATATTTGCGGCACTCAATCGTGGGTTAAAAATCCTTAAACGACGAGGCGTGATTAAACGGGCGTTGACAGAGTCCGGTTTTATCAACAAAAAAGTAGCGAATTGGCAGGTAGCTAACGCTGAAATGCTGGTGGGAGGAGACTAATGCAGCCAGCTGTGGTATCGCTTTGCATATTGGTGAGTGGGCTAATTACATTTTGTGGTTTTGCTTACGAATCATCGGAACAAATACAGCGCAATTTAAATGCGCTACAAGTGTCGGCTGAACAAGATTATGACTTGTCTTTGTTACCGGACATCAGAGCGCTGCGAGAGCAAGCGCGTACGCAAGGTAATAAGCCGCTGCAAATCAAAGCATTACTGTTAGAAGGTAGTATAGTTCAGCATTTTGGTGATTTTGAAGATGGTCTGGACTTGCACCAACAAGCGTTGCAGTTGGCCGAAGCCGATAACAATACGTTTTTAAAGGCAAACACCTATCTCGCCATCGCTCACCTTGATATTGACTTAGAGAGCTATGAATTAGCGCAGCGCTATTTGGATAAAGCGTCAGTACTGGCTGAGCAAATTGATGATAATGCCCAGATAAAAGCCGATATCAGTTTATGGCAGTCGCGCTTGAATATGGATAAGGGCGCTTATCGTTTAGCGCTTAAGTCTTCTTTCGTACCAGAGAATTCAGGTATTCGACAGGAGACACTAGCGCAATTAAAGCTCACACGCTCTTGGGCTCATTTACAGCTCGGTGAATATTTATCAGCCAAACAAATTCTAGATGAGTTAGACAATGCAGGTTATTTGGTTCAAAACCAAAGAATGCGGATTATGGCAGCGGTGCAGCGTGCCAGAGTGGCTTTACAAAGTGGTGATTTTGCAACTTCAATCGATTTAGCTCAGGCAGGGCTGAGAGATACACTCGGCACACGTTTTTTACTTTTTCAATCTCAGTTGCAATGGATACTGGCTTCAGCTTATGCCCAGCTTGGAGACTATCAGCAAGCGCATCGTTATTTAAAACGCTATGCCGTTACCGAGCAGTCACTGAATTTGCAAAAGCGTAATAACAAACTGCTGAAGCTAGAAGCGCAGTATTCTCTCGCGCAACAAAAGCAGGCGCTTAATGAGCTTGAGCGAGATAATGCTCAGCAGGCAAAGCAAATTATGGCGCATCAGCAACAGATAGAAAACGCAAGATTAAGCCAGCAACGTTGGTTATTGATAGCCTTGCTGGTGTTTACTTTAGTGCTGGTTTTTTATTGGCGCTGGCAAAATCGCCGTTACACCAAGCTGTTAGAGAGTCAGGTTGCGCAGCGGACCGAGGAATTAGCGGAGCGAAACAAGCGGTTGCAAACCCTTAGTTTCACTGATAGCTTGACTGGACTGAGTAATCGGCATCATTTTTTTAGCGTGATTGATGGCACCATTGAAGTGTACAGGCAAAAGTGGCAAATTCCGCAAACACAACAGAATGCCGATTTAATTTTTGTGATTGTCGACATCGATCACTTTAAAAGTATCAATGACAGATTTGGTCATGCCGCAGGAGATATCGTGTTGCAAGACTTTGCTGAAATCCTTAAGCAATGCACTCGAGAGTCAGATATTCTAGTGCGCTGGGGTGGGGAAGAGTTTTTGCTGGTGATGCCAGATATGGACAGAGCGGCTGCGCACGAAGTGACAGAGCGGATCCGTCGCCAAGTGGAGAGCTATCCATTTGTGGTGAACGATCAAACTATCAACTGTACTTGTTCAATTGGTTTTGCTCCGTTCCCGTTTGATCCAACACAACCAGATAAGCTTAGCTGGGAGCATGTGTTGGAGTTAGCCGACGGTGGTTTATATCTTGCGAAAGAATCTCATCGTAACGCTTGGGTTGGAGTCCATACCGGAAGCGAGGAAATGCAAAGTCCGGCAGAGCACGTGGTGCAAAACCTACGCTCATATTTACAAGCGGGCAAATTAAAAACGTGGTCAAATTTATCCGATCTTATTTATGCTTGTAATACCCGATAAGCGAATTCGGTTGTTTGGAGACATCCAGTTTAGGTGTATCATCTTGAACAAGATAGAATAATAAAGCGTTATAGTTTTGCTGCCGATTGAAGCCTTCATCCCCGAGATCATTTCCACTTTAACCAATGATAACCGTCTGGTATTACAGGCCGAACCCGGCGCAGGTAAGTCGACCTTAGTGCCGCTGCGTTTACTGCAAGCTGATATTTTTTCAGGTAAAAAAATAATTATGCTTGAGCCACGTCGTGTGGCGGCAAAATCTATTGCGACCTATTTAGCCAAACAGCTGGGAGAATCGGTCGGCGAGCGAGTAGGCTATCAAATTCGAAACGAGCAACGTGTTTCATCCAACACCCGCTTGGAAATCGTCACCGAAGGCGTATTGACTCGCCGTCTTCAAGCGGATCCTGAACTCAGTGATGTTGCACTTATTATTTTCGATGAATTCCATGAGCGTTCGATTCATGCGGATTTAGCTTTAATGCTCGCGTTTGAAGTGCAACAAGCGTATCGCGACGATCTCAAATTACTGGTGATGTCTGCAACGATAGACACCGAGCTTTTATCGAATTATTTGGATGGCGCACCAAGGTTATCTTGTCCTGGTAAAACTTATCCAGTTGAAATTGAATATGTCGGTAAAGCGAGTCGTTACTTGGCAGATCATGTGTTAAGTGCGCTGCGCCATGCTTTCACTCTACAAAGCGATGGCGATGTATTGGTATTTCTCCCCGGGCAGGCTGATATTCAGCGCTGCATTCAGGCGTGCCAAGAGCTTGAACAAAGTAATGTTGAGCTTCTGCCTTTGTACGGCGGATTACCCTTATCTGAACAAGAAAAGGTGCTCAGTAAAAGCGCCAGTGCATCAAGACGTGTTATTTTTGCGACCAATATTGCTGAGACCAGTTTGACCATAGCCGGGATCACTATGGTTATAGATTCTGGCCTTGAAAAACGCTTAACCTATGACGTTAAAAGCGGTCTCTCGCGGCTAGATACGGTGATGATCTCAAAGGCATCAGCAACACAACGTGCAGGACGTGCAGGTCGTCTACAAGCGGGCCAGTGTTTACGTCTTTGGCGCGAAAGTGAGCATAATAATTTAAGTGACTTTCAGCCAGAAGAAATAACCACCACTGACCTTTCTGACTTAGCGTTAGAGCTAAGTGCGTGGGGAGTGACACAATACAAGGACGCGAATTGGCTAACACCGCCACCGATGCAACATTTTTCGGTGGCCTGTCAATTGAATCAGTCGCTTGGCTTGGTCGATGCGCATAATAAAGTGTTAACTGCTGGGCAGCGTGCACTACAACTGGGTGTTTCGCCTCGTCTTGCCAGCATGCTACTGCGATGTGAGACGCCAATTGCGCAACAACTAGCTTGTTTTTTGGCGGCAATATTGAGCGAGCGCGATATTGTAGTACAAGCCAACACAAGCGATATATTTGAGCGAGTATTGGCGTTGATTGAGTTTGTGCAAGACCGTACCCGTACCGCCAAAGCATATCGTTTGCACAGAGCTGCCGCAGAGCAGGCCGTAAAATTGGCCAAATCATTTGCACACAAACTAGGAGTTAGGCTCAAGAGTGAAGCAATCACCCTTGTAGATATTCAAACCTTAGTGCCCACTTTATTGCTCCATGCCTTTCCTGACAGAGCTGCGCAAAAACGTCCTCAAGGGGATAACCGCTACTTGCTTGCGAATGGTCGGGGGGTAACATTACGTGACGGAGATCCGCTGCAAGGTCAGACCTATTTGATTGTTTGTGATGTGGATGGCAAAAATAAGGATGGCTTAGTATTTCTAAGCTGCGCAATCGAAAAGGGCACATTACTTGAGCAGCTAGCGCCATACTTGAGTGAGGCGGTGCAGTATCAACTGGATAGTAAAAAAGAAGCGGTTCAGGGCCGGCAACAAGTTAAATATCATGCTCTGGTATTAAAAGAGCAAAATCTGAGTCAGATCCCCAAAGAAGCGTTTGCCCAATGTGTAAGGGATATCCTCACATCGGAAGGGCTTGGTATACTCAATTGGTCGGCAAAAAGTCACGCTTGGCTCGCTCGAGCTAAATGGTTAAGTGAGCAGCTAGATACCTTCCCACTGATATCTGAGGCAAGTTTGATAGCGCAGCTTGATACTTGGTTATTGCCCTATTTGACGGGCGTAAATACTATCAAACAACTGAAGCAACTGGATATTTTTAACCTGCTTCAAGCGACACTCACTTGGGAGCAGCAACAGCAACTCGAAGCGCAAGCACCTGAGTTTTACACCACGCCAAGCGATAAGCGAGTCGCGATCCGCTACGATGAGCACCAAGGGCCAACCGTTTCTGTGGTGTTACAAGAAATGTTTGGTCAATTGACGTCGCCAACGCTCGCCAACGGCCAAGTCCCGGTACGATTTGAGCTGCTATCTCCAGCGAAAAGGCCAATCCAAACCACCAGTGATTTAAGCAACTTTTGGCAAACTTCTTATTTTGAGGTGGCCAAAGAAATGCGTGGTCGATATCCAAAACACAGATGGCCTGATAAACCGCTTGAGGAAAAGCCTGGCCGCTCCATCAAACCGAGAGGAAAATAGGCTTGTAAAGAAGTCATAATGGCTATAACGTGAGCAATCTAATAATATAAAGGAGTGTGAAATGCGGTCTATTATGGCGTTCATTTTATTGGGCTTATTTGTTGTTCAGCCAACTTATAGCGGTGAGTTTGAAGTGCTTTATCAATCTGACACAGCAAAAGTCGTCAGAGATAAAAGTTATGGCACAAACATTGGGATCTTTGCAACGAAAAGGGGAGTGGTGATCATTGACCCTACAACTGAAGATGCGGATTTGCCAAAGCTCAATGATTTGATACAGAATAGCTTTCAGACCGAGAAAAAATACCTGCTAAACACACATAGTCATTCGGATCATACTGGTGGTAATGCTTTTTTCCAACAGCAAGGTTTTACACTTATTGACAGCCCGCAAGGGTTAAAGGAGCTTTGGGTGATAAAGCATACTCAAGCCGTTTCACATACCGCCAATGACAACATCCTCTATCATCCTACAAGCAATATTTTGTTTACCGGAGACATTTACACCACAAACTGGCATCCAACATTTTATGCCGGGGGCTTAACGGGTTTTAATAAAGCGGTCGATTTGATTTTGTCGATTGGCGATCAAAATACGTTGATAGTGCCAGGTCATGGCAAACCTACATCGAAAAGAGAACTCGAACAACATAGAATTCAAACATTCGCTTGGGTTGAGCGGGTTAAAATTTTGAATCAGGCGGGTAAGTCGGTTGAGCAAATAAAGAACGATGCTAAGATCAAGCGCTTATTAGCGCAGTTTAATCTTGAAGGGCGACAACCTTTTCTTCCAGAGCGGGCGCTTACCCGTTTTATTGAGCGCACTATTACCGTGTTAGGGCAAGCGAATAAAGCTTAATAAAACTGCTAAAAGGCTGAGGCTGATATGCAAACAAAAAGTGGAAAAATAGCGTTATATTTTCTGTTAGCCATCCTTGTGGTAATAAGTTGGTTGCCAGAGTTTAATACCGCCATGATGGCCTTTATTGATGATGCGCTACTGCAGTCTTCGCTTGTCTATGCTTCAGCACGTACGGTAAATGGCGCTATTTCTTTGCTGCAATCTGCCGAGGTTGGGATTGGTGTTGCAAGCATTCAGCCTGCGCAGCTACTCGATCCTATCAATGATTTAGCCGAATACATTTCTGATGTGATGCAACTAGCCATTGGCTCTTTGTTTATACAACGTATTCTCTACACTATTTCCACTCATATTTTATTCAGTGTTGCTTTTACCGTCACCGTAATTGGGTATTTCGTGTGTTGCTATCTAGGACTTTGGCAAACGGTAAGGACTAAAATATTAGCCACGATGCTACTGATCCGTTTTGTGGTTCCGTTTGTAATTCTATCGACGGGTCTCACTAGTCAACTGTTACTGGACCAAGAAATAAATAAACAAAGTGAAGTGGTGTCGAGCAGTGTTGACCTCTTTCAATCTCAAGCTACAAAGACCAGCACACAAAGTGTAAAAATAAAGGCTCAAATCGCCAGTCAAAAGCAAAGCCATAGTGAGCAAATAGCGCTATTGACGAAACAACAGATCCGTCTTCATGGTGAAGCGACCGAGCTACATGCTGAAATTACCGCTTTGGAAGGTGATATTGAAGCGGCTCAAGCGAACCGAAGTTTATCCGAGTGGCTAACATTTACCAAAAGTGAAGAGGCTAAGCCACTGATTGAAAAGCAGCAGCGATTGGCCAGCGATAAAACAAAACTCGACACTGAAATAGCGCTTATCAATAGAGAAAAAGATCAACATCAACACGCAATCGAAAAGCTCAATGAGCAGCTTCACGGTAGCAATGAGGGGACGCTAAGCCGAGCAATTAAAGCGGTTTCTAGTGGTATTAGCGATATGCTCGATGCTGCTGAGTCACTTTTTATAGACTTCTTAAACGTGGTATCGCTTTTGGTACTGAAGTTAGTATTGATGCCGCTGTTATTTTTCTATTTGGCGAGTAAAACCTTTAAAGCAATTTGGCGATTATAGTATTAGAGTCTAAGAATACCTCCACGTATATAGACATAAAATATAGTTCAATAGGGCCAGTGCTAATATGATTAGCATCATACTTAAAGACTTCTATAGAGTTTTAGAATTCGGTGGTCGGTGTTAAATAATTGACATTGGAATTGAAATAGGTACGATTTAAAATTAGTCAGTTTTTATTGCTTTTAAGTTGTTTTAGGTAATTTCTGAGCAGGTTGAAATGTAATAAGAGCTTGGCTGTTGCGGTTGATATACCCGTCTTAACATGTAAATGAAACACCCCATAGGCTTTGTGGGCTGAATAAAAAGGAAATTAAAATGATAAAATATATTTTTTCAGTTTTGCTATTAGCACCTGTTTTTTCAATTGCTGCTGAAGCGAATAATGTTGAAGTAAATAACAAACAAGCAAAAACTTACGACTCAACAAAGTTTTGCTACTACGCAGATAAACAATTCTCTGAAGGCGCAAAACACTATATCGGCGATGTCGTGCAGCGTTGTGTTAGACGCGGGGACAATATCTTGATCTGGAAGACACTCTAGTTTGCTGTAAACTTCGCGACCTATCATAGGTGCGCAGCTTACATCGGTTGTACACCTCTAACTATGATCAAGTTAAAGCGTAACTAAGAGTTACTTTCTAGACTTCCCATTCATTATTTACTTCAAAAATTCCCAGAAAAGCTCTGCCACAGTCCCACTGTTGGGAAAGAAACACAAACAAAAAATTAAAAAATACAATAAATCAATAGGTTAACTTTGGCATAGATGTCGCTTTTACGTATAAAAAATTAATACAGTGAAGCGATGGATATTAAAACGACTCTGACAAAACCACCTGTCAAGGCTTTTAGGTGGCGATTAATTGTGACTGTCACCCTAATTATACTCTTTGGTATGTTGTTCTTACCGGACAGGCATCAGCTAGATGTTGAAACACTCAAGTTTGCCTCTATTCAATCCGGGACAATAGAATTTAGTGTTAAAGGCTATGGCCGATTACGCTCAAAGATCAGTAGAGAGATCACAACTGCATTTGCAGCGCAAGTTGAAACCGTACTGCATCTTCCTGGCAGCAGGGTAGAGCCAGACACCGTTATTTTACAGTTAACCAATCCTGAGTTAACTCAGCAACTCCACCGAGAAAGACTGGTACTCGCTAGGTAAAAAGCCAATGTTGAAGCATTAAGGCTAAGCCAAGAAAGTGAGCGATTAGTATTAAAAGGACAAAATACCCTACTCAGCAGTGAGCTTGAAAATGCCAAATTGCGAGAGCAGGCTGAGCGCCAATTAGTCACTCAAGGCATAGTTTCAAGCTTAGATCATCAGCGCTCAATCTTAACGGTCGCCCAGTTAAGCGAGCGAGTAAAACTTGCTCAGCAGCAACTTAGCCAAACCAGTGCTTTACACAAGCAAAGAATTGAGATTGAGCTAGAGCTATTAAAAGAATATGAGCTGAGCTATCAGGTCGCGCTTCAGGCGGTGGAGCAATTACAAGTTACAGCGGGGATCAGCGGCATGTTGCAGCAAGTACATGTCAGTCAAGGTCAAGCAATTACACGCGGGCAGGCGCTAGCTGTGGTGGGTAGTGAGCGAACTTTGGTAGCCGACTTAATGGTGCCAGAGCGAGAAGCAAGCGAGATTATCTTAGGTCAACGAGCGCTAGTAGACACCTTTGTTGGTCAGGTTGAGGCTAAGGTTAGCCGCATTGTGCCCATCGTACAAGACGGGCGT
Source organism: Pseudoalteromonas piscicida (assembly GCF_000238315.3). NCBI lineage: Bacteria > Pseudomonadati > Pseudomonadota > Gammaproteobacteria > Alteromonadales > Pseudoalteromonadaceae > Pseudoalteromonas > Pseudoalteromonas piscicida. The sequence continues at coordinate 315,649 of NZ_CP011924.1, forward strand.
ATTGCGATAGAACTGACATTACTTGGAGAGCTGCCAAGCAATGCTCGCCCACTTTTGACTGTTGAAGGGCAAATTTTTACAGCAAAAAAGACCGCCGCACTTTCACTGATTAAGCCACCGCGTGTAACTCCACAATCTCATAGTCAATTATTCGTTTTAGATAAACAAAACAACATGCTTATCAAAAAAAGTTTTAAGTTTGGTAAACTAGCCGGCAATGCCATAGAAGTACTTGAAGGCGGTTTATCCGGTGAGCAAGTGGTGGTGTCAGAAATGTCTGACTACCAGCACCTAGAAAAAATAACAATTAAATCACTCAATCGGTAAAGGAAGAACAAATGGACAAGACAATTTTGGCATTACATCAAGTGAGCAAAGTGTTCTTTGGCGAGGATGTTGAAACTCACGCCATTAGCAACATTAACCTTGAAATTGAAAGGGGCGATTACGTTGCGATAACTGGTCCGTCAGGATCGGGAAAATCCACTCTATTGAGCATTCTTGGACTATTAGATGACATCACTTCGGGCAGCTATCGCATCCAAGATATAGAAACCAGTACGCTAGACGCAGACACGCAAGCAGAGCTGCGTAATTTGCATATCGGTTTTGTCTTTCAGTCATTTAATCTACTCGATGGGTTAACGGTATTTGATAATGTGGCTTTACCGCTTCAATATCGTGAGCCTGCGCTTGCGACTGACGAAATTGAGCGCCGTGTGATGGGTGCACTTAAGCAAGTTGAAATGTCCCACCGAGCAAAACATAAACCAAACCAACTATCTGGTGGCCAGCAGCAGCGAGTGGCTATTGCGCGTGCGCTTGCAGGCGAGCCAAGTATTTTATTAGTCGATGAACCAACTGGAAACCTCGATTCTAAAAATGGTGATGCGGTAATGGCCTTGCTGGGGGAGTTGAATAGTCAAGGCACAACCATTTGCATGGTGACGCACGATATTCGCTATGCAGGTTATGCCAAGCGGCAAATTCAGCTTTTAGATGGTGTACAGGTTTCATCAAGCGTTGCAAAACGCGATATTTGTACTGCGGAGGTGGTGTAATGGGGTTTTTGCAATTTCGGCGTCAACTAGGGCTGGCAATTAAAAGTTTGGTTCAGGTGCCGAATTTTTGTATCACATTAGTACTGACGTTGGCACTCGCGTTAAGCTGTTTTTTTGTCGCATTGAGTCTATTTAGTGGCTTTTTTATTAAGCCGCTTGAGATTGAAGATGAATCAAGATTTGTGGTAGTAGAACAAAAAAACGTATATCAAGATAGGATGTCTGAAGGGTTGCAAAGCTTTCAAAATATGCTGAACTGGTATCAGAGTCCCTCCATGTATGAAAAGCGAGCTTTGATCAGTAGCTTTTCCGATGTGGTTGAAAATCTAGCTGGCAAACCAAAGCTTACGCTGACTTTTGCAAGTTCGGATTATTTTAGTATGGTGAAAATGCCGCTAGCACTGGGGCGATACCTAACGCCGACGAAAAGCATTAGCCAGAAAAATCCAGAGGTCATTATTTCCTATAAACTTTGGCAACAATACTTCAATGGTGATGACAGTGTGCTTGGGGAGAGTCTGCGGATTGTTGGCAGACTGTACACCATCGTCGGTGTTGCTGCACGTACGCATGTTGATCCTTACTTTTTAAGTGAAGGAAATGGGGCGCTGTGGCTTAGTTTCTCTGAAGATGAGCGATTTTTTGGTGATCAGCGCGGCGAGTATCATCCGTGGAGTAGCAGACTAAACAACTTGAAGTTACTGGCGATATTACCAGTCAATAGTGGTCAGGATATCCTCGCAGAGCAGCTATATCAAAATGCTCAACTGCACCAAAGCGAATGGAAATCGGCTGACGAAGCGTTACTTGATATTGAACCTATAGTACGTTCCTACCGTGACGTAGAACTGGCGGGACATGACAAGCTTGCCATTATCGTATTGTTGAGTGTGTCATGCTTGGTACTCATCGCAATTTTTAATGTAAGTAATTTGTTTATCTCTCGAGCTCACACCATCCAGCAGCAACTGGCCTTACAAGCTATGCTCGGTGCAAAGCGTAAGCTGTTGTTTCGTGGAATCTTACTAGAAGCGCTGTTATTGGTGTCAAGCGCTGTGCTGGTGGGGTTATTTATCGCCGCGTGGGAGCTGAGGTTAGTTAAATCGCTCACCAGTGGTTATTTGCCGCTGATTGACACTTTAAGCTTAGATACCACGGTGCTGCTCAGTGCTATCCTAACCGTGCTGTTATTAGCTTTATTGTTTGCGTTTGTCACCTCACGCATGATTGATTTTAGCCAACTTAAGCAAAGCATGCAGTCGTCAGGTAAGGGTAGCGTAAAAGCGGTACGCACAACGACGACAAAAACACTGGTTGCGGTACAGCTGTTTTTTACCACTGTGCTGGTGCTTGGGGCGACCTTAGTGCTATGTAAAAGCGCCGATACTTTGCTTAGACCGCTCGGAACAAAGTTGGATAATATGTATAGCGTGATGCTGCATATTCCCGCAGATCCCACTCCATTTCCCGCGCGTTACGCCAATATTGAAGGATTCAAACTCGCGTTGGCTAACATTCAGGGCGTGTTAGGCGTCGCCCATGGAGAAAGTCCATTACAAAGCGATGTCCCTGTGGTTGCTATGCAGGATATGGCGGGTGAATGGACACCGAGCATGGTTAGAGGTAACGTTGGGGCGGATTATTTTGCATTAACTGGGCTTGAACTCGTTGCAGGACGCACGTTTAGCGAGGCTGCAATTCGAGGCGAAAAGGAAGAGGCTATTGTCTCTTCAGCCGCGGCACAGGCGTTAAAACCGGGCGGTGATGTGATTGGTGAAACGTATTTTATTTTTAACCCAGATGTACCTGCTGAAATCGTAGGTATTTCAAAAAACTTCAACCATCCTAAACGTCATCATGAGCTTCAAGGTAAAGCGGTTTGGCTACCTGCGCTGCCTTTGGGTTATCCATTTATGATAGAAATGGAATCGGGAGCATCACTTACTCGCGCTCAGATCCAAAATGCCATCAGCACCGTGAATGGTCAGGCGGGAATATGGCGTTTTTCAAACTTAACAAAGACATATCAAAGCATTACCTATTTGGAGCGTTTGACTTTATTGCTAAGCTTTGCGCTTTGTGGTTTTTGTTTATTGTTATCTGGGGTGGGCATATATGGCGTGCTTAACTATAGCTTTCAACAAAGACGCTACGAGTTTGGGATGCGAATGGCACTTGGTGCCAAAAGACACCGCTTATCTCGGTTGTTATTGTCAGATACCATCGCACCCATGCTAGTGGCGATGTTGGCTGCCATTATGGTTGTTGCGGGATTTTATATGAGTGTTTCGTCAGATTGGTTGTTGGCAAAATCTAGCTGGTTGCTTGTGGTGATTGTTACCATGTTGGCTTTTGCGTTAGCCACGGCGATTTACCCAATGAGACAGTTAATAAACTCGACACCAATGCGTGCATTAAAACATTAAAGTTTGGGCGTAAGCCCATACAAAATATGAGTAGGAAGTGATGACGCCAGTTTTAATCATCGACGACAACCCTGACGTGCGAATGTCAGCCACCATAGTGCTACAAAGTCATGGTTTTATGAGCCTTGAAGCTGCACACCCAGATGAAGCCAAAGCTTTGTTATCAGAGCAGCCTGTTGCGCTTATTTTGCTTGATATGAACTTCAATAGAGATACCACCTCAGGAAAAGAAGGACTGCAATTTCTTAGTTGGCTGAGACAAGCGCAAATAAGTGTGCCTGTGGTGGTTATTACCGCATGGGCCAAAGTTGAGCTTGCGGTCCAAGCAATGCAGCTGGGCGCATGTGACCTTATTGAAAAACCTTGGCAAAACCAGCGACTGCTGAACACTGTTAGACGCTACACCAAAAGTGCTGAAGCGCTATCGTCATCACATGAACCACACGCAGGCAATAACGCAACCACTCAGTTATTTCAGCAAGCTCAGCGCGTTGCAAAAACCAATGCCAATGTGCTTATTTTGGGAGAAAATGGCTGCGGAAAAAGTCAGTTGGCTAAATATATTCATGATACTAGCTGTCGCTCTGAGCACGCTTTTGTGAGCGTAAATATGGCCGCTATTCCAACAGAATTATTTGAAAGTGAGTTATTTGGCCATCGTAAAGGCGCATTCACCGATGCAAAAGCAAACCGCACTGGGCGGTTTGAAATGGCTGAAAATGGCACTTTGTTTTTAGATGAAATCGGCAGCTTGCCGCTGCCACTTCAGGGTAAGCTATTACGCGTGCTCGAAACGGGTGAATATGAAGTCGTGGGAGATTCTGAAACGCGCCGCAGTAACGCGCGGATTGTTTCTGCCACTAATACGGATTTGTCAGAAGCGATTAACGCAGGGCAGTTTCGTCAGGACTTACTTTATCGCTTAAATACGGTGGTGCTAAAGGTACCGCCACTCAGAGCGAGATTAGCAGAGCTGCCAAACTTAGCTGCCCATTTTTTAACGAAACACACTAGGTGCCATGGTAATGATACCGGACGGGAGCGCACGCTAACCACTGCGGCGCTAGACAAATTATTAAGTTACAGCTGGCCTGGCAATATTCGTGAGCTATCTCATGTCATTGAACGAGCGGTGATCTTAGGACTTCAGCCTGAAATAACTGCGGATGATATTGAGCTTGAGGAAGGTGTACCAGAGCAAGAGATCCCACTTTTGAGCCTTGAAGAAGCCGAAAAACGCATGATTGCAAGAGCGATCCGCCATTTCGATGGCAATGTAGTGGCCGCTGGAGAGTTTTTGGGCTTGAGTAAATCTGCAATTTATCGACGCCTAGAAAAGCATGATATTAGCCCAAAGGCAGAGCTTGATGGCTAAGCTGGCATCACTTGAGCATAAGTTATTGGTGGGCTTTGCGATACCTATAAGCACACTTACTATGCTCGCGCTTGGGATGATCTGCTATTTTGAGCTTACGCTGTTAAGTGCAATCACTTTGTTGCTCGGTGTGATGATCCCCTCTGTATTCGCACTGAGTTACGGTTATCGGGCAGTAATGCAGGTGCTTGAAAATTTGGCTGTCCAGTTGGATGGTGTAACCAACGAGGAGTTTGGTGTCTGGCAGTTAGCGCAGTACCGTAAGGGCCGGGTTGAATTGCTCAAGGCCGAGCTCAAAGAAGCTGCCAAGCGATTACAGCAAAAGCGTCAAGAATATGGTCAAAATGAAGCTTTTGTATTTAATTTTATTAGCGAACTCACCCTGCCAATTGTGGTACTTGATGGGCATCATCATGTGTATTTTGCCAATCATGCCATGAATACCGTGTATCCAGAGCAGGTGTTACATGGTGCACATGCGAAAGCACTGGCGCTTCAGTATGTGGATGAACAGTGGCAGCATACGCAGCACATCTCTCGATTTAGCATTGCGGCTCATAAACTATATCGGGGGCAGCGGGTCTATCAATTACTGGTGTTTTTCTCGGTGGAGCAAGCGCTGCGAGATAATGAAAAGCAGGTATGGCAAAAGCTACTGTCGGTGCTCAATCATGAAGTGCGAAACACCTTAACTCCGGTCTACTCAATGGCGCAATCTCTACAACAAGATGGCAATATCATTTCACCTGAGATGCAGCAAACTATGCTCGGTGTAATAGAAAGCCGTGCCGCTCATTTACAGCAATTTGTTGCAAACTACGCACAAGTAGCGCAGCTTCCACCCGTTGATATGCAAAGCATTGAGGTAGAGTTGCTGGTATCGCGCTGGCAAGCTTTATTTCCCGGTGTTGAGATAAAGGTGCTTTATATAGGTTTGGTTTATTGTGATGAAGCTCAGCTAACGCAGGCTATGATCAACCTTGTCAATAATGCCGAGCAAGCGAATCAATCTGCGGGGAATGATGGCATAACACTAACCATAGATAAACCAAAAAATTGGCGATTTACCCTAGCAGATAACGGCGCAGGTATCGCCAATCCAGATAACCTTTTTGTACCATTTTATTCCACTAAACCAAATGGCTCGGGTATCGGCTTGGTGTTGAGCCGGGAGCTTATTCGTAATCAGCAAGGGGAATTGCATTTAGCGAATTTATCGGACAATAAAGGGGCTCAAGCTGTGGTTACTTTGCTTTCGCGTTAATAATAAGTGGTGATAACTTGGTCGTTATCACCACTTAGCAGGTCTAATCGTCGAGTGTTTTTTTAATGAACAGACCCGCCATAGAGATATCAGTAGAATGTGTCATGGGCGCATTCTCAAGTCCCACAGCGCTTAACACGCCATTTTGAATGGTTAAGTCTTGGAAACTGGCGGAACGTGCGGTGCTAGTGGTTTCAACAGCAATATCGGCTAGGTTTTCAAGGTTGATTTCCCCAATAAACGCCTTGCTATGTTCAACCCAGCTATTTGTGTCCACTTGTACACCACCAGTATGGCCGTACACAAATAATGTGCCGTTGCTGATCTTTACTCCACGTAGCACATCTTCTTTATCTAAGTCATACCAATAACGCTCGGCAGCCCTTTCACCATGGTAAACTTTTACTAAACCAATATCCCATTCGCTTGAATATCTTGTTCTACCCGTTTTGCTGCGACGTGCCGATACACCAACAAATACACTGTCTTGATGTACTTGAACATCCTCCACTAACGATGAGTCAGTATCACTGATAAATTGTTCATTGAGTTGTTCACCGTCTACATTAAAGGTTTTTACAATCATGTGCATCGCACTTTGATCCGTGTTATCGGGTATCGCATGGTTGGTCGAAAATTTATGATTGTAGGCAGGAATTGCATCAGTACTAATATGTTGCACTGTGTATAAAAATCCGTTCTCAGAGAGCGCCATTTCAATTGCTTCAGAAGCACGCGAGCTGTTAGCCCAGTAACGAATATCAATCAGCTTTTGCCACTTAAGTTGGAGGTTTACGTCGTATTTCGCAATCTTTTGACCTCCGTTGTTATAACTGACGTACAAGTTGTTGTCATGGCAGGAGAATTTTACATTGTTAAAGCGCCACCATGTAATGCTAGTTTGCGTGTATGGAATTTCACTCAATGGATTGTCTGTCGGAATAATAGTGAATGGCTTTTTAAGCCAAGCACTCTTATCAGCTGGGATATCATATTTAACGTCCATTGATAACGCCTTCATTTCAGCACTTTGTAGCAAAGTACCAGAGCCATCGTAGCGTTCAAGTTGTACACTGAACCGATCAGTATCTTCACGTTTAAATCTGCCTATGACGTATTCTCCTGAGTCAAAAACACAGGCATCAACAAATCCTTCTTGCGTTTGTTCATATTGATAAGTTTGGCCATCTAGGTTCGTGATCGCATAAAAACCTTCTTTATTACCTAGTTCTTCAACACTTGATGTTTCTCCGAGCACTAATAGTTTGTTGTCTTTTAAGTTGAAGACGCGCTCCAAAGTCGTGGTGTAACCCAAGTTGCTCGAGTAAACATGATTGTTTTGGTCCAGTGCCGTGATATTGAGTTTGTTTTCTGTGGGAGAGGGTGGTGGCGTGACCGTTTTGGGCGGTGGTGCTTGGTCTTGTGAGTCAGTTGAAGAGCCACCGCAACCAGTTAGTAGGGTAATAGTTGCAACTGCAATAGTTAATCCTAAACGCATAGTAAAATCCTTTCAAAAGTGAATCAAAGAAGTAGCGGTTACAAAATATACTAACTTAGGAACAAAATAGAGTTGTAAAAGAATGTTATCGTAGCGGGATTTTTTGTTATGCCGGTTTTTGTGCGTCAATTTCATCAACTTCGCAATATTTGAATATTTATCTTTGTTTGGAATTTGTAACCTCTCCATATAAGTAGTTTTATCTTGCCATGTTATGGCAACTGAGGATTAGTTTACATGAAAGATAAAAATCAATTAGGGCTTGTGCAGCTCGCCGAGATGCCCATATTAGCGCTGTTTATTCGAACCTGTATTCCCATTTGTATCGGTTTACTCGTTGTGGGTTTATATGCCTTGGTCGACGGCTGGTTTATTAGTCGCTATGTGTCAGAGATGGCATTTGGCGCTGTGGCCATGGTTTACCCGCTGCAAGTGTTAATGATAGCGCTAACCGCTATGGTATCTGCAGGTATGGCGGCCACAATTACAAGATTAATCGGTGCAAAGCAAATGGATAAAGCCGCGGAGGTTATCGGTCATGGACTGATAATTGGCGGTATAGTTAGCGTGGTATTCTTGATACTTGGTTGGCTTTATCCACTTGAGCTTTTATCACTTTTGCAAGTGGAAGCGGTTTTTGTAAAGGATGCGCTTAGCTACTTACAGCCGTTATATCTTTGTGCCATTAGCGGAGTTTTATTGCCAATTGTGGCTGATATGTTCCGTGGTCAGGGTAAACCGCAGTTGATGATGCTGTTGTTATTAGTCTCGGCTGTGTTCAATATACTGCTTGATTATCTATTTATCGCGCAATTTGGTTTGGGGGTTGCAGGTGCGGCATATGCGACAATCGCAGCGCAATTGGGGGCTTTGGTTATTGCGCTTCAGCTCAAAAGAAAGCGTACTGACTTGCTTGCGATTAAGGTGTGTTGGAAACCTCGTGCTTGGCTACCGATCCTCGCAATCGGTATGCCTATCTTAATCACGCAATTTTGCCTTGGCGTGCAAACTGCGGTGGTTAACTGGCAGCTGTTGTCTTTTGCAAACGAAAATTGGGTAGTAGCCCACGGCATGCTGGGACGTATTATTAATTTCGCAATTCTACCCGCGATTGCAATGTTGATCGCATTTCAAACTATCGTCGGCTATAACTTAGCGGCAGGACATAGTGGGCGAGTAAGAGCGTGTACGCGTATTGCTTTTTTAGGTATGACAGGATTTGTGCTGTTATTGACGCTAGGGTTGATGGGATTGCCGAGGCTATGGCTGAGCCTGTTTACCGAGGCGAGTGAATTTCTCGAAATAGGAGAGCGCGTTTTTCGCTCAGCACTTTGGGGGATGCCGCTGTTTGGTGTGGTAATTTTAGCGTCTGGATTTTATCAAGCAAAAGGTGATGCCAAACGCGCTTGTTTTTACAGCGCCTTGAAGGTGATGTTTATTCTAGTTCCATTAATCGTTATTGCACCGCACTACTTTGGCTTAAATGGTGTATTTATGGCACTTGTAGGGGCCGATTTTATAGCGGCAGGGTTAACACTTAAACTGTGTTGGCGGCACTATCAACAAGCTAAGAGCCAATCGGGAGAGATACAGCTTGCATCAATCAACTGAGCAAAAGTTAAGCGCTGAAGAGATATATTTAGGGCGGTTACAACCTGTCATTGAATGGGTGCATAGCAATCCAGAGTCGCCGCTTTCATTACAGCAAGCGGCGAGCCTGAGCCATTTTTCTAAGTTTCATTTCCAGCGCATTTTTGCAGCTGTGATTGGTGAATCTTTGAGCCAGTACACTAATCGCGTGAGGTTGGAGCGCGCGGCCAATATGCTGTTGCTAGCCGAAGAGTACAGTGTGACAGATATTGCGCTACAGTTTGGTTTTTCTGGCAGTGCAAACTTTTCGCGAGCATTTAAAGAGCACTTTGGTGTGACTCCTTCAAGTGTGCGAAAAACAGAACAACTACGTAAGCTGGTGGCAAAAAATAACATTGAGCCGGCACTTAACACGACACAACTTACCCGGATACACGCTTTAAGAGCTGAGCGACACAGTGTTATTCAGCCGGTTAAACTACACTCTATTTCACAGCTATCCTTATGTACTTTACGCGCGTCACAAGGCTACCAATTGCAAGGAATAAGCGCCTGTTGGCAGCAGCTTGCAGCGTGGGCTAGTGCACACGGACTGGATTATAGCCAAGTACAAAAGTTTGGTTTTGGTCATGATAATCCCGTTTTTACGCCACTAGATAAAGCGCGTTACGATGGCGCAATTGTGATTAACGATGAGTTAAAATCTGCGGTGACTCGGCCATATAAACTCAATGTGCTCAGCGCGGGAATATACGCAATTTTTGATTACCGTGGAGCAATTAAAGACTTGTTGAGTTTCCAATTAGATATTTTCGCAAAGTGGCTGCCACAAAGCGGATACGAGCCAGAGGATGCGCCCTTAATAGAACATTATCCGGAAGTAATTTCACGAGAAAATGAAGGCTCGCCAAGTGAAAAGGTGATTGCGCTGGAAATTTGGTTAAAGGTCAAGCCGCTAAAATTCAAATAAAATTAAATTGTTACAATACTTTATTGGTGTTTTTTTTAAACTTCACAATTCGCCCACAAACTTTAAGCATGATCAACCGTACACCAAGCGGGAGATTAAAAAAGTGGTTGAACTAGAGTTAATTCGAGTTGATAAATACAGTGAGCAGACTTTTACACATTTGCTAGAAGCGAGTCATTATCAAAAGCAAGTGGGCTCGTTTGAACTGTGTAGCGCAACCAATATCGCCTATCTCTTTTATGCAGATGGTAAGCTGGTTGGCTTTACCGTAATTGGTATTTCAAACCGCCGAGAGTTTGAAGTCAGTGCGCTTTATATTACTCCTGCCGAGCGCAGAAAGCGTTACGCCACTGAGTTTATGGCACACATTTGGTCGGTATACAAAGGCCGTTGGAAAGTGCGTATGCAAGATAAGATTGAAAGTTCGTGCGGTTTCTGGCGCAAAACCTTGGCTGACATGACCAATCAATCGCAACCGCATGGACGAGAAAGCGAGTATGAACACGCTTTTGCAGTTTAGTACCACTCCTGCTTTTCTAGCCAAAATGCACGGCCAAAACCGCCTACATATCGAACCCTAGCCACTTCAATTCGCCATAGGTGAAAATCACCGAGCATGGCATATTGCTGAGCTTTTTCGTGCTTTATTACGAATTGTGCAATCAGGTTTTCGCTATCCACTCTTGGTAGTTTGTGTGCATGCCCAAGAATAGTAACTCGCGGATTTTCAACATCTTCAACCGCGCCATCACCAAGCACCATAAACGAAAGTGCTGGGTGTTTGGCTAAATTCTTGGTGTGCTGGGCGATATCACTAATAAAGAAGTAAAAGTGATTATCTTCAAGAAAAACATACTGAGCGATAGAAGAAAAAGGAAAGCCTTTTTGATTGTTAGAGAAGGTAGATAAAAATGCGCTCCTATGGCTTTGGCATAAGGCCTTTGCTTCGTTGATTGCGGTTTCTCTCATCTTGTTATGCTCTTAAATAATACATCTTCTAACTGTTATGATCGTTAAAACTAAAAATAAAATCAAAAACTAAGTAAGCAAAACCGCAAATTTGAAGCTACCTTTTTAAAAGGTATGTTGGTAATTTTTAGAGTATTTACTTGGTTTTTTATCTCGTTTGTAACATAGTTTGTTTACTCAAAATAGAGCAATGACATTATGCTAAGTAAACTAACAATAAAACAAAAAATTACTTTAGGCTTTAGTGCATTAGGCGTGCTGCTGTTACTTGCGTGCGTGCTTGCCTATTTAGCATTGGCGCAAATAAAGTCTGCTAATCAAAATATGGGGCAAGTCACTTTGCCTATTCAGCGCAGTGCTGACGCCTTGCAACTTGAGCAGCTTAAGCTCAGCAAATTGATTTCCCAAGCTTATACCCTCGAAAGCGAGCAAGATATTAATCGGGCTCGACAGCAATTTACCACACAGCAGCAACTGTATGTTGAGCGTCAGCAACACTTAACGTCATTGACGCAAGCCATGCCTGAATTTGTCACACCATTAAAGCAAACTCTGGCGCTGGGTGAGCAGCTCAGTCGTGCCGCAGAACAAATGTTGCAGGCCAAGGCTGATGTTGTACAAGCGCAGCAACGGATCCAATCACAATATCAAGCACTGAAACAGGATAAAGAACAGGCCAGCAATGCCATGCTGGATCTTGAGTTAATCGAGACAGACAAAACACGGCAGTTGGAAGAAATGGTCGGCACCGGCGTTCGTATTGACGACATGTTGTTTACCTTGGAAAACAACAGTCAGCGGATCAGCGGATTAACCCTCGAGCAAGTAGAGCAACATCAGCAAGGCATGCTGTTCTTGTTAGATAATATTGAAAATAACTTAACGTTTTTGAAGCGCCAAGCCTATGGCATGGATGCAGATGATTTGTTAAATCAGTTTAGTGAGGGTATGACTAAGCTCAGAGAAAAGCTGGGTGAGCCTGGTCATCTTTATGTTGCGGTACAAGAGAAACTGCGTCAGCAGCAACAAGCGGCGATGTTATACAAGCAGTCAGAGCAGCATGCGTTTGCCATTTTAACTGAGCTTGAGAAAATGCAGCAAAGCGCTAATGCGGCGTTTAATCGTTCTCAAAATAATGCTGAAACCCTTATCGAGCGAGCGCAAAATACCGCCATTTTATTGGTAATTGTCTTTATTGCTTTAGGTGCGTTTATCTCGGTTTCAACCAGCCGGGCAATGCTTGGGCCGTTGGCTGCGGTGAATAAAATGCTCAAATACCTTGCTGCTGGAGACTTTTCGAAACAAATGAGTAAGCGCAGTGATGATGAATTTGGTCAGTTAATTGATAATATCAATCAGGTTAAAGACAATCTTCGTGCTTTGCTAGAGTCAATCAATAACCAAGTTCATGAGTTAGAAGGACTATCGGAATCATCATTAAGCGAAAGTAAACAAATAGCCAATAATGCGACCGAGCAAATGCGCCGCATGGATAATGCCAATCGCTTAGCGCAAAGTATTTCAGCTAGCGCTTTGGCGGTTTCCGAGCGCTCGTCAGAAAGCCTCGCGAGCATCCATACCGCTAACCAGCATAAAACCGAGGTCAGTAAATACACGCAAGACAACAAACAACATATTCTATCGCTCAGCACACGCATGAGTGAAGCGGTAGAGAGCATGACCAAGTTGACCACGCATAGCGAGAACATCGGTAGTATCTTGGATACCATTGTATCTATCGCTGAGCAAACCAATCTGTTGGCGTTAAACGCAGCAATAGAGGCGGCTCGAGCTGGTGAGCAGGGAAGAGGGTTTGCTGTAGTTGCCGATGAGGTTAGAACGCTTGCGTCTAGGACACAAGAGTCGACCAACGAAATTAACCAAATGATCGCAGCACTGAGACAAGATACACATACCGCCTCTGAGGCCATCAATTCCGGCCAGCGTGATGTTGCCTCATGTGTTAAACAAAGTGAGGCACTAGCCAGTGCCATGGATGAAATTGCCAACGCTATTTTACAGGTTACGCAGTTAAGTGAAGAAGTGAGCCAAGCAGCTGATCACCAAGCGACGGATTGTCAGCAAATTGAGCAGGTGATGCTAGATGCGCAAAGTACCGCAAACGATAATGCTCAGGCGATGCAAAGCTTGGCGAAAGGCAGCGAGTCGCTCAGTAGCTTCTCGCATCGCCTAGCCACTCTCGTGGAGCGATTTAAATTGTGAGGCGTTCTCTAAATTAACTTTATATTTAGTCATGTTGCTTATTCTTAAAAGACATATGGATAGTATGCGCTATTGAAACTTTGGAATAACAATCTTAGTATTATCGGAAGTGTAATTTAGTTTGTTCTATTGCATAATATTGGTTAAAGAATGGGTTGTGCTTGTTAATATTTCTGTTATATTCATCCGCATTATTTGATTTGGGGTGTATATGCAGCATCGTAGTCCAGCAACAAATAGTTTCCAAACAATATTAAATGAGATTGGCTTAACGAGCGAAGTGAATCCCAACAAACGTCTGGAAGACAGTATTCCGTTCTCCATTTTTACCGATCTTGCCTTATCGCTAAAGCTTGATAAGTTTGATTTAGCGAAGGCGATGGGTATATCACCATCAAGTTTGATAGAAATCGCGCAGAATAATAAGTTTTCTCGCTCACAGAGCCAGCGTTTTTATAAGATGATAATGGTGCTTGATGAAGCTTTGACGCTTTTCGAAGGAGATTGGGATTCTGTTATCTTCTTTGTGAATAATCCAGCGATATGGCTTAACGGAAGAAAACCGCTTAGCCTATTTGTGAACAATGAAGGTGTTGCGCAGGTTTCAAGTTTAATTAAGCGTCTAGAACACGGCGTAATATAGAGTAAAACTTGGCTTGCAAATAGTGCCAATTCGCTGAATTTAATAATCTATTTTGAGGCGAGAAAACCTTGTCGATAACACCCTTTAACGCGTCCTGCAATCGCCAAGGTATCTGCATCCATGTAGGCAAGGTGGAAACTTTGCTATTTAGTTACTCTAGATAAGAAGTTTTTAACGCAGTTAGCGCTAAAACTGGTTGCTAGAAAGGCATTAATTATCCGAAGCACAGGTTACTTAGTAACGCTTTGATGGTCTGGAATAAATATAAGACATCACTGCGATCTTTATACTGCCAACTACGCAGGCCAGCCAAGCCGCTGGGGAGAGCAAAATAAGTAAAGCATAACTTGCAGCCATGCCCAGTGTTGCCATGATTTTGGCCTTAAGTGGAATAACCTTATATTGCTTCCATTGCGTTAATGAAGCGCCGAACCTTGGGTGATTTAGCAGCCACAAAGCCAGCTTAGGAGAAGCTTTTGAAAAGCACGCCAAAGCCAGAATAAAAAATACAGTGGTTGGCATGACGGGCAAAACAATACCAATAACACCGAGGGCTACAAATAGGTATCCGCATAGCAGTAGGGCTATTTTTTTATAGTTGGCTAAGGCGGCTTTAAACATCATGAATAAACGTGTGCCTGGAATGCTTGGAAACGGGTGAACGCCTGGCGAGCACCTTCAATTAGCGCCTGTTCTTGCTGTTCGCTTAGTTCAATTGAGTCTATGATTTGCACAAGCTCTCGCCAAGCGCTGCCGCGACCAGCTCCTGGACCTGCTAGATATCGAGCGCCGTGCTGCGCATCAAAATTGAGCTTGGCCCCAACTTGTTTACCCAGCATGGCTGCACCTACCTTTGAGCCCTCGACTACATATAGCCAGCCGAGTGCCGAAGCGACATCGGTATTGCTGCTTACTTCTGGCCTTAAATAGGGATCAGGGATGGTGGTTTCAAGGTCGATAAAGTCTTGTTCAAGCAAACCTAAGCGGCGACGCGCGGCCAAATCAGGAATAAGCGCTAACAACTCTGGATGTTCATATAGGGCGCTCACATCTTTTAAAAAATAAAACTGTAGTCGTAAGAAATCGAGATAGCTTTGTGTATTGGCGAATGGGTCTTGCGCCATAATAGATTTGTCTACATTGTCGTGGGTATCTGCAGTTGCATGTTTTAAGTTTTGCGCTCGAGAAGGTGCAGAGGTAACGGTAGTCATTGATGCTCCAAGGTGATGTAAAAATATAGCGCTGTCTTTAAGCAAAATTACAGCGCCTAAGTATTGATTAAAGTTTGAGTTCTAAGCCAATCGAAATGGTTTGGCCAGGTTCAGGCATCGCAACGATTGAGCCGGTTGAAACCTTATACTGATCGGTCAAGTTGGTGATCGCTAGGTTGCCTTTGATGCTGTCGCTAAAGATATAATCAAGGTAAAAGTCGAGCTGATAGCCTGCTGGAATATACTCAAGTGCAGTTACCCCAGTCCCTGCCAAAAAGCCACCTGGATGATGTTTCTCAGAGTGCTTTTTGTAAGTAAAACCCGTATCAACTGTGTCGTTAAAGAGTGTCATACCAAGCGTTGCGATATAGCTTTTTTCAGGCGGCACACGAAGCGGTGTTAAACTCCCCGCGAAGCCAGTGGAATTACAAGTATCGACACCTACAGCTTCAGCCATTAAGCGCGAGCACATTTTGACGTCGGTGTACTTTGTGTAAGATAGCCTGCTGTAAAATAAGTCGCTTTGGTAATGAAGACCAAATTCCGTGCCAGGCAGTTCAAACTTATCATAGTTGGTAAAAGTGAACTTTTGATCCCATGAAGGTGCATCGGGTTTAGGTAAGAAGCCCGTAGCCAACATACTTTCAATATTAGTGTAGAAGTACTCCGCCGAGATAATTAGCTTATCCCCGTGATTGAGTAAGTTGCTAAAATCACTCTCAAAACCAATATCATACGATTTCGTTTTTTCGGGGGTGATCGGGTAATCACTGGAGTAAGAAAACACCTCATTAGAAACCGTTGTTTCGTACAGGTTTGGCATACGATATGCGTTGCTATATTTGGCTTTAATGGCAGTATTATCAAACAGTTGATAATTTGCTTGTACGGTCACATCGGCTTTAGCATCAAATGTAAGCTTTTCTCCTGTTTGATAGTCCTCATTCACCGAGTCGTGAAGGTTTACGTTCAGTGCAAGCTCTACTGGTGCAAGATCGATATTGGCATTTGCAAATAACGCTCGTTTTGTTTGCTTACCGTGTCGTGAAGTTGACTTTAATTTGAAATCATCAGAGTGCCATGGGCGCTTAAAGTTGTTTTTCCAGTCTCTATGAGGCGACAACTCTTCAGCCTGCCAAGATAGCCCGTATGTCAATGTCACAGGCGTATTTGCAAGCGATAATGCGGAGGTATTAAATACACTTACCCCGTGGCGTTTGTTGTTAAAACGGTGGAAGTATTGCCCTGCATTTTCACCTAGGTTACTGCCAAGGGCATTGTACTGTTGTAACCTCGCGCTGGTACGCCAAACGTTAACACTGAGGTCGACTAATGAGTTATTACTTGGTAAAAAGCGGTATAGTGCGCTAGTACTATTGACCAGAGCAGAGCCCGGAGCCCACTGCGGCATAGTTTCTACGCCTTCAGGAATTTCTTCGGACATCCATTGCTCTTGGCCATGCTCATCGATCACCTTCCAAAACTTGGTGTCGCCGGCTCTTTGTTTGTACCAGTAGGTGGCCAGCATTTCTCCTGCTTCTTGTTTATGGTAACGTGTGTTCACCTCTAATGATTGTTCGTCCGTAAATGCATAAGTTAGTTTGGCAAGATATGAGTCGCTTTCAAAGCTTGTATTGACGACTTCGCCATTTTGGTTAACGGGTGGTGGGATCAGAATGACTTCTGTGACTTCATCATACTGTTTTCCATGCTCGGTTGAAGGCACCCAGCGAATGTACTCTTTAGACTCAACGAAATCGTTAAAGCCATTTTTTCCGGCAAAGTAGTTACCGACCTTTTTCTTACTGTAAGCAAGCACCGCTTGTAAGTTATCCTGTTGGTAGGCGGTTGCTAGCGTAAATCCACCGCCTGCAAAATCGAGCGTGTCATTGTGGTTGCTTACCTCGTAATAACTTTGCAGGCCAAAGCTTTCCGGTACTTCAGGTGTTCTATTGTTGTTATGCGTATTAACCTTAACCAAAGCGCCATAACGCTTACCGTCTTGGAGAATATCTTGCGTGCCTAAGGTGCGGATATTGACTGTTCCGCCGATTGCGCCAGAGCCAAATGGTGATGCTTTGGCCGATGCGCCTTTTTCAACATTGACCGAGCTTATCAGGTTTGAATCGATATAGGTTCTATCCGACGAGCCCATATAGCCGCGGTTTGTGTGCGTTGATTGCAAACTGCCATCGATGAAAATTGGTACTCGTCCTTCGCCTTGGACTCCACGAATACCGATATCAAGCGCACCAGCTTCGTTTCGAATATTGTTTGCCTCTATACCTGAAAACGTTGAGAAAATATCCGAGTTAGATAAACCTTTGGTTCGAGCAATCTGTTCACGATTAAGATTGAGTTTATCGCCTTTGACAGTGATGACTTCAATATTATCTTGCGGATTTGGTGTTTGCTTGTGCTTAGCCTGAGTGTTATTGGATTGGCCTTTTGCTGGCGTTAACTCGCTAATCGCCGCTTTAATAACGATGTTATTGTCGATAATACTCGCCATTAGCGGACTACCTTTCAATGTACGCTCTAGTGCCTCGGTTAAACTTACCTCCCCTTTGAGTGCTGGGGCTTGCAGGCCATTTAATAGTTTCGCATCGGCAATTAGATTCATACTCGCAGCCTCAGCTACCTGCGTTAAGGTATGGCTAATAGGTTGCTGCGCAAGATTAAATTGATATATAGCAACTTGACTCTGCGCGGTTGCAGGCAGGCTCAGGCTAAGCCCGAGTGCAAATGCTAAGGGAGTGAGTCTTGTGTTTAAAGCAGTGCGAGTTCTCATTATGATGCGTCCAAATAAATTACCTAAGATGAAAACGAATGAGAATGAGAACTCCTCAATAAAAATCTGAATATTTTTATCTTGTCATCGAGAATTAACTATAACCACATGATTATTAGTATTTTTAACTTCTACTGGCAGGGCGTGTGGTAATAAGTTTAAAAAGCTTTCGAGCTCTGATGCTAAAAAAGTACCCGAAATTACCAATTGCTCAGTTGATTGAGCGGTTAAGGTGTAACTTATCGCATGATGTCGTTTAAATTCCTCAAATACTTCACTGAGTGGCGCATTGTCGAACACGAGTCGCCCTTGCTTAAATGCATCGACGAGATTGAGGTTTGGATCAAACTCAGTCTTAGTAATGCCGTCACTATCCACAACCGCCATTTGACCTTTTCTCAGTTCTATTTGCTGATGTTGGCTTTGCACGTTTACACGACCATGGTCCACCACAATGCGAATGCTATTGGCTTTTTTATCCACGGAAAAGCGGGTGCCTAATACGGTAATCTTTGTGCTGCCGGCACTGATCACAAATGGTCGGCTTTTGTCACTGGCAACGTCAAACAATACGCGTCCACTGAGTAGCTTATTACTGCGCCGATTGCCATCAAAATCAATAGCGAGGGAAGTTTTGGCATCTAAGGTCAGTAGAGAGTTATCGGGCAGTGAGATTGTGCGTAATTCGCCTCGAGGTGACTGATAGCTGGCGTGAAAGGTGTCTTTGTTTACTTGAAAGAACCACGTTTGATAACCAACGAAACTCAACGCAAAAAGTGCAAAGCATGCAGCAATGGCGAAGTACCGCTGAGTTGTCTTTGATTTAAGTTTAGAGTGTGTAACTGGATTCTCTAATTGTGCAATGTCTTGCTCTGAAAATTGCGATAACAGTCGCTCAACCTGTTTACTTTCTTGATAGGCTGTTTGGTGCGCACGGTTCTCACCAAGCCAACGATTGAGCGCTTGCTGCTGCGCTTTACTGAGCCCTTGCCTTTCGAGTTCCAGCCAGTGGTTTACTTGCTGTTGTATTGATACATTATGACGGTCCATTGCGATTCTCTTATTGTTTTTGTAATGCGTTACGGCAAGCAAGCATGGCAGTTGCCAAGTGTTTTTCGACCATGCTGACAGATATCCCCATTTGCTCTGCTATTTGTGGCTGGCTTAAGTTTTTAAATTTATAGAGCACAAATGCTTGCTTGGTTTTTAGAGGTAAGGAGTCGATACTTCGATTAAGTAATGCCAGTTGTTGTTGACTTGCAAGCTTAGCCTCGGGCTCATAATAACTTGGCGCGACTAATTCGAAGTCGTCGGGCTCAGCAACGGTTTGATTTTTGCGATACTGATCAATCACAATGTTTTTCGCGGCTTTAAAAAACAGTGCGCGCTCTTGCGTGTTATCCCGTTTTGGATTGCTGGTTTTATAACTTAGTATTCGGGTATACGCCTCTTGGACTATATTTTGAGCTTTGTCTTTGCACCCCACTGAACGAGCGATATAACTTAATACTTCTGAGTAATAACGTTCCAAAATACACCAGTTTGCTTTTCAAAAGTCGCGCATACTAGCATTAAAAATGATTGTTGAGAATTGTTTTTATTTGCGTTTGTTGGCTTTGAATTGTTCGCTAATATATTTTATGTTTTTAGTGCTTTTGCTTAAAAGTTGGTTGTAAGATTATGAAAAAAATTAGTTTTATTTTAAATTTCTTTGGATCCAAACACTAAACGAAGTGCTTATTAAGGCGTAGGAGCGATACCTTTGATAATGCGCTGGCAGGCACTGGGATCCATAAAATGGGGCACCGGATAATCCGGATGTGCTTCTTTTAGCGCCAGCTCTGCGAGTAGTGCTGCATCATCAGGGAGTACTTCGGTGAGCGTGGTTTGGATATGTAAATCAAGCAGTAAGCGCTTAATGTGCTCTAAAAGATCATCTGCTTGGCGCTCGACGGGATAGTCTAACGAGGTTAATCCACAGTATCTGGCGATGAGCGCGAGTTGCTGATTAATGCGCTCACCATACCAGGTTAGCACGGGCATGAGTAACACCGCATTGGCAAGCCCGTGCGGCGTACCATATTGAGCGCTCAATTGGTGTGAAATTGCATGCACGTAGCCGACAGAGGTTCTGGTAAAAGCTTGTCCTGCGTAATGGGAAGCGAGTAGTAGTTGCGCCCTTGCTTCAAGATTTTGTGGGTCTTGTTGTGCTTTGGGTAAATATTCAAAGATGGCTCTACAAGCTTCAAGAGCACGGCCGCGGCTAAACTTAAGACAGTTAATGCTCAGTAGTGCTTCAATGGCGTGGGTTAGTGCATCAATTGCCGTAGTCGCGGTGATATGTGCGGGCATACTAGTGGTTAATTCTGGTAATAACACGGCATGGTGTGGCACTAAACAAAAATCAGTCGCGGCATATTTGGCGTGATTACTAGGATCGTTAACGACGGCGGCAACAGTGGTTTCCGAGCCGGTTCCTGCTGTTGTTGGGATCGCGATATTCGGCGGTAGGCGTTTTAAGACTTTAAATAACCCTTTGAGTTTAGTCACCGGTTTGTTTGGCTTGACAGCCCGAGCACCGATCAGTTTGCCCGTGTCGAGTACCGAGCCGCCGCCAAGCGCGATAATTGCTTTACATTGATGCTGTTGGTAGACCTTTAGACCGTCTTCGACGTTTGCTATGGTTGGGTTGGGTAAAACATCTGCGTAATAATGCGTGACAAACTCTGACTCACGTAGTGTGTTTTCCACAACCTGATGCAAGTTGAGTTTGAGCAGCACTTGATCGGTCACGACTAAGACGTTATCTCCACTTTTTAACCCCAGCGCCTCAATGGCGTCTAACAACCCCGTTTTTCCCTGATGTAATTTGGGGTTCGGGATCCCGATAAAAATAACAATGCACTTTAGGGCAAAGTGGTAAATACGGTAAAACCAACTCATTGCGATCCGTCTAATTTTGTTTTTGTATCATTTAAAAAATATAGACGGATCATCACTGAATTGCTAGCAAATTTTCGGCTAATTTGTAGTGATTTGCTGCGAAACTAGCTTTTCTTCTTTAATTGGTGTTTTGGGTTTGTCCATCTCAAATGCTTCTATCATGAGCAAAATATGGGCCGCGCTCCATGAAAAGTTCGGTGCACCTTGCTGCTCGCCGGTGAGTGGATTGTAGTTTTCGCGAATAGGCGCGTTTTGCAGCAGACCATCCGCATTTTGCATAAATCGCTGAAGCAAAGTGTTCGCTTCAGTTTCATAGCCATAATAACTTAGCCCCATCAAGCCAAAATACAATTGGTCAAGCCAGACACGACCACGCCAATAGATGTTTGCGCCAAATGCAGGATTGGTCTGGGATGCAGAGCCTAGAGGAATATAGGTGTTGAATTCACCGGGGCTGAGCATTACCTCAGAGACGCGTTTAGCATGATACGCTGTTGCTACTTGATTAAAGAGTGGAGCCCAACCCTCCGGGCCGCGACCACGCTCAATGATTGGTTTCCCTGCACAGCCATTTTCAAGCGGTGATGGGGCAATGCGAATGTCGTAGTAGTATCCGCTGTTATCGTCGAACATGCAGCGGTTAATATAATCGGCGATTTGCTTTGCTTGTGCTGAAAAGGTGTTGGCTTCTTGTAGTTTTGCTAAGATATTGGCGATGGTACTCAAGTTTTTGGTGTCAGAATAAAAATAACTGGCCCCGTCAACCGATTCTTGCATCAAAGAGTAGCCAAGCAGATGGTCTTGGGCGTCCATATTGCTAGCAAATTCGACTTGCCAGTCTTTAGCATCGCCACCTTGTTTCACATAGATCTCAAGCTGCTGTGGTGAGATAAAACCAAAGTTAGCAGCATCGTCTCTTCCAGACTCCCATGACGCTGCGGTCTGTGCGGGAATACTTATCTGTTTACCTTGTGTTTGCGCATCGCGATAGGCTTTTAGCCCAAAGCGGGCATGCTTTTGCTTTCCTTCATGTAGATAGAATAATAATTCACCCGCTTGGTTATTATGGTGTTTATCTATGGTTGCACCAAATTCAGGAATACCATTTTGGTTGTGATCACGGTTGCGCAGCCACCAATCGCGATAGGCGACAAGTTTAGGGTAAATTTGTGCAAGCCAAGCTTTGTCTTTGCTGGCATGGTAGGTATTCAACACCGCCCAAGCGGCCAGCGAGGGTTTTGAATTCCGTTCGCTCCAATTACCGCCATCGCCACCGCGTTCTGGTGGCAGGTTATAACCAATTAAATCGGGTAATAAGCCTTTATCTTGGGGTCTCACAGGATCGTTAGCGGCTATTTGATAGGAAAACACGGCATCAATGTTAGCCTTGGCTAAATTTGGTGCAAATAGTCTCAGTGCTGATGCTTGTTTCCAACTATCCCAAGGCCAAGTTAAATTGCCGGAAAACCAGCGAGCAGTGACCGAAGGCGATACGGTATCAAACGCGATTGCCCCTGCAGGTGCTCGCCAGTTACCAATGAGGGTTTCAACAGCTTTTATCGCCAATGTTTGTTTATCTCGTGGTAAGGTTTGGTAGCGTGCTAAATAGCCTGCCCAGCGAGCTTTAGAGCGTTGCCAATACGTAACTGGGGATGAGAGAATTTTGGCAACGATTTTTGCTGTTCGTATGCGTTCTTGTTGATTGTGGACATAACTGATCGCGGTATAAAACTGTAGATCACCTGAGGTTTGCGCCTCGCTATAATAACGGTTTTTTTTCACCTCATTTTTGAAAGGGATTGTGCGGGTGATTGAGTACTCGTTGCTACCAGAGGTCAAAAGCGCCCACGGATCGCGAACACGACCAAAAGTGGTACTGATCCCACTTTTGCTGGCAATCATGGTTGGTGCGAGCTTAGGGTATTGTTGGTCCAGTGTTTGTTGTTCATTAAGCTGGTGGAGTAATTTGCCATCTAATTTTAAAGTCAGTCGTTGCTTTGTATGAATAGTGGTTTGAATAAGAGAAACACGCTCACTTACAAAGCGTAAGCGGATCGTCACCGTCGCGAGCTCATGTTTAAGCGTTTGCACCAGCTCTCCGGGCAGGCTGTACTGCGCTGCATCAAATTGCAATTTGGTCTCACCATGAAAAATTTGTAGACGCTCAATACGTTCAAATAAATACGTTAAATACTCTTCGGTGATAATCGCGTTACCCGTGAAACCACCATATTCCGCAGCGCTATCAGGAAGTAAGTGACCATGCCATGCGCCGTTATCAAAAAGTGGTGAATAGGGACTATGGCCAAACTTGTCTGCGGGCTTCATTACCTGAGGGTGACCAAAGCGTGAAACCGCGTTGATGATTTTTGGGCTCGCGTACGTTTCGCATGCTACAAAGAGCACGAGTAATACCATTCCTGTGAGTACTTTCATTTTTATTTTTGAATAAAGTATACAATTTAAAAATGCTATCACAGCGACTTACAAAGTTCAGTAGCAAACGATGAATTACTCGTCGATGGGGCAGCCGACGTCAACCTTTTTTCGTTGCATCTGCACTCGTTCAGCGGCGGCACGTAGCCGATTTATATATTCTGGAGGGGCGCTGGGGTTGGCAGTTAAATAAAGGGTTTTACTTAACTCTGGGACTTCTAGCACTTTGTCCCATTGCTCCACTAAACCCATTCTAGCGGCCATTCTATCTACAAAATTTTCGGCACCAAAAATAAAGTCAATTCTGCCTCTTTCAAGCAACTCACCTGCACGACTCAAACTAGTCACTGATAGCATGTTCTTATCGGCGACAAAGCCTTGTGCTTTTAAATAGTTTTCGGAAAGTTGATCAGCCGCAACAGCGACAACATGTTGTTTGATTTTCCATATTTCCCACTCTTGCTGATCGGCGATATCAGCACGCTTATAAAATGCGACCTTTAGCTCACAAAGTGGCGCAATTCAGACATGGTTTTCTTCACGTTGCTCCGTTCTGGCGATCGAGTAGAGCAATGAATAAGGGGATTTTTTGGAGAAGGCTTTTGCGCGAGTCCAAGGCAACATATAAATTTGATAGCTTAGCTCTGCTTCCCACATAATGAGGCGTACGATATCAGTGGCAAGCCCAGTAATGGTGCCGTTCTTTTGCTCTATCTGGTACGGAGGAAAATGCTCGGTATAGATATCTACTTTTGTCGGTGCTGCGGCTAAGGCACTAAATACACTAAATATCCCTATAACGCTCCCAATTATATACTGCATACCACATTCTCAAGATCGTTTTTAACAGTATAACTCATAATTTGTTATTGGTTTTGGTTAAATTAATGTACCCATTAAAATTCCATGTTGGTGCTTTATTGGCAATTATTATATGGTTTTTTGGTGTCTTTTAAGAATTAAATAACGGCGTAAAATTGCCCTTGTTGTAGAGGAGTCGTTATGCGCTTAGTTTTGTTCTTGCTTATGTTGTTTGTGTCTACTTACTCACATGCTAGTGAAGTTGCAGTTGATTATGTGATGGGAGAGGGGGATGTAAAAGGACTGCGGCTTGGGTATCGTCCCTTGCATTATAGTTTAGCGGATTATGGTTTTGGCGAAGGTGCCTATGTTTATTTTGAGTTGAGTACCAACTATTGGGAATACGGCAAACCAAAACGCTCAGACACGACGTTTGCTATTGCACTGTCACCAGTGCTTAGTGTTCCACTGACCGAGTTTGCTGGAAAGCCGGTAAATTTTGAGTTTGGGATTGGCATGACCTACGTCAGTGATACTCGATTTGCGGGCAAAGACATTGGTGTTCACTATCAGTTTGAAGACCGCATTGGACTTAGTGTCAATTTGAATCCCAGTACTAAAGTTGGGATCCGATATCTGCATTATTCTAATGCAGGTTTGAGCGACCATAACCCCGGTCTTGATTTTTTAAATGTGTTCTACGTTAAGCAGTTTTAACGCTTAACTTCATTGAGTTAGTTTTATCTCCCTTTGTGATTTCAAGGATGAAATTTTTTCTTCATAAAATTCCAGTATCCAAGATAATAGAATGTAGTTAAGCGCTTGACCTAAACTAAGGTTTAGGAATTAGGGTTCTGCGTAAATCAATAATAATCAAGGAACATCAATGGAGAATAGCTCTGCAATTGAGCGGTTAAAGCACTTTACACCTTTAGTTTGGGTAATGCTTGTTGGTAACTTTTTCGTTCGCGCTAGTTACTACATGGTATGGCCTTTTTTGGCTGTTATTCTTTACGAAAATTATGGACTGAGTGCAACAGAGGTCGGTTTATTGCTGACGGTGTCAGCGACTTTTGCCGTATTTTTGGGGTTTTATACGGGGAATCTCGCTGATCGCTTTGGTCGCACCAAAATGCTCTACACGGCAGTGTTTGTTGGTGTGATTTCTTTTTCACTGTTGGCTGTGGCTGAGTCGTTGTGGTTGTTTGCAACTTCAGTGTTTTTAGCTTGTCTACCTAGGACGCTTTGGGATGCGCCTAGTAAAGCGTTACTTACTGAAGAACTTGCCGACGCAAAAGACAGAGAGCTTGCACTGCATTTACTCTATTTTCTCGTGAATGTGGGAGCGGCTTTAGGACCATTGTACGGGCTATGGGCAGGGCTTAATGGTGAGCAGTTTAGTTTTATCTATACTGGCATTTCGTATATTGGTTTGTTGCTCGCGCTGCTTTACTTTAGACCTAAACTGAGTGAAGCGCAGACTGTCGCTTTGCAGTCTGCCGCTCAGTCAGTGCCGAAGTTTGCAAAGTGGCTAGGGATCTTACGAAAAGATAAAGTCTTTTTAATTGTGCTCATCGCTACAACTTTAGTGTATTTGGTTTATGCGCAATGTGACTCTAGCCTAGTGCAGTATTTGACGCGTGCAGAGGTCCCCGATCTGGCTTGGCTAATTTCTAGCTTAATCATCGCAAATTCTAGCGTGATCATCGTTTGTCAGTTTCCATTACTACATCTGATGCGTAATTGGCGTATTGAAAATAGGCTC
This sequence comes from Pseudoalteromonas piscicida, assembly GCF_000238315.3. NCBI lineage: Bacteria > Pseudomonadati > Pseudomonadota > Gammaproteobacteria > Alteromonadales > Pseudoalteromonadaceae > Pseudoalteromonas > Pseudoalteromonas piscicida. Next base: position 341,615 of record NZ_CP011924.1, read on the forward strand.
TATGCGGGTGGCGTGATATTGATCATTTCACAAGTCATGATGGTCTTGAATGATGTGCAAAATATCTGGGGATGGATTGCAGCCATGATGGTGTTGAGTCTGAGCGAAGCAATTATGTTTACTAACATCAATGTCTATATTGACAGGTTGGCACCAGATAACCTGAAAGCTAGCTATTTTGGTGCTGCTGGCTTGTGTTCATTAGGGTATGCATTAGCGCCTATTTTAGGCGGACTTATATTAGATTTTTACTCCGGTATGATGCTGTTTATCATCATGACCTTAGTATCTATCACCGCACTTGGGTTTTATCGCATTGCTGAGCTGAAGCCTAAGACGACGGCTGAAGCGATATAGCTTAGCTAACTCGGTGACCTAAAAAAGGTCACCGTTTGTTTTTATGCTAATTATCCGAATCAAAGGTTAGTTACTTTACTTACCTGCCATTTTTTGCAAGTAACCTAGACGTTGACGCTCGGCAGCCGAGGGCTTATATGGGCGCTTCTCCAGTGCGTCAAAGTAGAAATCAGTGATGTGGTATTCGGTTATTTTGCTATCACCAAACTGCGCAAGCTCTCCGGGCATTGGCGACATTCTCTCAATCACAAATGTTTTTAACGTGAACTGGGATGGGCCGGATTTAGCTGAAAAAGGAGCAAGCACCGACTGATGTGCTTTTAAGTTGAATACCTGTTTCCCTTCACTTAACTTTTGTTTTTCAACCAAATGACTGATTGGTGTGCCATCGCGAGTAAATAGATTTGCACGGATACGATAAGTACCACTTTGCTTTACTTCAAGTTGCAATGGAATTATCAAGTCTGCTTGCTCGGGGTAAGGTTTAGCAATGGCGAGCAGTGTGGCGCTGGGTTGGTAATAGCGAATACTTGCCGTTAATGCCACGGCCTTAGCCGAGCTTGGCTTGGCACGCACAACGACATTCAGCTCTTGAGGCCATGTTGTCTCGCCATCGACCGCACCAAGCCAAATACCATCAGACTCTTTGAGGCGGGTGGTGGATAAGGTTTGCTGTGATGTAGGATCAAGTATCGTTGCAGTTGCATTAGAAAATTGACTACCAGATAAACTTATCTCGATAGTAGCGGGGTGCACAAAGCGATATTGATTCAGCGATAAAGACACCTGTTCGTTGTTTTCTTCAATTGGCATTTCGACGGCATAGAAATGATTTGGATGGAGCCTATCAAAATCACCTTTGCCAAGGGGCTGTGAGTAAGGAGGTAGCGAAATACTATACTCATAATGTGCCGCAGCTGATTGCGCAGCTTGTGCCAGTGGTAGTGATTCAACCAATGATTGTTTTTGTGTTATCGCAGTTTTAGGGGTGGCGGGTGGCGTTGTTGTTGGTGTCAAAATAGGTGTGGTGACTTGTGGGGGGGCTGCTAACTCAGGCGAGGGCAGAGCTTCGCGCTGCAAGGCAAAATAGCCTGCAGTGATACAGATCACAATAAGAATGACACTAATCAACAAAAACTTTTTCATAGCAATACTCGGTTAATATAAGGAACTGCATGGAGCAGTTCCTTGGGTATAGAAATTAGCAGAATAACCGTTAAGTTACAGTGAGTTTAGTATTAACTGTGAAAAACTTTGTGAGTTAGACTCGCTAACATAACGGTAAGTCTTTTTCCAAAACCAGCTACCCGTTGTTTCTTCATAGGTGTTGTAGCTAATCGTTTTATAACCCGCGTTAAACTGAGTACGGGCCGCTGTTACTTTGCCTTGGTATCCAGCATCTGGCAGGTTACCGTGGCTATATTCCGCGCTCATTAGTAGTGGGTAGTGGTATGGCATAAAGCTAGTCACTGCATCATCTTGAGAGGCTAACTGACCGTTGATAGCAACGTTTGTACTACAACTACCAAAGTCGCCTTTTGTCGATGCACCACAAGAAGAGTGTGTTGATACAACACCATCATCATTACCTGGTAAGAAACCTGAAGTGAGGCCGTAGTAGTCGCTGGCATCAGCGACGAAACGTAGGCGAGGTGCGTTGTCACTAGGGTACTGAGCAACTTGTCGCGCGTTATTCACTTTTAAATCCCACATGATACCAAATTCTTCAGGCATGCTGCCAAGCCATGCCTCAACCGCTTGGCGAGTTAGTTCACCTACTACGCCACCAGAAGTCGCAGCGTTGATAGCAGTGTCTGCGAGTTCGCTTCCGCCACCCGCACCTGCAAGGTCAAAAGTAGCAACGATATTAAGTGGTTGAAGGCCCGCATTTTCAAGCCAAGTTGCTTGGTTATCTAAGATATAGCGCGCAACCAAATCACCCGTTGAGTGGGTAACAAAGACACAGCCTGGATTACAAGTGCCATTTTCTGCAAATGCTTTTAGCTTTGGCCAAATATAATCTGTTGCGATTTTGCCTTGTAGGCGTTCATAAGAAGGCCAATCAATACGTTCATCAGCGTGGTTTATCCAAAAAGATGACCAGTATTCTTCACCCTCAAGCTCGACGTTGGTACTGTTAGGGCGGTTAAGTTGGTCCGCTTGAAAGCCATGAATTAGAATTGTTTTATATTCAGCGGCCTGCGCGGGAGTTGCAAGTGCAGCGCCTGTTAATAACGCTGAAAGTGCAGCAGTGTATACAAAGTTAGTTTTCATTGTCTAAGTCCTTTAAAGCGCCAAGTGCCACATCTATGGTCGGCCTACAACAAAATTCCCCACTTTGTTTAATCGTCAGCTCGGGAAACTATAGGCATCACACAACTACTTTCACTACTACTGAAACGCATCTTTGTTAGTATATTATGTGGCGTGAGAAACTATTCCCACGCCGGTCTAAAAAGCTAAAATCACGCCATTTCAGGGTTGTTATGGAGTTCAGATAGCAGGTTCAGGGTTTTCTCGCTGCGGTTTACAAATGGGTTAGTCTCATCCCATACATAGCCCGCAAGCACAGAAGTGATTTGGCTCTTAATTTTTTCAGGCTTGTTGTCTGAGAAAAATAGGCGGCGCAAACGTCCGTCGTACCAGCCTTCAATGTAGGTGCGCATGACAGCAATACCTTTAAGCATATGCGCCTCATAATCTTGCTGCCAATCTGCTTCCTCGCCATTTAACTGAGCGACTATGAGATCAGCGGCGCGCGCGCCTGATTCAATCGCAAACATAACGCCAGCTGAAAATACGGGGTCAATGAATTCACTGGCGTTACCGGTTAACACAAAGTTTTTGCCGAACAGTTGTTTAATACCTTTTGAGTAGCCTTTGATCTCCTTTGGCTCCATACACAGCGCCAATCCGTCCAACATTGCTGATGCATGTTGATCGCGAGCAAGGTAGGTTAAAAAGCGCGTTTTAGCATCGCCCTCTGCACTTTCTAAATACTCAGGGTTACCAACAAAACCGACTGAAACATGACCGTCAGAGAAAGGTATTAGCCAAACCCATACATCTTCTTCGTGAACCAGAATCGTTACTTTATTGTTTTCAGCCCCAGTCTCTATGCCATCAGCAGGTTTAAATTGCGCAAACAAAGTTGCGCGAGTTGGCGCTGATGAAGGTTCATTTAAATCAAGCAGGTTTGCGAGTACTCGGCCATAGCCGCTTGAATCAACAACGAATTTGGCTTGAATTTCCTGCACATCACCGGCCTCATTGACGACCTTAATGATAGGCTCTTCTAGATCCATGTTGGCATCGACTACGGAAGTGCCAAATTCGATAGGGGCACCCATTTTTTGCACTTCTTCAGCCAGTACATTGTCAAAGTCATCTCTTGGAACTTGCCATGTCCATGTCCAGCCATCGGTGTAATTTTTAGAGAAATCGAAAAACTCTTGGAAGTCATCTTGTTTAAAATTAGCACCGATTTTCTTTTGGTAATTGCGTGCGACTAACGCATCCATAAATCCAGCATCTTCCAAATGCTGCATACTTTGTGGTAGAAGACTTTCACCGATGACATAGCGCGGAAAGTGGCTACGTTCAACGATCTTCACGGTTAATCCTGCTTGAATTAGCTTTGCAGCGGTCATTGTCCCAGCAGGTCCAGCGCCGATAATAAGTACATCTACATTTTCCTTAGCCATTTTGTAATTCCTTAATCATATATTGTGAGAAAATGTGGCAATTAATTAATCCTAGAGTGAAGAGGGGAGCTCCCTTTAATGCCTCACTCTAGAAATCTAATTTAACATTATATTAACGAATAAAATGTTAAAGAGTGTTCATAATTTCTGACATTTTTATTAAGTCGTCCGGTGTTTTTACCCAACTGTTATGCGACCCTTTCATGGTGAACACTTGAATCTGGCTGGGTTGCATTGCTTCTTCGATAAGATTTTGATTCTTATCAAGGTATCGGTTGATTATATGACTGGAAAGTTGCAACTCTAGGCTATCCGACTGAGCCACTTCAACCGCACAACCAGCACTAAATAGCGTCACCTTTGCGGTGCTAGAAAATGCCGGATCATTTTGGTAGTGATAATTAATTCTATCGGGCTCAAGATGACTGAACTCTGGGTGTAGAGCAAAAACTTCATCATGCATCGTGGCATAGTCAAAACAAGGGTCGACGAACACCAAGTGCTCGACTGTGTCCCCCTCATTTTGCAGCAGTTTGGCAACCTCAAGTGCCAGCGTTGCGCCAAAACTCCAACCAAAAATCCGATAAGGACCACTAGGCTTTAGCTTTTTAAGATGAATAGCATACTGCAACGCCAATGTTTGGAACTGATAATAGTCATAGGCGAGCGAGCCCTTTGGTTTTTCCTGTGCGGCATAGATGTTATTGAAGCAATAACAAGGCGCGGAAATCTTGGGAGCAATGGATTGCAAGTAACTCTCAGCACCACCGCCACCCGGAGGGAAGAAAAACCATTCAATAGGAGCATCGGCTTCATTCACCAATACGCCGATCTCAATATCACTTAGGGTTTTTATGCCTTGGGGATTTGCGGCTGTAATCGAATGTGAAACGACGGCTCGAAGGGCAGCATCGAACTGCTCTATGAATGCGGTGGTTTGCGTCTCATCTAACTGACTTGCAATGCTCACTTGCAGTTTCATTTGACGCACTTCGGCATTTACGATGAGTGCCATTTCATCCTGATTATCCTTGCTGCTGGCATCGCCTGAGTGTGCATTTAGCATTCGTATGCCCTGATCTTGTGCATCATTGTTGCTATCAAGTTGTCCCAAGTAATTAAAGCTAACTTTAGGTAACTGATTGAAGGAAAGTTCCCCACGTCTGACCAATTCGCTGAAGCCTAGCCCTTTATCTGGAATGGCACGAAGCGTTTCTTTGCTTTGAATAATCAGCGTCGATAAATCCGTGTCATTTTTCAGGGCAACCGGAAACATACTAGTAAACCAGCCTAGTGTTCTTGAGGTATCAATATGGTCACTCAGATGTTCTCGGCCGTGGCCTTCTAACGTGAGATGGCAATAGTTTGTAGCAAAGGTATTGCACCAAGCCCGAGTAAACGCACTCATTAAGAGATCATTGATTTCTGTGTTAAACCCAGCAGGAGCAAGGCGTAGCAATTGCTCAGTAAGCTGAGTATCAAATTGATGCGTAAGACGCTGTTGTGATTTACCGTAAGGTACGTTTTGTTGTGTGCTTAGCACATTTTGCCAATACGGTATTTGTTGTTCAAAAGGATGCAGGGCCACAACGTCTGACCATTGGCGATAACTGCTGGTTTTGTCGCTTAAGGTGTCGCCTTGCAGCAAGCGACTTAAGTCTTCGACCAAAATACGCCACGAAACACCATCAATAACAAGGTGATGAACGATAAGTACAAGCCTAGTTAGCGGTGTATCATCGCTGAGTAAAACCGGTTGCCACAAAGCACCTGAACCGAGTTCAAAACGGGCGTGTATTTTACTCAACGCCAGAGCGGTTTGCTGCTCATCAAGCCCCGAAGTGTCCAAATGGATAAGCTTTGGTGTTGGACAAGCAGCAACGCTTTGATATTGGGATTGCCAAGTCTCGGTTTTGCTAAACTGAGCGCGCAACATGTCATGTTGTTGATGCAGCTGCGCAAGTGCACGCTCCAAAGTATCCAGCGCGGTATTGTGCGGAAGTGCGAGCATGACCGACTGATTAAAATGCGCTTTATGACGGTAATGGGAGTTGAGGAACCATTGCTGGATAGGTAATAACTTGATTTCTCCGCTGAGCTCACCTTGTTCAGCCTCGATTTCTACCTGTTCATTATTTGCCAAAAATGCACAAAGCGCTTCTAGGGTTGGATAAGTAAATATGTCTTTGGTCGATAGCGAATAGCCAGCACGTTTGAGAGCCGACATAAGCTGAATGCTCATAATTGAATCACCACCAATATGGAAGAAGTTATCTTCCAAGCCAATCTGCTTAATTCCCAATACAGCACACCAGATTTTAGCGATATGCTTTTGCTGTTCTGTGTTTGGAGCATGGTGAGTTTCAGTTTGGCTAAAATCGGGCTGCGGTAGTGCTCGGGCATCAATCTTGCCATTAACCGTAACCGGTAGGGCGTCTAATGTGACGTATGCACTTGGCAGCATATAACTCGGTAGCATGTGAGAGAGTGTTTGCTTGAGCTTCGCCTCATCTAGTGACTCAGTATTTGCCATGACCAAATAGGCCACGATACGTTTAACCCCATCTTGTTCATTCACGTTTACAAACGCAGTATGAATTTGCGCTTGTTGCTTAATCGCAGTTTCAATCTCGCCAAGTTCGATGCGGTAACCACGAATTTTCACCTGAAAATCATTACGACCAACATACTCTAATAAGCCATCTTCACGCCATTTAACCAAATCTCCCGTTTTATACATTTTGTTCCAACCGCTTGCGAGGTATCTATCCGATGCGAACGGATTAACTAAGAATGCTTGTTCGGTTAAATCTGAACGGTGTAAATAGCGTCTTGCCATACCCGCGCCGCCAATATAAAGCTCTCCTGCCACGCCCGGTGGAAGTATTTTGCCAGCAGGTGACAACACGTAAGCAGATTTATTGGCAATAGCGCGGCCAATAGGGGCTCCGTGATTTACAGAGTTGAGTAAGCAGCAAGTCGCATAAACGGTGGTCTCTGTTGGGCCATAGGCGTGGTAAAGCATCAGCTCTGGCGCTTGATGCTTTACTCGCTCAACCATAGCTAAGTCGACCGCCTCTCCACCAAAATTAATCTGTTTAAGTCCGGCGTGTAAGAAGAAGTCTTCGCTAGCTAAACGATTAAATAGCGCAGTGGTTACAAAGCACGTATCAATCTGCTGTGCTTGGCAGTACTCAATCAGTCGTTCTGGATCAAGTTGAGTCTGTTTATCTATCAGGTGTAGCGCTGCGCCGTTACTGAGTGTGACAAAGCAGTCAAAAATAAACGCGTCGAAGCTAATACTCGATAAGCTAAGTACCTTGTTCAGTTGTGTGGGGTCGATAAAATGGTCGTCCGTGGCATAGTTTAATAGTGCCTCATGGTTGATTTCTACGCCTTTGGGGTTGCCTGTGGTGCCAGAGGTATAGATAATATAAGCCAAATCAGACGGGCTCACCGATACCGCTTGGTCTAAGTTTGTTTCCTCCATTGGTGCATCGCTGAGTACACATGTCAGTGAGGCAAGTGTTGTACTCTCAACTCTATCCATTAATCCCGATTGGGTGACCACGATTTTCGCACCACAGTCCTTGGCAATATATTCAATCCTTGAGTCAGGAAATTCCGGTGATACAGGAACATAACCACCGCCTGCTTTAAGAATAGCGAGGATCGCAACGATAGAATCCAACTGTTTTTCATGCAGCAATAAGACTGGGAAATCACCTTGATACTCGTTGCCGTAAATCTCAGCCTTAATCACCAATAATTGTTGGGCAAGCAGGCAAGCCTGGCGGTTGAGTGCTTGATAGCTTAGTACTTCATCTTGCCAGACCACAGCGGTTGCATCCGGGAATACGGCGACTTTTTCACTAAATAAGTCGTTGAAGTTCTCGAAGCCACATGACTGGCGCTCGGTTTCATTCCACTCGTTGAGAATACGGGTCTTTTCCACTGTATTGGCAATTTCAATGTGTTGATGCGGTAAGTGAGTATTGTCAGCGACTTGCTTGAGGATAAGTAGCAGTTGAGATTGCAGTTGTACGGCACGTGCTGGCGAAAGCAAACTGGCGTCGTACATCAGCTCAAGTTGCAGCTCTCCTTGCTCCTTTGCTATCAATGCAAGTGGGTATTCAACTTGCTCTGGTGCTGCGTCAAACTGCCAGCGAGCTTGTTGTGCCTCTGCTTGTTCATTTTCAAGGCTTGGGTAGTTTTCGAAAACGACTAGGCTTTGGAATAGCCGATTACCGCCTTGTTGCAGTGACGCAAGTGACACATTCGCATGGCTATTTAAGTCCAAAATGGCAGTTTGGATCTTCTCGAGTTGTTGCGCGATGGTGGCATCTGTAGGCCAATCAAGATAAAGCGGTAGCGTATTGATGTAAGCTCCAACACTTTGCTCTATGCCGTCAATTGGTAAGTCACGACCTGCGATAGTTGTACCTACTAAAGTAAATTCGTCGCGAGTATAGATCTGGATAAGCTTATGCCAGGCAAATTGTACCGCAGCATTGAGCGTGACAGAATGTTGCTGACACGCTTGCTGCAACTTACTTAATGTCTCGCTTGGTAGAGCAAAAAGCAGCGCCTGCGGGTCATGATTATGACGGAGCGTTTCTAAATCTGTTGAGTGACTAAACAGGGTGTTAAGATCGTTTGCTTGTGATAAATCAGCGACATGATATTGCCAAAATGCTTTGGTGGCGGCCTGATTATCTCTTAAGTAAGCATGGGCATCTAAATAGGCGTTGTCCACCTGTAAAGCAGGTTCTCGACCTTGTAGTAATTGCGTATAGTTTTGGTGAACGGTCTGCATAACTAACGGGCCACTCCAGCCATCACAAATGCTGTGATGCTCTGTTTTTATTAGGTGATAATGCGCTTCATCGCGTTTTACCAAATGCAGTGTAAATAACCCCGGTCTTGCAAAATTAAATGGCTGATTTAGCACTTGGTTTGCAAGCTTTTCTATGTGTGCTTGTTGTTCTGCTTTTGAGTATTGACTGATATCAATCACGCTAAAGTTATCTTCATCAACACAGGTGTGATCCACGATAAGTTGCAGCATGGTTTCTTCAACATCAAAAGCACAGCGCAGCGCTGGATATTGCAGCGAGGTTAGTTGCCACGCACGACAGTAAAGCGCAGTGTCAATTTTATCGAAATACTGCATCTGTGACTGCACGCGATAGGCGGTATCTTCTGGACTATTAAGCTGGTGGAAGATAAAACCTTGCTGCAAGTTTGTTGCGGGATAAACCGCGGCTAGGTCGTAACGTGTGCGCAGTGCATCTAAGTGGGCGAAGCTGACGCCTGTCAGGTTATAGTCGCTCGGCGTTTGTTTGGCGCCAAGCGCTTTGGTATACAATGCTGTGTCGAGCACGGCTTGTAGACTGGCAGTGAACTGACTTTGGAATAGGGCAAATTCGGTTTCAGACAACGCCGTGGTGCAATTTAAGACAAGCTGACCATGAATAATTGCCGCGTTGATATCAAGAACGTAATGACCGTTATTTTCGCTTGCGACTGGTTGACCTGTAATGGCTTCAGTTAAGTAGAAGTCACCACTGGGTTGCTGCGTTTTTGTGCCACCGATTTGGCCTAAATAGTTGAATGCAACGGTTGGTAAAGTCCCCGCCACTTGTTTGGAAAAATAGAATTGACCAAAACCAACGCCATTGTCTGGCAATTTACGCAGCTGCTCTTTTGCATTTACAATAGCGCTTTCGAGACTAGAACCCGCATGGAGTGCTAGTGGATATAATGACGTAAACCAGCCTACGGTGCGTGAATGATCTATATCTTCGGCGATGTGTTCACGACCGTGCCCTTCAAGCGCAATAACCTGATCATTACTACCAGTGATATGAGCAAGAGTTAGGGACAGTGCGGCGACGACAAGGTCTCGAGGCTCTGTGTGGTAGCCTTGATTAGCGTCAAACAGCAGCGTTTGTGTAAATGCAGAGTCAAGTTTAATCACTTGGTTTGTCGGTGTGTTCTTCGCTGTTAAGTGTGTTTGACAAGTATCAAGTACTTCTTGCCAATAGTTAATTTGTTCGGCTTGAACATGTGCATATTGGGCTAAGGTCTCAACCCATTGACGATAGCTTGAGGTTTTTTGCGCTAATTTTTTGCCTTGATAAAGGCTATTTAAGTCCTCAATTAGGATCCGCCAAGAGACAAAGTCAATGATCAGGTGGTGGAAGGCCAGTACCAATACATCTTGGCTTTGGCGTTTGACACGAATTGGCTGCCATAAAGGGCCTGAATTTAACGCAAACTGTGACTGCAAGCGGGTTAATTGCTTGGCAAGCTCGTCGTCACTGAGTGTGTCTGCATCAAGTCTAACTAAAGGTGCCATGGTGCTATTTTGTTGGTACTGCTGGGTAATATGCGCCGTCTTTTGATTGAACACAAGGCGTAGCACATCGTGTTGCTCAGCAAGCTCGGACAATAGCGCAACTAATCGCTCATCACTGATTGTACTTGGCATCACAGTAGCGAAAGTTTGGGCAAAGTGTGCGGGGTTAGCAAACTGATTTGCGAAGAACCACTGCTGGATAGGCAGTAGATCAAACTCGCCTTCAAGCTGGCCTTGTTCGGTTTTTATCGTAACCTTCTTGTCGCCATTCGCACTGATAAGCTTTGCCAGCCGCGCGGGAGTTGGAGCGGCAAATATCTCTTTAACTTGTACCGTTAACCCAGCTTCTCTTAAGCGTGAAACCAGCTGAATACTGACAATTGAATCGCCGCCAATTTGGAAGAAATTATCTTCAATACCCACTTGCTCAAGGCCAAGTACCTGTTGCCAAATCTCACAAAGTTGGGTCTCTAAGTCATTACGCGGTGCCACATAGAGGTTGTCAGCTTGAAGCTCCGGTGTGGGGAGTGCTTTGCGGTCAAGCTTACCGTTACCTGTGAGTGGAATATGCTCGATTAGGGTAAAGTGGCTGGGCACCATGTATTCAGGTAAAGCAGCACTTAGGGCGAGCTTTAATTCGGTAATTTCAAGGTCAGGCTCTGCAACAAGGTAAGCGGCCAGCGCTTTGCCTTGCGGTGCAGGTACATCAATCACTACCGCGTTTTGTACGCCTTGCTGGTCGACAATAGCAGCGGCAATCTCGCCTAATTCGACGCGATAACCACGAATTTTCACCTGCTCATCGTTACGACCGAGATACACCAAGTCGCCGTTGTCTAGGAAACGGGCAAGGTCACCGGTTTTGTACAGCTTGCTATGGGCGGGGTCGTGACTAAACGGGTTATCAATAAAACGCTCGGCATTGAGCTCAGGGCGGTTTAAGTAACCACGGGCAACCCCAAGGCCTGAAATGTACAACTCACCTGGTGCGCCAATGGGCATAGTCTGAAGCGACTCAGATAATACATGAAGATTGACGTTAGGATAGGCTTTACCTATGCCTTGATGAAGGCGAGGGTAAGCCTGTGCTAGCATCGCGCCGACGGTGGCTTCCGTGGGGCCATATTCATCGAAAATAGCATTAACATGGCCGCTTAACGCATCAATAGCCTGCTCAGTCAGCGCTTCACCACCGAGCATTAGGGCATCAACTTGTGCATCGCTACCAGGTAAGAGTGCCATGGCAAGACTCGGTGTGGTTTTCACAAATCCAACATTCGCGGCACTTAGGTGAGCTCTAAAAGCGGCAGCATCAAGAATATCGCCTTCATAGACACATACCGTTTGTCCAGCAAGGAGCGGGCATAAGGTGGTGGTCACCGACAGGTCAAAACAGTAGTTAGAAGAAAAGTCGATGTTACGATACTTGTCACCTAACTGGCGGGTTATAGCGTGAAGGTAGTAAAGCACATTGTGCTGAGTGAGCATCACGCCTTTTGGTTGCCCGGTTGTTCCTGAGGTGTAGATGATATAGGCCAAATTAGCCAACGCTGTTGGGCGCACTAAGTTCTCGTGCTCCACCGCCAGCGCACGGGTACTCACACTGAGCGCCTTCACGCCGAACGCATTCACGCCGAGCGCCTTCACGCCGAGCGCTGTGGCTTTTCCAAGCACAGGCTTAAGTGACGGCAAGTGGCTCTCCTGCGTTAGCACTAAGTCGGTGTTGGTGTCGGTTAAAATAAATTCAACCCGAGCTTCGGGATAATCTGGTGAAACAGGCACATAGGCACCACCGGCTTTGAGCACGGCCAAAATAGCAATAAGCATCTCGCTACCGCGAGAAAAGTAGAGGGCGATAGGGGTATCGGCAGGCAATAGGCCTGCTTGGGCTTTGGGGTGCTGAGCAATAATTTGCTTCGCAAGGGCATTGGCCTTACCGTTCATTTCGGCATAAGACAGCGCTTCACCGCTGCTGGTTAACAAGGCTGTAAGCTCTGGGGTGTTAGCGGCGTGCTGCTCTACTAAGCTTGCCAAATCTTTGTCGGTGGCAAATGACTCGGCGTTGTTGTGCCAAGCACGTATTGTGTCAGTCTCAGTTCTATTTTGTAGGGCTACTTTTGCTAGTGGTTGTGCGGTTCTGGCGATCACTTGATCGATAATATTGATAAAGCGCTCAGCAAGAGTTGCGATCCAGTCACTTGGAAATAGTGCGGTGGCGTAGTTAATATCACCAAATACTTCTTCGTCACCATTTTGTAGCAGCAAACTAATGTCGAACTTAGCCACTTTATGAAGCGCTTTTACTTGTGACTCATCCACTGGCGTAAACAGCTGTTGGCTGCTGTCATCACTATTATTTTTAAATTGCTCAAGCGCAAACATCATTTGAAATAGCGGATGGCGAGACGGATCTCGTTGTAATTTTAGGGCGTCGACCAATTTATCAAATGGCAGATCTTGGTGCGCCTTTGCCGCTTTTAAGGTTTGGTGCACTTGTTGGATTAAGGTATTAAAGTCGAGTGCGTTATCAATATGAACTGGCAGGGCTAAGCTATTGACCAAAAAGCCAATAAGATTTTGTGTCTGGCTTAGGTGACGGTTGTCAGATGGCGTACCTATGACTAAATCTGACTGACCGCTGGTTGCTTGTAATGTCAATGCCCAGCTGCTGAGCAGTACTACATAAAGACTGGTTTGTTGCGTTTTGGCTATGGCCTTTAGGGCTTCGCTTCGTTCCTGACCCAAATGAATACGGTGATCGGCACCGTGATATTGATATTCATTTGGCCTTGGTAGTGGCGAATGTAATTCAAGCTGCTCAGCACCTGCAAGTGCATCAGTCCAGTGGTCTAAAAGCTTAGTTAAGGTATCGCCGCTGAGGTACTCGCGCTGCCATTTTGCGTAATCTTGGTACTGTAACTCAAGCGCTGGTAGCTCAGGCGTTTTGCCTGAAGCTAGCATAAAATAGGCTTGGTGTAGCTCACGCATAAAGATTTCGGTGGACCAGCCATCAAAAGCAATATGGTGCCACATAAATAGCACGTAACGTTCAGCGCCTACTGTCCAAAAGCAAACCTTGAACATAGGCTCATTGGCTAAGTCAAATGGTGTACTGATCGCTTGTTTAACAGCCGTATTAAGCGCAGCTAAGTCAGCCACAGGGCTGGGCGTAATCTCAATACAAGCGCTCAACACTTCTTGATAGTCGTGGCCTTGCTCGTCTTGACGATAGACACTGCGAAGGACTTCGTGCCTATCTAACACGATATTCAACGCTTGTTCTAAGTGTGCAAGCTCGGTGTGCTCAGAGAGTTTAACCAAAAACGGAATATGATAAGCGTTGGTGCCATTTTCTAACCGTTCGATAAAGAGTAAACGCTCTTGCGCAAACGAAAGCGGATAGCGGTTTAATTCTGGCAGTGTATTAAACGCATCCTTTGAAAAAATTGCTTTTGCTTCAAGGTAATCCATTAGCTGCGTTTTGTTTGACTTTAACTTTGCAACAAGTGCAGCATCTGGCGCTTGCGCGCCAAATGACAGCTCTAGTCCGCCGTCTTGCAACCAGATTGAGAGATTGTGATCTTTCAGTTCAGCGAGCAATGACAACATGGTTAAATCCTCATGCTATTAGTTTGTTCTTGTTGTGATCCGGAGTCTGCTTTAATTTCGATATCCACACTCAACGTCTCTAAGTTGTCGACGATTGCGGCAATATGGGTATGCTCAAACAGGGCTGAAATTGGGATGTTTAAATCCAGTGCTTTATTACAAGCATTCATCAACCGGATAGCCGAGATAGAGTCCCCCCCAATACTGAAGAAATTATCTTCAATACCCACTTGCTCAAGGCCAAGTACCTGTTGCCAAATCTCACAAAGCTGGGTCTCTAAGTCATTACGCGGTGCCACATAGAGGTTGTCAGCTTGAAGCTCCGGTGTGGGGAGTGCTTTGCGGTCAAGCTTACCGTTACCAGTGAGTGGAATCTGTTCGATTAGGGTAAAGTGGCTGGGCACCATGTATTCAGGTAAAGCAGCACTTAGGGCGAGCTTTAATTCGGTAATTTCAAGGTCAGGCTCTGCAACAAGGTAAGCGGCCAGCGCTTTGCCTTGCGGTGCAGGTACATCAATCACTACCGCGTTTTGTATGCCTTGCTGGTCGACAATAGCAGCGGCAATCTCGCCTAATTCGACGCGATAACCACGAATTTTCACCTGCTCATCGTTACGACCGAGATACACCAAGTCGCCGTTGTCTAGGAAACGGGCAAGGTCACCGGTTTTGTACAGCTTGCTATGGGCGGGGTCGTGACTAAATGGATTATCAATAAAGCGTTCAGCATTGAGTTCAGGGCGGTTTAAGTAACCACGGGCAACCCCAAGGCCTGAAATATATAACTCACCCGGTGCACCAATGGGCATGGGCTGGAGCGATTCAGATAACACATGAAGATTAACGTTAGGGTAGGCTTTACCTATGCCTTGATGAAGGCGTGGGTAGGCCTGCGCTAGCATCGCACCGACCGTTGCTTCCGTTGGGCCATACTCATCGAAGATAGCGTTCACATGGCCGCTTAACGCATCAATGGCCTGCTCAGTCAGCGCTTCACCGCCAAGCATTAGGGTATCAACATGAGCATCGCTGCCAGGCAATAGCGCCATGGCAAGACTGGGTGTGGTTTTCACAAAGCCAACATTCGCGGCACTTAGGTGAGCTCTAAAAGCGGCGGCATCAAGAATATCGCCTTCATAGACACATACCGTTTGTCCAGCAAGGAGCGGGCATAAGGTGGTGGTCACCGACAGGTCAAAACAGTAGTTAGAAGAAAAGTCGATGTTACGATACTTGTCACCTAACTGGCAGGTTATGGCGTGAAGATAATAAAGCACATTGTGCTGAGTGAGCATCACACCTTTTGGTTGTCCGGTTGTCCCTGAGGTGTAAATGATATAAGCCAAGTTAGCCAACGCGGTTGTACGCACTAAGTTCTGATGCTCCACCGCCAGTGCATGGGTATTGACACTGAGCGCAGTGGCTTTTCCAAGTACAGGGTTAAGTGATGGCAAGTGGCTCTCCTGCGTTAGCACTAAGTCGGTGTTGGTGTCGGTTAAAATAAATTCAACCCGAGCTTCGGGATAATCTGGTGAAACAGGCACATAGGCACCACCGGCTTTGAGCACGGCCAAAATAGCAACGAGCATCTCACTACTGCGAGAAAAGTAGAGGGCGATAGGGGTATCGGCAGGCAATAGGCCAGCTTGGGCTTTGGGATGCTGAGCAATGATTTGCTGTGCAAGTGCATTGGCTTTACCGTTCACTTCGGCATAAGACAGCGCTTCACCACTGCTGGTTAACAAGGCGGTCTGCTTTGGCGTGTTAGCGGCGTGTTGCTCTATCAAGCTGGCCAAATCTTTATCGATGGCAAACGATTCTGCGTTGTCGTGCCATTGACTGAGCGTGGTCTGCATTTGGTTATTGACCAAGCTAATGCTTTGATGGCTTTGTGTTAGTCGCTCCCCAAGCTGAATTAAAATAGCTTGTACTTGGTCAAGGATCCACTCTGCCCGAGCTGTGCTTAACCATTCCCCGTTGTAGTGCATCACAAAGTCTAAGCGGTCTTGCTCGCTTTGGGCCACCACAGAAAGCGGATAGTCGCCTTTCTCTATTGATTCTCTGAACTTCCAGCTGCCAGTATTTTCTGGAGTCGGGTAGTTTTCAAATACAAAGAGGGTGTGGAACAAGCGTTGACCATCACGCTGCAGCTTCGACAAGCTCATATCGCTGTGGCTATTGAGTGCAGCGACGCCTTTTTGAATGGCTTTGAGGATGTCATTACAGCTTGCTTCTGCTTGCCAATTCACCACTAAAGGTAAGGTGTTGATGAACAAACCGACCGCTTGTTCAATCCCATTGACTGGAATTTCACGACCGGAAACTGTGCTACCAACAATCGTTTGGCTATCACCAGAATAGGTTTGCAGTAACTTATGCCAAGCAAATTGCAGTGCAACGTTGAGGGTTACGCCAGCTTGTTGACAAGTATGTTGTAGCGACCTAAACGCCTCGCCTTGAAGACTAAACTGCAGCGATTGCACTTGCTCAACGATTCGACTTTGCGACAAGTCATACTGACCACCGAGTAATGAGTTAATATCGTTTGCGGTATCAAATTCGGCTTGTTGTTGCTGCCAGTATGTCTGAGTTTGCTTGGCATTTTTAAGGTAATAAGCTTGCGCCTCTAAATAGGTTTGCTGCGCTTGCACCTCAGGTGTTTTCCCTGCACAAAGCTGGCGATAATACTCAGCGACTGCTTGCAGCATTAACGGTCCACTCCAGCCATCATTAATGGCATGGTGCTCGGTTTTGATAAGTGTGTAGAGGTTTTCACTGCGCTTAAATAAGGTGAAGCGAATAAGCCCCGGTTGACTTAGGTCAAACGGAACTTGTCGATCTTCGGCTTGAGCTTTGCTGATGGCTTGCTGTTGTTGGTGCTCGTCAAGGGATGACAGATCTACTATGGTGAAATGGTTGTCATCAATACTGGCGTCGCGACACACCACTTGGAGTAGGTACTCTTGCCAATCAAAAGCGGTGCGTAGAATAGGGAAGCGAAGCGACGCTAAACGCCAAGCATGAATAAAATGTTTAACCTCCAGCGCTTGTTCAATATCCATGACCAATTGCACTCGGTAGGCATCATCCGTTGGGAAGTTAACAGCATGATAGATAAAACCTTGTTGCAAGCTATTAGCAGGGTAAAGTGCTTCGATATTATAGTGTTTGCTCAGCGCTTGATAATGACCATAAGACAAGTCGCTTAATCCCAAATCGCTTGGGGTTTGCTGTGGTGTTTGCGCGGCTAGTTCACAGCTTGCATTAATGACCTGATGAAGCGCCATTTCAAAGTGCTCAACAAATGCCAGCGACTGTGATTGGTTCAACCTCGAAACCACATCAAAGTGAAGCTTGTCACCGCGAACTGCGCCATTGATGTTGAGTAGCGGTGCATTGTCAGCCTGAGCGTTTGCCTCAGTCATCACATAGCCTGCTTGAGTATCATCCAGCTGCCAGTCTCGGCTTTGCTGTTGTTGCTGATTCAATTGACCTAGGTAGTTAAAGCTCACCTGAGGGCGAATTGCGCTGACTTTGTCTGCTTGCACAAAAGCGCCATAGCCCACGCCTTTGTCCGGAATGTGGCGCAGCATTTCTTTGGTGTTTGCGATGGTTGCAATAACGTCGTCGTGGTGTTCAAGGCGCACAGGATACATACTGGTAAACCAGCCTAAAGTTTGCGACACATCCAAGCGCGGATCTATATTTTCACGACCATGACCTTCAAGTTGAATATGATTAACGGTACTGTCAAAAGTGCTGTGTAGGGCAATATTGAGTGCCGCCAAAAGCAAGTCGTTAATGTCAGTATTCAAACCAAGATTGGCATCGCGTAGTAATTTAGCGGTCGTTTCTTGCTCAAACGTGATGCTGTATTGTGATTGTGCTGAGTAAGTGGGTTGGCTAGTAAAGCCTTTTTGTACCTGCTGCCAATAGTACGCTTGCTCAGGGTGAGCCGAAGGGTAGGTGGCAATGGCATCCACCCACTGACGATAGCTGGTAAGCTTGTCTGTTAGTGCTTCACCACTTAATAGGGTTTGTAAGTCTTGGCTTAACACCCGCCACGATACCACATCAATAATGGCATGATGGAAGGCAAAGAATACCTGACTTCCCTCGGCCGTTTTCACCAACGCTGCCTGCCACAGGGGGTCATTGAATAAATCAAATTGGCTTTGTAGTTTGGTCAATTCGTTAAATAACGCGTCTTTACTCAGAGTCGTTGCATCAAGTAATGGGACTTCAAGCTCTATTGCCGCTTGGTACGCTTGTTTTACCCCGTTGCTGGTCTGAACAAAGTGACAACGTAGCATGTCATGATGCTCGCTCAGCGCTTGAATAGCTTGAGTCAACCCTTTGTAATCAATGTGTTCAGGCAAGTTAAGGGTAAATGCTTGGTTCCAATGGTGTGGATTTGGTAGCCCTAAATCGAAAAACCACTGTTGGATTGGCAGTAGTGCAAATTCGCCACTCAACCTACCTTGCTCCGTGATAAGCTCAATGGTTTCAGTGCTAACGTGTTGAATTAAATAGGCCTGCGCTGCCACGCTTGGGGCGTCAATGATGTCTTTAACCTGAAGGTTAAAGCCAGCTTTACGCAGCGCAGACACAAGTTGAATACTGACAATAGAATCGCCACCGACTTTGAAAAAGTCATCATTCACGCCCACTTGTTCTAGCCCCAAGACTGACTGCCAAATACCACACAATTGTTTTTCTAATTCGCTGCTCGGTGCTTGATAGTTGTCTTCATCCACAACGGTTGGAGTAGGCAATTGCTTGTGATCCAGCTTACCATTGTTGTTAAACGGTAACGCCGACATCACTTCAAAGTAGCTTGGGATCATGTAGCTAGGTAAAACCTGAGCCAGTTCCTGTTTTACTGCATTTAGGTCTAACTCGCCGTGTTCTGGCACCACGTATGCGGCAAGTTGCTTGTTGCCCGCTTGTTCGAATACCACCACAGCGGCGACTTTCACTTGCGCCAATTCGTTGAGCTGTGCTTCTATTTCAGCAAGCTCAATCCTAAACCCGCGGATCTTCACTTGGTGATCGTTACGGCCTAAAAACTCTAGCACACCAGACTCGGACCAACGTCCTAAGTCTCCCGTTTTATACAGTTTATCTAGGCCGAGTTGTTTGGCCTTTGTGCTTGCAAACGGGTTATCGATAAAGCGCGCAGCACTCATTTCGGGTTTATTAAGGTAGCCACAGGCAAGTCCGGCACCCGCTATAAATATCTCGCCTGTCGCGCCGTATGGCACTGGATTAAGATGTTTATCAAGCAATAATACTTGGCGATGATTAATGGCTTGGCCGATGGGCACCGGGCCATCAATATTGGCACATGGATAGAAAGTGGTAAATGTCGTGCTTTCAGTTGGGCCATACGCGTTTATCACCAACTCTGGTCGCGTATCTCTGGCGAGAATGCGTTTGACTATGCTTGGAGTGATTGCCTCTCCGCCTGTTAGTACGCAGCGGACATTGTCATAAATATCAGGTTGTTGTAAATACAGCGAATCAAACAGTGTGCGCGTTAGCCAAAGTACACTAACACCGTGCTGTTTAATTAACCTTGATAGACTGTCAGGATCCGCACCTTGTTGCGCACTTGCTACAACCAATTTGCAGCCGTTTATCAGTGGTGTCCAAATTTCAAACGTTGCGGCGTCAAAATTTGGATTAGAGAGGTGAATAAACACGTCGTTTTCTGACGTGTTAATTAAATCAGTATCTTGTACCAAAGAAACAACGCCACGGTGTGGAACGACCACGCCCTTTGGCTCACCGGTCGTACCCGATGTATAGATCACATAGGCTTCGGTTTGTGCATGTGCACCTGACAGTACGGGCGCTGCATCAGACAAAGACAAGCTATCTAAGCAGGTAATTTTCGGCTCTGCATCACAACTTGCAACGAGTGTTTCGATACGCGGGCGCAGCTCGCTTTGTGTTAAAATCAAACCAAGTTGCGTGTCGTTGAGCATATACTCTATGCGCTGATCTGGATAATCAGGATTAAGCGGTACATAAGCACAACCCGCTTTTAGGATAGCCAGTTTTGCGATTACCATTGCAATAGAGCGTTCACAGAAAAGCCCAACGAAGCGATGGCTAGCGCCAACGTCCACATGATCTTTAATGTAGGCGGCAAGCTTATTCGCGCTTTGTTCTAATTCTTGATAGGTCAGCTGCATTTCGCCTTCAACTAGCGCTATTCGAGTTGGCGTTTTTTGTGCTTGCTGAGCAACCAATTCATGAATAGTAGAGTGCAAATAATCCGCATGCTCGTCTATCTCAACCATTGGTGCTCGCTCATCATTACTTAACAAAGAAATTTGGCTATGCGGCTGGTTTTCATCAGCAATAATGGCATCTAACACCAATGTCATTTGGGTGAGCAATCGCTGTGCTTTGCTTGGTGCCAGCATGGTTTCGCAGAAGCTCAACTTAAGTAGCAAGATATCTTGTTGTTCAACAATGCTGATGGTGAGCGGATAGTCTACTTTTTCAATCATCTTATCGAATGACCATTCGAGTACGTCTTGTCCCGCTGGCGTCGGATAGTTTTCAAATACAAATAGACTGTTGAACAGGCGAGCATTCGGCTCTTGTAGTTGCGACAGTGAAACACTGCTGTTGCCGTTAAGTTCTGCAATTTTTTCTTTCAGCGCTGTAAGCTGGGTGCGAATACTGGCCGTTTCTTGCCAATCAAGGGAAAGAGGTAGGGTATTGATATATAAACCAACACTGGCACGGATCCCGTCGATGGGTAGTTCACGACCCGAGACCGTTGTGCCTACTATGGTTTGCTCAGCGTCGCAGTAATATTGCAGTACTTTATGCCAAGCAAATTGCATTAAGACGTTCAGCGTTAGTCCGTGTTGTTTAGCAAATGCTTTGAGCTGTTGATGGCGCTCTGAAGAGAGCTTTAATTCGCTCGCCGCCGCTTTTTGGATCTGTGACGAGCCAGATTGGTCAATATTTTTACTCAATAAGCGGTTGATATCATTGGGCTCACCAAATTGTGCCTTTTGGGTTTGCCAATAGCTATCGCTAGATTTTTGATTTTGCTGATAGCGCGCTTGTGTTTGTAGGTAAGCCGTTTCTTCTTCAACAATGACCGGCTCGCCTTTGGTTAGTTTGGCGTAGTTTTGATGCACGGTTTGCAGCATCACCGGAAAGCTCCAGCCATCGCTGATGCTGTGGTGTTCTGCTTTAATTAGGGTGTAATGTGCATCAGCGCGTTTAACGATAGCAAAGCGCATTAATCCCGGTTGAGTCAAATCGAAAGGCGTATTACGGTCGTCGTGAATGAGCTTATCGATACGCGTCTGTTGTTCAATGTGGTCTAACGTACTGAAGTCGTGAAAACGGAAGTGATTTGCGGTAAATCCGGCTCCTCCTTTGATCACTTGGATGATTTCATTTTCCCAGTTGAACGCAGTACGTAGCGCAGGGTAACGCATTGATGCCAAGATCCAAGCCTGTTGGTAAGCATCGATATCGAGTGCTTGATGGTAATCGATGACTAACTGAACGCGGTAAGCATCGTCATTTGGTTGGGCAAGGTGATGATAAATAAAACCTTTTTGCATACTGTTAGCATCAAAGATGGCACGGATCTCAGATGCTTTTTTACGCTCAGCCGCTAGTAACTGTTCAAAGTCTTGCTCGGAAAAAACTTGCTGCGATACAAGGTAATCTAATAATGCGGCTTTATTTGCTTTGAGGTAGTCAACCCATTGTTGGCTGAGTCCTTGCTCACCATGGACAATCTTAAGTTTGTCTCCATTGGCCCAAAGCGCAATGTTATCCTTTGCAAGTGATTGGCATAAATTCAACATGGTTTAAATCTCTAATTCTTGTGTTTTTTCAGACTGAGTCGTGGTTTGTTCTAGTTGTGTTTCACTTAACTGGGACTGCAGTGCAGCTAGTTGCTCCTGAGAAAGCGAGCCCGCGCCAAAATCGCTAGGGGTGCTTACACCGCCGCGCTTTTTCGCCTCGATCGCCGTATCTAATACATCATGCAGCGCTTGTGTTAAGTGATTAGCGAAGGCATCGGTAAGATTGCCATCTAGTAATGAATCCACTTTGATCCTGAGTTGCTCGCCCTGAACCAGCGCATTGATATCGAGGATCAGATCCGAGCCGTTTTGTGTGGAACTTGTTTCGGTTTGCAGTTGGTTGTCTATCTGCCAAAGCGCATCGCTTTGCCCACCCATTTGGCCTAGGTAGTTAAAGCTAATATTTGGCAACGTTAAGCTGGTGTCTTGCAGTTGAGCGCTACCAAAACCAAGACCTTTATTTGGGATCTGGCGTAGCGCTTCTTTGGCATCAATAATGGTGTCGCTTAGTGTCGCTTGTTGAGTTAGGCGTAGCGGGTACAAGCAAGTGAACCAGCCAATTGTTTGGTTGATATCAGCATCATCACGCCACATTTCACGACCATGACTTTCCAACGTGATAGCATGCTGAGTTTGCTTAAAGGTTTTACTCAATGCTTGGCACAAAGCAGCCAGTAGTAACTCTTCACCTTGCGTATTGAAGCCTGCATTCGCGTCACGTATTAAGCGGGCCGTGGTTTGCGCGTCTAGCTCTAACCACGCGGTTGACGGTGTTGCAGCCATGCTTGGCGGATAGCTTGGCAAGTTGGTTGCTAAACGCTGCCAAAATGCCATTTCTTGCGGGTGTGCTGCTGGGTACGCTTGCATCATTTCTACCCATTGACGATAGCTGGTACGTTTACTCAGCAATTCTCCTTGCGCTAAAAGAGTTTGCAGATCTTGCGCGATGATCCGCCAAGAAACCGCATCAATGATTAAGTGGTGAAGCGCAAAGTGAAGCAGGTCGTAGTCTTCGCAAAACGCTTCGATATGTGTAACTTGCCAAAGTGGGCCATTACAAATATCGAACTGGCTTTGTCGCGCGTTGAGCTCTGCTTGTACATCGTGTGACTTGCCGTTAAGGACGTTGAGTGGCGCCATCGTACTAACATCGTTATATTCTTGCGTAATATGGCCTTCAAATTCCATAAAGGTTGTGCGCAACATATCATGTTGATCACTTAAACTGTGTAGTGCCTCTTGTAATTGAATTTGGCTAAAGCCGCTTGGGATCCTAATTGCAAATGCTTGATTCCAATGATTCTCCTCCGGTAGTGCTTTATTGAAAAACCATTGTTGAATTGGCAGTAGTTCAAAGCGTCCGCTCAGTAGGCCTTGCTCTTGTGTTATCTCTCGTTGAGTCGCTTGTACGCTAACAATACGTTGACTTAACGCCGCTGCAGTTGGACAGTCAAAGATATCTTTTACTTGCAGTTCAATGCCTTGCTTTCTGAGTAAAGCAACGAGTTGAATCGTGAGAATAGAATCGCCGCCGATGGCAAAGAAATCATCTTTGGTGCTCACTTGCTCAACACCAAGCAAAGTTTTAAATGCTTCACACAGTTGCGCTTCCGTTTCGTCTTGCGGCGCCACATATTCGCTTTGGCTTACCAATTCAGGCTCTGGCAACGCTTTACGGTCTAATTTACCGTTGCCAGTCAAAGGTATTTCCGCAAGCTCAGTCCACGTTTTTGGCTGCATATAACTGGGGAGCGCTTGACTTACGTGGGCTTTCACTTGGGCAGTTTGGCCGTGATGTTGTGGCTTAAACTTGATATAAGCGGCTAGGTAGGGAACATTTTGTAAGGTACGGTCGATAACCACCGCTTGGGCAACTTCTGGCAATTGGTTGATCACGCTTTCGATTTCACCCAGTTCAATACGGTAGCCACGGATCTTCACCTGATTATCGTTACGACCGATATACTCCAACTCACCATCCGGTAGGCGTCTTGCCAAGTCACCGGTTTTATACAGTCTGGCTCGTCCTTGTTGAATGTCTTGTTCGCTTGCGTATGGGCTGCTAATAAAGCGTTCTTGACTGAGCGCTTCGCGGTTTAAATAACCACGAGCAAGACCTGCACCGCCAATATATAACTCACCGCAGGCGCCGGGTTCGACCAACTGCAATTTGGAATTTAGCACGTACGCTTTCATATCTAATATGGGTCTACCGATATGAGAGGCTTTAGAACTTGATTGTTGCGTGAGTGCTTTATAGGTTACATGCACCGTGGTTTCAGTGATCCCATACATGTTGACCAATAGCGGCTGTTCATCGCCGTAGCAGTTCCACCAAGGGTTGAGCATTTCGGGGTTGAGTTTGTCACCGCCGAAAATCACATACCTCAGTTTGTCAAAATTCAATTTTGCGTTTAGTGCCGCTGCACTAAATTCATAGAATGCGGCAGGAGTCTGATTAAGCACAGTCACTTGATTGTCTGAGCAGTAGTCTGCAAAGGCCTCAAAATCGCGGATCAGGCTGTTGTCAGGAATACAGAGTTTACCGCCATAAAGTAGGGCACCCCACATTTCCCATACACTAAAGTCAAAAGTATAGGCATGGTAAAGCACCCAAGTATCGTGATGGTCAAAGCCATAATCTTGCTCCGTCGCCGTGAACAATCGAGCGACGTTTTCATGAGTTTGCATCACGCCTTTTGGTTGGCCAGTCGTACCTGAGGTATAAATGATGTATACCAAGTCCTGCGGTGATTGGCTGATGACAGGTGCTGTGTCGCTTTGTTGCTGAGCATTAAGTGGCGTAATTAATGGGCAAGCCACCTCCGCCAAACTGCATTTGTCTTGTGCGGCGGCATACTCTTGCTCGTCGACGATCAACAGGCTTGGGTTGGTATCACTTAGAATAAAGGTTGTTCGCTCGCTGGCATGGTCGGGAGACAGCGGCACATATGCCGCCCCCGCTTTAGTGACAGCAAGAATTGCAATCAGCATCTCGATAGAAGGCTGCATGTACAGCGCAATTAACGTATCGGCAGTGAGGGGTTGTTGATACTGAGACTGATATTGCTCCCGTAAATGCAAGGCCAGGGCGTTGGCTCTGGCGTTAAGGGTTTTATAATCGATAGATTGTGTTTGGGTTTGTAGCGCGATTTGATCTGGGTGCTTACTTACCGTTTGTTCAAACCAGTGATTTAAAGTGGTGTCGGAAAAGAACGTTTCATTGTCTTGATTGCTGCGCGCCAAGATAAGCTTTTGCTCTTCTTCATCCAGTACCGGCAGTTCGGCAATATTAAGGTCGCTAGAGTGGGTAAGTAATTCAATAAAGCGCGCCTGAATATCGGTGATCCGTGTCATTGCCACGCGAGAAAAGACAGACTTAGCGGCGACCACTTTACGACAAAGGCCTCCTTCTGTTTCAAAATGCGTAAATTCGATATCAAATTGTGAAACACCAGGCTCAATGGATACCCCTTTGATAATGGTATCTCCCGCTGTGCCCAAAGCAAGTTCGTACCCTTGGCGACCAATCATCAACGGGGTGATCCCTGGACGAATACCATTGCTTTTTAGCTTGGCTAAGTAGTTACAGGTGACATTAATATGCTTTGCAGCGTCTTTATTATTATTTCCTGAAAGCAGTAATTGGGTGAGCTGGTTACTGACTTCACTGATAAGCGATGCACCTGTGTACTGCTCAATATCGCAAATAGAAACCGTTTCAACGTCTGAGTAATGACCTAAGATCGCGCGTGTTTTACGGGTGCGGCGAGCCATCGGGATCCCTATGGTCAAATCGGTTTGCCCAGTGGTATGAAATAAAGTCAAAAAGACGCTGGCAAGCACGACGCTAAAACTCGTAACACCAGCTTGAGAGGCTGCCTGTTTTACTTGTTTGAGTGCCTCTGGGTTTTCTTCACGAAACGCGATGCCGTCATAATGGTGCGCTAGTGCCTCAGTATTACTCTGGTAAAAATCGATAGGATAGAGTTCGCTCTGTTGTGAAGTTGCTGCACGCTCAGGCTTTTCTTCAAACATCACTTGATAATCAAGGGGGGCGAGATCAAGTTCAGAGTTATCAAGCACCGCTTCTATACATGCGAGTAAATCGCTCATCAGTACTTGCAATGCCCACTGGTCACAGTTGATGTGATGCCCTTTGATGGTCAATAGCAACCGAGTTTCTGAGCTACAAGCGTAGAATTGAAAGGTCTCTTTAGTGATATCGATAGCTTGCTCAATTAAAGTTTTGGCGGTGACAGAGTCACTAAAAGCGGCAATCTCATCAGGCACGGCTAATAACTTAGGGGCACTGGCTAATAATTCGAGTTGTGGTTCGCCTTGAGCCTCATCAATACGACTCGATAAAACTGGGTGCCTTGCAAATAGCAACACCAAGGCTTGCTCTAGTGCCTCGGCTGTGAGCCCGCCGGTAAATTGTACCGCGCAAGCGATGTTATATACTGGATTTGCCAAATCAAGCTGTTGGGCTTGCCATACGTGAAGTTGCCTCGTTGTCAGTGACTTGAAATTGGCGGAATTGGACTGTGAGTTCATTGCGTGATCCTTGTTTTTTCGCCTTAACACAACGGCTTTTGCCAGTTTGCTTTTTGGTATTTTGTTTGCTGCAAGCGTGTTAGGTGTCGCGCTACAGCGGCGACAATCACCTCACACGCCAGCGTTGGGCGTTGTTGTAAATACATATGACCGCCATCGACATAATGGTGCTGAAAATGGTTCTCGCAGTACTCGGACCAAGCTTGGTGTGACTCAGGCTTAACCAAGTGATCTTGTGTGGCGAGGATCAGTTCGACCGGCATCGTCAACGTAATGTCTGTACTGACAGGTTGCTCGGCTAGCATAAAGTCGTCTTTAAACATGGCAGCCACAACCGCTTCTACGTCCTTCGTTAAACGATGTTTAGGCAGCATGTCGAGATGATATAAAGTCGTGAGCAAGTCCGAGTCAGTCAATTTTGAGTACTGGGTAGCCGAGGGAATACTTGGCGCGCGACACCCAGATAGACAGAGTAAATCCGGTGTTGTCAGTGCATGTTTAGCAAGATGATCGGCAAGCTTATAAGCCACCATTCCGCCAAGGCTGTGACCAAAAAAAACGCACAGCCGCTCACTACGCGGCTGAAGTTGCGCGCTACTACTTAGGTGACTAAGTGCCTCATCCCAGTCCCGTAAAGATTGCATACCTGCTTTAGTACCACGGCCCGGTAAGTCGATGCCGTGGAGTTGCCAATGCGCAGGTAAATGTTTGGCCCACTCCCTAAAAAACAAAGAAGAGCCACCTGCGTGATGGAAACAGTATAAGTCAACCGGCATCATAGCTTGAGCTCCAGCGTTGGTGTGAATGCGATGGATTGACCGGTGAGCATGGAGTTGGTTTTCATAAAGTTGACTAGGTATTCCACCAAGTCTTGATAGCTGTATACCGCAGGTCGTGCACCCAGTACGCCTCCTTTTAGGTTGCGCTTTTGGATCCTTGCGGCTTTGCTATCGGTAGCCAGTAGCGGTAACACAAAACTGTTAACTGCCAGCTTGCTACCTTGATATTCGCGCGCGAGCGTCATCATCAATGCGTTATGAGCGTGGTTACAGACACTGGCGGTGGCCTCTAACTCGTAATTTAAGGTGTCTGATTGCGTTAAAAAGACGAGGTTTCCACCACTCATTCTGAGGTTGTCGGCGATGACTCTGAGTGCCGAAAATGCGCTTTCTAGGCGTGCGATCACTTGCTCACCAACGGCAATGTCTTCGAGTAGGTTGCTTTCATCAAGGTGATTGGCACAATGCAGTACCATCACTTCTTGCTGATTATTATTGATTTCAAACCAATCTAGTAATGTAGTGGTATTTAACTCCGAGAGGGGAGCGCTAAGTTGGATATGGCTCGCTTCTGGATTATGCGCGAGCACCTCAGCACTTGCATTGATAAGGAGTAACGGATGTTTTTGCGACAGCAAATGGGTAACGAAGTGGCTATCAAACTCACTTGTTGGATAAAGTAAAATAAACGCTTGAGCATTCATACCGCAAGTCCTCCATCCAAACGAAGCACATTTCCAGTTTGGTAGTTAGAGGCGCTAGAAGCGAGATATAGCGTGGCATCGGCAATTTCTTTGACACTCCCAACACGACCTAGTGCGGTATGCTTAAGCACCGGGTTGATAATGCTTGCGGGGATATCATCAATCATATCGGTTGCAATAAACGTCGGAGCGAGTGCGTTACAGTAAATACCACAGTGACCATATTGCCGTGCAATAGTCCGAGTGAGGCCAATAATTGCGCCTTTTGAGGTCGCGTAGTTGGCTTGGCCTTCTCGTCCGCTTATTCCGCTTTGCGACACCATGTTGATAATCTTGCCTGCACCTTGCTTAGTCATGACTGGCAATACCGCTTGGCAACACAGCAATGTACCCTTGAAGTTGATATCTAACACGTTATGAAAAGCGTCGTACGACATCTGAGAGAACAAGCTATCATCCGTGATCCCAGCATTATTCACCAACACATCAACCCGACCCGTGTCGCTTATCGCTTGGCGAATAGCGGAATTGACGAACTCACTGTCGGTAATATTGCCGCTTTGTTGAGTGAAACGAGCTTGATACTCAGGTTTATGTAACTCCGCGATGGGGGTTTGTGTGCGACAAATACCGTATACTCGAGCACCACCTTGCAAAAAGGCGAGTGCGATGCCTTTGCCTATCCCTTTGGATACGCCAGTCACTACTACTGTCTTTCCAGTAAACACAACCAAGTTCCTTAATCCGTGTAAACAATCGTGAGTTCGGCTTTTGCAACCAACTCATCTTCAACATGTGCTTGTGCTTTAAAGCGCGCCATCGCACCAAATTCAGTTTCTAGTTTTGCCGTTACTTTAATGATTTCGCCGGGGCGAACAGGGCGACTAAATTTGGCTTTTTCTATGGAAGACAGCATGCCCCCTTTGTGCGTGTTGTTGCAGCACAAGCCGCTGATCTGCGCCATGGTCTCAATGATTAACACACCAGGGAAAATAGGCTCATCCGGAAAATGTCCTTGCAGGCCTGGCTCGTTATGCGAGACGAACTTCAATCCAACAATCATCTCTCCCGGTGAATGTTCGATTATCTTGTCTGCAAACTTAAATGGTGCCTTATGCGGCAAGTTATCGGTGATCATGATTTTTCATCTCCCCAGTCAAAGCAGAAGTAAACGATGAGGAAGAACACCACGCTGGTGACGCCTAAAATAATCAGTTGACGACTTACCGCAGCCAGTTCAACGCCTTGGTTTGCGACTAAGCGCAGTGCATCCAAAAACGCAGTGGTTGGCAGTAACGAAACTATTTCTCGCAGTAGAGTGGGAAAGTTAGCGGTGTCGAAATAAATGCCTGATAAGAACATCAACGGAAAGTAAAGTAAGTTAGCTATCCCTGATGAGACTTCAACCCGTTGGCTACGGGCGCCGACCAACACGCCGAGCATACAGATACAAAATGAACCGAGTGCCATTACCGCAATGATATCCAGCACGTTTCCTTGCAGCGTGTAACCAAATAAAAAGTGAAAGGCGACGAACAGAATCAGCATTTGGAACACCAGCAAGAATAAGCGTGCGAGCACGATCCCAATGATGTAATCACGGCGCTTGAAAGGAGAAAGGCGTAGACGTTTAAAAAAGCCGTTTTGTCTGTCCGACACTAAACTGTTGGCAATCGACACCAGTGCTAAACCAAGGACTTGTAACACGATGATCCCAGGGATCAACCAGTCAGTGTAACGATAACCTTTGACGCTAATGACATTGCTTCGCATCTCTTCGCCGTTAGCTTGCGCTTTAAGACGCAATAGATAGTTACGTGCCATTAACGACTCATCGGAGTTATGAGTAGAAAACATAGCATTGGGGGCGAGGTAAACTTCAGGGCTCACCTCATTTTGCAGCTTACGTAGCACTGAGCCTGGTGAGCTGATCACTTCCGCCAGCTGAGCAGAAGCAAAACTGTCTTCCAGCACAATTGAATCGGTTTGTGAGAGGCGGGTAACGGTAACGAGTGGATCTTCCTCCATCGCTTTAAGCCATTTCTGTTCAATTTGCTCGCCATGCATCACCACCACATTCATAGGAGACATTTTTGGTCCACCGGAGAAGGCTTGGATCAACAATAGGGCGATAAAAATAGGTAAACCGAATGTCCATAGCAATACCGCTTTATCACGGAAAAAAGGTCGAATATTGACCATCATTAATTGCCAAAATGGATATAACTTAGTTTGACTTAACTCAGGCATAACTTTCCCTCTCCATCGTGGAACCTGTGAGTTTCAAAAATACGTCGTTGAGTGTGGCTTTTCTGGGTTCTTTAATCACCGGAGTCTCAAAGGTGCGATTAATAATGTCGCTTGGCGCGCCTGACTCTATGATTTGACCTGAATTAATGATGGCTAAGTTGTCGCATAAGAACTCTGCCTCATCCATGTAGTGCGTCGTTAACATCACACAGGTACCAGCTTCTTTGAGATCTTTAATGATGTGCCAAAACTCCTGGCGACTCGTGGGGTCAAGTCCCGTAGTTGGCTCATCTAAAAACACCAACTTGGGCTGGCCAACCACTGCCATCGCCAAAAATACGCGTTGCTTTTGTCCACCGCTGAGTTCGCTTAGCCAAGCGTCCTTTTTCTCGCTTAAATTGAAGCGCTCAAGCAGCGTATCAATTGGCGTGTAGCTTGGGTAAAAGCTGGCAAATAGCTCGACGCACTCTTTTACTTTGAGTTTTTCGTAGAGGTTATTGTGTTGCATCACGCCACCCATAAGGCTGCGAAGTTTGGTTTCGTGTTGCTTCCAATTAAGACCGAATAACGTCACTTCACCTGACGTTGCACTACGCAAGCCCTGAAGTATTTCCAACGTCGTGGTTTTTCCGGCGCCATTGGGCCCAAGGAGTCCAAAACATTCGCCTTCGCTAACGCTAAAAGAGACGTCGTCGACGGCAACTTTTCGTGTTCTTTTGTAGACCTTCCTTAAGTTCTTCACTTCGATCACGGTCGTCATCTTATTTCCTTACTGTTCGTAAAATACATCCCGTCATACTTCCCGCGAGATTAACGCTTAGGAGTAGGGTTTGATCTAACTCGGTATCACCAGCTGGGGTGTTGAGTGCATGCATTAGCGCACGCACTGCTAATTCTGTACTGTGTAGAGGCGTGGTTTGTGGTTGATATTTTATAAGTTGAGCCTGTGGTAAATGGCTGTCCAAGCTTGCTGCAATGGTGGCAAACGCTTCGTCGTGATGAGTACTTAACACGACATTGCCCACTTGGCTTAGCTTCCTAGCATTGCTTGCCAATAATCTGTCTAGTGCTTGATGCTGCTGCGCATCATTGATTTGAATGAAATCAATAATTTCTGCGAGAGGTCGGTAGCCTGCCGGTAACACCTCGCTGGTTGCCAAGAGTGCTGCGCTGGAAAAATGACCGATATCTGCTTGGAATTGATGTGTAGCCCAGACTTGCTGCGAGAGTGCAGTATCGTCTTGCGAGCTACATACCATCGCATATCGACTTCGACCTTCACGCATATCAAGTGCTGCGCTCCAAAGCGCATGTAAAAAGTCATTGCCTAAATCACTCACACAAGTGGCCGAGTTTTTAAAGCCAAAGCCGAGCGCCAGTTGCCCTAATGTGGCATTGACGACGGTATTGGGGAAGTGCGTACTTTTTAGCTCTGCAATGCCATCTTGAAATGATGCGAGGTTTTTATCTAAGGTTTCCAGCGAGCCAATGGGATTAGCATAGTAGGCTGCGAATTCTGGCAGTGGTAATTGTGCTAAATTGAGATCGCTGTCTTGTAAGGTAAATTGGCAAGCACCTAAGGCAAATTGTGCAACACACGGTGTACGGCGCTGGAAAAGTGCAGGGAACTGCTGTTTTAAGTTAAATTCAGCAAAGTGGTCGGTGCTATTTTGTCGAGCATTGTATACTTCAGTATCAGACAGGCTGGTGGCAGCAAGTAGATACACCGGTTTTGACGCCGTGTTAATCGACGTTTTCTGATGTTTACTGAGTAGCATGCTGGTGTTGTGGCCACCAAATGCTGAGTTAGTCACCGCAAAAACATCAACAACCTGAGGTCTGGCCTGATTGGTCACTAATTGATACGCATGGCAACACGACCTTATTGAGTCGACCCCCAGTGTTGCTGGTAGAAGTCCTTCATCCTGGCTGACCAAAGTTGAAATAAGTTCTACGGCACCAGCGGCACCAAGGGTATGACCAAAGTAAGATTTACTACTTGAAACCGAGACGTCGCGCATGGCCTGTTCACCAATGGCTGATTGGATCCCTTTTAGCTCTGCGCCATCATTTGCTGGCGTACCAGTCCCGTGGCTGTTGATATATTCAATATCACTTGCTGCAACGGGCGCATAGGACAATGTCTGCGTAAAAGCGCGGCGTACACCATCGCCCTCGGGGTTAGGCGCTGTAGCGTGGTGAGCATCTAAGCTCGACCCTGTCGCGAGCAGTTGATATCGCAGCGTTGCGTTACGCTGATTGGCATGTGTTTGCGATTCAAAGACTAAAAAACCTGCGCCTTCACCTAAACTTAATCCCATTTTTTCGCTGTACGGAGCACAAGGCTCAGGACTCAAGGACTGTACCGACTGAAAGCCGCCGTAAACCAGCTCGCTCAGGGCATCCGCACCGCCAGCAATGACGACATCTGCTTGGTCGTTTTCGATAAGTTGTTTAGCAAAAGCAATGGCACTGCTACTTGCGGTACAGGCCGAGGTGAAAGTCATTACAGGGCCCTGAATACCGAAGTGGCGGCTGACATCGGTTGCAATTTGATGTGGTGGATAAAACTTAAACCCCAGTTGGTGCTGACCTTTAAGGCTCTCCATCAATGAAAACATACCGCAGTTTGCATTACCGAGAATAAATGCCACACGGGTACTGTCCATCTGATTTAAGGCTAAATTTGCATGCTCAAGTGCTTCTGTAACGGCATGGATAGCGTATTGGCTCGCCAGATCCATATCAAAATGTTCTGCGCTGTGGTGCTCGTAGTTGATAGCGAGCGCCCCAACATTGTGTGTTAGTCCCTGTGTGTCGAAACGATTAATGCGGTCAATACCAGTGCGGTTTTCCTTGATGCTAGTTAGCAGCGCTTGGCGATTTTCGCCTGCTGCACAGAGCACACCATAACCAGTAATGAAAGTTTGTTGTTTATTATTCATGTACGCATTCCTGTAGTGCCGAGAGGGTGATTTTGCCGAGTTCGTTTTCTGGAAATTGCGCCAAAAAATGAACCTGCGGCGTGGGTAAATCTTTAAACCAACTTCTGATGTCCTGAAGGGTAGGGATGCAAGATAGTCCTTCGACAAAGGCGACCAGCTCGCCCCCTTTATTATTGTTATTGTCCTCGATAAAAAACACGCGATGGCGAAGTCCCACAAAGCGTTCTTGGAGGATTTTTTCTATACTTTGTAGCGAGTAGCGTTTACCTGCATATTTAAATATTTGGTCTGCGCGCCCACCGTGTGTGAATTGATTTTCATTGCTGAAAATCAGCTTATCTTTGAGCTCAAACTCTTCACAATTAGCCACTAAAAACGGCGATCTCAACATGGTTTTGTGCTCGCCATTTTGATAAATGTCGACGGCAGTGAACTTAGTAAAGTGCGTTTCGTTGTTGCCTAATGGACGATAGCCGATACCGCCGGTTTCAGTGCTGCCTAGTACCTCAAAAGCTTGTATTGAAAGCGATAGGGAAGAAATAAGGTCGGCAAGCTTTTGCTCTTTCTCACCTTTGAATGGTGCACCTGAGCTTATTAAGTAACAGTGGTTTTGACTTAACTGATCGGCCACAAAGTCAAACATAGTTGGCGTTAAGATCACACCTACCTGTTTATCTCTTACTGGTTGTAAGTCCGGTGTAGAACCAAGTTCGTAACACACCTGTTTGCCAAGTCGCAGAGGGAGCATAAATGCCCAAATAAAACCGAACATGTGGCGGATATCAACGCAGGCACAGAAATAATCTACTGCGTCAAACGAGAAAGTGTCAGCAAAGGTGACGGCTTCTGCATGGAGTGAGGCGATGGATTTATGCCAAGTTTGTGGCTTGCCTGTGCTGCCTGACGTTTCAAAGCCAATTGTCTTATCGCTATGCTGTTGTAAAAATGCCGTCATGGAATGAAACGGAACTTCTACCTCTTGATTGGCAAGCGTGAGTTCTCGCCAGCTAAACGCATTGGCGTTCGCGGCCGCATTTGCACTTAATACCGGAGTGACATTGTGCGCTAATAACACCATAGTGCTCACAATGATATCGCAGGGCGTGCTGTCTTTGATAAGGCGAGCCTGACCGATGATCTCACACTCTAGACTACGTTGTATCAGTGCTAGTAAATCGGTCTCTTTGAGAGAGGTGACTTGATCTGCCCAAGTCTCCAAGGGTGCTGCTTGTTTTTGTTGCGTTAAGTTTAACGCTATTTGACGTGTTAGTGTCGCCAAAGTTACAGTGCTCAATTCGCCCAAGTCTTTTAATTGGAACGCTTTTTTACATGCAGCAGATAACTGCATAAGGTCGACCGAGTCGAGAAACAGTGGCGCCTCAATTAAATTGGCGTCGTCACTTAGTACGTCTAGTTGTTCTTTATCTACTTCTAACTCAGCTTCAATCAGTTGCATGAGTGTTGAACGAATGGCACTGTATGTTTGCATGGTGTCCTTCCAAGCGAAAATGGTTACGGTCAGATCAACAAGCTTCAGCTGTTGTTTGTGCTTCAACTTGTTCGTGAACAAAGCTAGCTAAGGTACTGACGTTTTTCATTTTTTCTTGAATGGTTTGTTCTGGGTAATCTTTGAACTTAAGGTTGTATTTTTTCTCGATAGATACCACAAGATCGAGCACCTCGATGCTGTCTAGATCTAGACCGTCACCGATAAGTTGAGCATCATCTTCGATTTCATCAATGCTATCTACCACTTCTAAATTATCTACAATGATGTCTTGTTTAATAAATTGTGTTATTGATTCTAAGCTACTCATTTTTATATCCTTTTTAGTTTCTTTGGTGTGTAGTTTACGTCTCATTAGTGGTTTTTGAGCAACAACAAGCCCTAGCTGGCTGCAGTGAAGCTGCCAGCTATAGCGTTATCGTCATCTCAAAAATGACTTAGAGAGGGTTACTGCTCATTAAACAGGGCGTTAACCATATTGTTGATTTCGACATCCATCGGCCTATCTTCAATGACTGGTTGGAAGTTGCTGCTAATTTCGTCGAAAAACTCGCGAGAAAGTGCGTTGAGTTTCTCTGCTTTCGCATCTTTCCCGTCAACATAAAATGCCTGGCGGATCGCCATTGCCTGAATAGCAATAACTGGCTTAATGAGATCTGCAATACGACGAAGGTCACGTGCGGCGATAGTGCCCATGCTGACGATGTCTTGGTTAAGTGCTTCTGTTGTGCGTGAAAATACTGACATAGGGCCTGCATTTTTAAGTGCTTCTGCAACAAGAGAAGAAGAGGTAATTTGCATTGCTTTGAAACCGTGGTGTACCCAAGCTTTGTCGCCAAGATCTTCACGCGCAACCAAGTTGTTAGAAATTCCACCGTTAAGGCGGTCATCAACCAAAATGCCTAATTCACGCTCTAGTAACGCGCCCATGTTTGCAACAAGTGGCTTGAGGGTATCGCACACCGCTGCAACGTGACCACCGTAGAAGTGACCCGCGTTAAGGATAAGGTCGTTCTCATCATCAAATAGTGGGTTATCGTTCACTGAGTTGATTTCAGTCGTTAGGATCTGTGATGCCCACATCTCAGCATCAATTAATGGACCTAACACCTGCGGAGAGCAGCGAATTGAATAGCTATCTTGTAACCTGAATGTTTCTTGCTTGCCAAACTCAATGTTGTCATCGGTGCGGTTTCTGCGACCTAAACGCTGATCGACGTTAGTTAAGCGTTCTAGAATTTTTTCTGCGCAGATCTGCTGTCCGCGGTGTGGTTTAAGTTCGTGTACGCGTTTATGGAATGGCGATGCACGACCTTCGATAAGTTCGACATAAAGCGCGATCAGTTTACAGCTTAAATCAATGCCGCGGCGGATGTCTTTTAGCGCATTCGTGGCGATAGCAGACATAACCGAAGTACCATTCATGATAGCTAAACCTTCTTTCGGCTTTAGCTTGTATGGCGCAATGTTTAGCTCTTCTAATACTTCAGCGGTGTCACGCAGTTGTCCTTGATAGTACACTTTACGCTTACCACCAAGTGCGGCACCGACATAAGAAAGTGGTGTTAAGTCGCCACTCGCACCCACAGAACCCATAGAAGGGATAGCTGGGATGATGCGGTTGTTTAGGAAGGTTTCCATCTGCGCCAGCAATTCCCAACTAACGCCTGAAAAGCCTTTGGCATTACAGTTCATGCGGATCAATAAAGTCGCGGCACAATCAGACTCTGAAAGGTAATCACCAACACCACAGCCATGATAAGCAATGAGGTTTTGTTGTAATTCTTCAGAGAGAGAAGTCGAAATACGGTTACTTGCTGAGTTACCAAAACCAGTCGTCACGCCGTATATATCTTCTTGATTTGCTAATTTATTGTCCAGGTATTGACGGTTTTGCTCGATTCTAGCTTTTAATGCCAACTCGTCCAATTTTACTTTGGATAAGGGCTGAGCTGCGTAATCTTGCACTGACTCCAGAGAAAGTGATTGATCTTGCGAGATGAAAACAATACTACCGAGCTTTTTCTCGACCTGAATTGCTTCCTTTTCTGTGTTGTACTGGTTCATGACTTTCCTACTCTGACTAAAATAATGAATCCGATTGTGATTTTCACAATGCTTATATTTTTGTATGACCGGAAACTGTTTAGAAAACCCAATCATACTTGTTAGAGGCGAGTACTACTTAACCAACGTCCCGTGTGTGCCAATCCGTTAACTTGGTCGGCTTTGTCGCGATACTATTGTCGCTATCTTTGTTACAAGATTATTTTATTTGTAAATAAAAAATATTAAATGTGATTTTTTGATTGTTGTGTTTTAAGAACGGCGGCTAGGTTAAGCCTGAGTTTTCAGGGTGTCAACACGAAAAATTTGACATTTTAATGTTAATTAAATCTAACGTTAACATAATTGAAATGTTATAAAATGATTGCAATTTGGAGTTGTTAATAGCTATTTTTTATCTCTATGAGATATAAAGAATTAATTGATTTTTAAAGCTAAAACTCTATTTTTATTGTACGTGGAAAGTTTAATAAAACTGACTTATGACAAATGTCACTATTTTGTATGGTCGGATCTGAAAATGAATAGAATTGACTTATTTCGACAGAAAGTTGAATTTTTTGTGAATAAAAAATGCGTTATAAATATAAATCTAGACGGCTAACCGTTGAGGTTGCCGGAATATCGGCAGCCTCAAAGACGGTGATTAATTAGTATTCTAAAACGGTGCTCATTAATCCAGTTTCACCGACGACGAGTAAGTAAGAGCGGTCTAGCGATGCATTGCAAAGACTTATAACCTCATCACCCATCATAATATCTTGATTACAGTCATCCACTTGATACCAGCTACTGACTTCTCCTTTATCAAATTCAACGTCTGAACCGTTAATATTTAATGTCATTGTTTCAGAAGCTAATACTCGTACGGTAAATTTATTATCGTGATCATCTTTAGACTTTCTAACAACCTTTATATCTAAGGTATCGTTGCTATCCTGCATTACCACAAAGTGATAATCTCGGTCATTACTCACCTTAATTTTTTCTTGTTCTACCATGCCAAGCTTGTTGACTGACTCAGCATAAAAACTGATTTCACGGTTGGTGTTATGTTCGTGTGTTATGCGTACGGGTTCTGAACCGGAAGCTAGTACTTTGACGCGATATTTATCGTCAGCGACATTTCGTTCATCACCGTCTAGTTCAGTGTTAGCAAGGTGAAATGCAATTTCATAATCGGTGGCATTAACCAAGTTATATTGGTTTTTATAGATGTCAGAACCGAAGTTGGCGGTCTCGACATCTTCAGACGAACAGGCAACCGCTAATAGGGATAGGGTGGCTGCAGTTAGGATACGAAAGTTCATAGTTGATCTCCTTTATCAATATTTTGAACATAGGTCGTTATTCAAGCGATTCGGAGCAAGAGTATAGGATGGAAAAATGAAAGGTTACTTAATGATGTTTATAAGATGTTAGAAAATGTAGTATGTAAGGCTTTGTTACAAAATAAGGTACGTGGTATTCGCCATTTTACTTTCTAACTAGGTGATAAATATTGGCTTTTGTAATAAGTTAAGTTTTATGACAACTACATTTTTAAACATAAATATAAATCCCTATTTGGATTTATAGTGTAGAGCAAGATGATAACGATAAAATCTTTAAGTAAAAGTTTCTCCAAAGAGGTACTGTTTGACAACTATTCACAACAGTTTGATCATAATAGAATTTGTTTAGCGGCGCCGAATGGCGTAGGGAAAACCACCTTACTGAGTATGATTGCTGGGCTTGATGATGCGTTCAAAGGCGACATTCTTTTACAAGGCAAAAAAATCGATAAACGCCAAACACTTGTTGCACTTGCGTCAGACAATATTCCATTTCCTGCTTTTTTGCGTGCAAAAGAGTTATTAACTCTCACATCAACCGCATGGCAATGTGATTTTCCTTCGCAGCTTATAAACGACTTTCAGTTTGAATCCTTTTTAATGACGCGCTACGCGGATCTCTCCTCTGGTAACAAAAAGAAGCTTCAGCTTATTAATGCTTTGATGCGTAATACCCCTTATTTATTGCTCGATGAACCTACAGCGGCTTTGGACGCGGCAGGCTGCGAGTATATCGTTGAGCTTGCGCAAAACTACGCTGGCATGGTGCTGATGACAAGTCATGAGCCTGAACCTTTTTTACAAGTTGGATTTCGCTCTGTTCCCTTAGCACCAAAGCAGGGTAGTTAATATGCTTTATTACTATCGTTACAGAAAAGCATCACTTTCCTTATCGCTGCAATCGATAGGCCAGCAACTTCAGCAATTTGGCTTGATGATAGCTGCATTGTTTCAAGTTTATCTGCTAGGTTTTATCGCAATACTATTTATGGGTATAGGTAAAATTGTAGAAAGTGATAACCCCATTGCACAGGTACAAATTGCATGGGGATTACTTGCGGCGCAAAGCTTTATTTTATTTGTGTTTAGAGATGCGGTTTTGGACAAAGCGCACAGAAGTTACCACCACACAATCCTCCATCGTGCCATCCATCAAAAAGTGGCAGATGGGTTGTCCGTGCTTGTTGTTCATCCCTTATTATTGATGACTCTAATTCTCTGCTATTCGATTGGAATTGAGAAAATCACACAAGCGTGGCAATTACTGGTTTTTGCGGTGACGCAATTCTTCATTGCCCTTTGTTTTATTTATCGACCCTTGGGGACCAGTATTGGGTTATTGATA
Organism: Pseudoalteromonas piscicida; assembly: GCF_000238315.3. Classification (NCBI taxonomy): domain Bacteria; kingdom Pseudomonadati; phylum Pseudomonadota; class Gammaproteobacteria; order Alteromonadales; family Pseudoalteromonadaceae; genus Pseudoalteromonas; species Pseudoalteromonas piscicida. Next base: position 380,984 of record NZ_CP011924.1, read on the forward strand.
ACAGCTATTATCAGTTTTGCTGTTATCGAAATTACTTGGTATTTGGTTGCTGTAAATCTAATAGCACTTGGCTGTGCAGTTTTGCTACCGCGTAAAGTGACGCTATCGATAATGGTTAAAGGATTGACGACATTTTGGCTGAGCTTTGCTTACAACCACTATTTTGTGTTGCTTTGGCGCATTGTGATGAGTGTATTGGTGATATGGTTTGGCGCGATCTTAAGCGCAGAGCGCCCCGATCTGATGGCAAATTACGTTCCAGGTCTGGTGACGTTAAATCTATTATGGTGGTCGAGCCTTGCCATTGATCTCAAACCTGAAGTCTACGACCGTACTGCATATTGGTTGAGTATAGATAAGCTGCAATCGGCAAAGCAGAGTATTTGGATTATTGTGCTGACGGCCGCCGTCTGTTTTTCAGTGCCTGTCTATATGTTATTGGGACTGAGTGTAGTGAGTCTATTACCCTATGTCTTTCTACCACTTTTAGTGTTAAGTGCATTAAAAAGTCCACAGCATTTAGCTATGACTTGGCTCAGTACCTTAGTGCTGAGCTATACCGCGTATGTGCTGTTGTAATGATAATCGTTAGTTAGCAGCTTCAGATAAGCGAGTCAGTTTCTTGATATCGCCTTCTACACTTTCCATTTTTGCTATGAGTAGATCCCCAAGCGCGTCGATATCGTAGTGCCAAATCAAGTGGCCGACTTTTTTAAGCGTAGGGTTTTGCTCTGGCATCAACGTGAGTTGCCAAATGTAGTCCTCTTTTGACCAAGCGGATTGCCAATAGATGTCATTGCCGCGAATTCTTAAGTTACTAAATTGATTGGTTTGCTTTTGACTTAGCGTATATTTATTTAACGCTTCTGAGTCGCTTTCGAAGAGCGTCTCGTACTCCAGCAATAGGTTTTGTTGTAGCACAAACCAAGTTTGTCTTTCAGGGTGATAAAAGACAAAGTCAGCTGTACTGTCATGGCTGCTGATAAGCGCCCCAGACAAGCTGTATTGGTTTAATGTCTCACCGTCATAAGCCCATAGTGTTTGCTCATCTATCCAGCCCATGCTTTTGATAGGCTGACTCAGCTGTGAATTGAACTGGGTGAGTGGGCGTTTTCGGTCGTATATCACTAAATCGTTATCACGGTTTGAGGCCAAATAGCTCAGCTCTGGACTCCATACTAAAAAACCAACGTACTCATGCCCCTGATGAAAGGAAAGCTGACTGATTTTATCATCGCGATATAGATACACCTCGCATACGCCGCTGCGCCTCGACATAAATGCCGTTTCTCCCAAGCTGTTGGTCAGTGGTAAATAATCGATGCTTGAGCTTGAAAACAAGGGGAGATCGTCTCGGTCTTTGATATTAACTTGAAAACTTTCCAATGCCGCGAATATATCGCCGCGATTATCGCTTGAGAAGCTTGTGTATAAGCCAATTTCCGTTTCTTTGATGGTTTGACTGTCACCGTCTCTAAAGTGTCGTGATAGGCTGCCATATTGACTCGCAATCACGGCTTGATGATAAACATCAAACGCAACCGAAGTGACTGGAGCTGACCACTGCAGATGTACCGTGCCATCAAGCGTTTGTAGCCTTGCTAACCGCTGTTTATCTTGAATCAAATAAAAGGTTTTGTCTTGCCACGCTCGAAGGGCCATTTTTAACCGCTCGTTGGCTGCCAAAGCAAGTGGCAGCTTAACCATTTGATGGGACTCAAGCCGGTAAAGGTGTGCTGCTTTGGCATTATATTGGCCGAACGTTAGGATGAGCTCTTTGTCATTTTTCCAAACGGGTTTAGTACCAACTTGGCACGGAAGAATTTGCGAGCTATGAAAAAATTGCCCTGCGGCAGTCATAACATGAAGTTGGCAGCCACTACCTTGATATTGCCAGAATGCCAGCTTATCTGAGTCGGGACTCCAACTTGGAAAGCTGATCCGCGAATCAAAGCGGTGTTCATTTAATTGATAGCCTTGTTTGTTGGCAATAATAAGGTGGGTAAAATCTTTTACATAGGCGATGAGATCTTTGCTTTGGTGGGCATCAACGTCAAATTCAAGGCCAAGCTCATGACTGAGGCTCGAGGTTTCGTAGCGTGATGGTGTTTTTTCTATTGGTGCTTGATTAAAAAAGGCGATTGCTCCAAAGCATAACACTGCCATTGCGACGGCACTGAGTGAAAAAATACGGGACTTGGCGATTACGTTGACTGGTTTTGCCGTATGACGAGGCGCTATTTCATGTCTTTCTAGTGGTGCGATAAAGCGATAGCCCCGCTTTGGGATGGTTTTGATGTAAATCGGGTTTTTAGGGTCGTCCCCGAGCACTTTTCGCAGTTTAGTCAGAAGCTGATAAAGACTATTAGGTTCGACAACCGCATGTTGCCACAGCTGTTCGGTAAGCCAATATTTCTCTAGCACTTCGTTATGATGCTCAATAAAAAGCGCGAGTAACCTTGCCATTTGTGGCTCAAGTTTTACGGTTTCTTGGCTTTGCCTATGTGTTAGGCAATCTTGCTGGAGATCAAACTGCCAATGTCCAAAACAAATCATCTCTACTTCCTGTGCCCGCACGCCGAGTACCAATTTCAATAATCAAAACCAATTGTTCCCATAACGTTAGCGTTTCTTAAGATTAAGTCAATGTTTATAAAGGTTAAGTCAGCTTTCTTCAGAAAAAGTTAAGAACTTTTTACGGCAAAGTTTGTTGCAATAGCAGGCATAACTCTGAGGAAAGTATGTATGAATAAAAGCAATAAATTTTGGCTCGGTTTAAGTTATCCCATGATGGCAGGCGCAGTACTTGCGGAACCTATCGTGGTTGATGGTAAGTTGAATGAAGCGCAGTGGGGTTCTGCTACGCACTTTGAACAATTTGTTCAGGTTGTGCCTGTAACTTTGGCCTCTGCCAATGACAAAATTACCGCCAAAGCCTTTGCAACCGCTGACGGCGTTTATATTGGTATTAAAAACTTCCAGAATAAAGCCGAGCGCAAGCGACAATTCAATATCCATGACCGCTTTATGCAAGCTGACTTCAATCGGGTCGTTGTGGACTTTTCAGGGGATGGTAGTAGTGCATATCAATTTTCGGTGACATTAGGTGGCGGCTCGCAAGATGGTGTTGTAACCCCAAGCTTAAACGTGGATTACGATTGGGATGGGGACTGGCACTATGCCAATCACATTGACGATACGTATTGGACCACGGAATTATTGATCCCTTGGCATACTGTGTCGTTTCAGCCAGGAGATGAGCAGGGGCTTACAAAGATTGGGGTTTCGGTACAGTTGTATGAACTTAAAAGTAATTTTATCTATGCAAACCATGAGGATACAACAGCAAATAGCGATTTCTTCCTGACTATGCCAAAGATTGCAGCACAGATCCCCGCACATTCTCAATTGGCATTTGTGCCTTACTTTGCGCATCAGGCTCAATTTGCACCTGTAGGCACTTCGCCTTCAGAGCGCCAGCACCAGTCCGATGTTGGCTTTGATTTGTTCTACAAGCCTTCTCATCATCAGAAGGTGAGTCTTGCAGTGAATCCTGACTTTGGTCAGGTGGATATCGATGATGTTGACGTGAATTATTCAGCCGTAGAAACGTTGCGCACCGATAAACGTCCATTTTTCACCCAAGATATCAGCCTTTTTGAAGTTGCTGCACTTGAGAGCACTAAGCTTATTCATACTCGTCGTATAGGGGCATCAAGTGATGATGGTACACGCGCAATCACCCCCATAGATGCGGCGCTACGATTTGTACATAAAGGAAAGTCGGTACAATTTGGTACTTTTGCTGTGTCTGAGTCGGACTTTTCGGACGATATTGGTAAGCAGTTTTTTGCAGCAAGAGCTAATTATCGCACGCAAGATTGGCAGGCCGGTGTACTTGCGACTAAAACAGACAGGCCGTTTCTTGAGCGCGATGCCATGAGTTATGCCCTTGATGGACAATATCGTAGTGATACTTGGTCTTTCAAAGGCGCGCTATTACAAACTGAGGTAGAAACACAAAAGCAAAGTGTTACAGGTCAAGGTGTATCGCTAGACGCGGAGTATCAACATTCGTTACAGACGAAGTTCGCTGCGCGCTACTTTGCTGTGGATGACGAATTTGATAACCATGATCTCGGCTATATGAAACGCAATGACTGGCGGGTGAGCGAGCTTTATGGTGAATACTCGATGCACCCAAAAGACAGCTGGTTTACCAGATTAAAGCAGTCACTCACTCTGAGGCATGAGCAAAATAATGCTGGAACAGGTTTAGCAGCCAGACAAGCATATTTAGCGCAGTTTTTGTTGGCAAATGGTGGTCAGCTCAACCTCGGGCTAGATTATTACACCAGTGGTAAACAAGACAACTTAGGGCGAGGCACTGAGGTGTTTGAGATGCCAAGCCGTGTGGAGTCTCGAGTATTTTATCAAAGCCCTTATGTGGGAGATTTTTCTTGGGCAGCAAGTGTTGAGCTTGACCAAGAAGGAATATCAGGCTCAGCACAGCAATACGCCGTGGATTTGACTTGGATGCCACACTACAACTGGAACCTTAAGTTGAGTAATTTCTTTAGAAGCGGTGATGGCTGGTTGATGGCAAACGGGCAAAACCGCTTGAGTGAATACGACAGAGATGAGTTTTCCAATAAGTTTGAATTTAATGGCCGGATCACCGACAACCTTGAACTCAGTGGTTCGCTACAGTGGACGATACTTGAAGCACAAAGTAAGACGATTTATCAAATTACCAACGGAGAGCTTCACGAAATTCATGGTGACACCAGTTTTGACGACAGGCGCTTAGCAAGCCAGATAAAACTGCGTTATCGCATGGGTGCATATTCAGATATTTTTTTAGTGTATCAACGCGGAGGTGCAAACTTTTCGACACTTGAAAAGTCGCAAGTCGGGCGCAGAGACTGGTTTGGTAGTGTCGCTGATTTATGGCAGCAACCAGTGCAAGACTTAGTGACGTTTAAGGTGCGATATTTATTTTAAATCACTAGAGCTGTGTTCCCCCGGCTCTAATCTGCCAAGAAAAAAGGTCAGAAAATTCTGACCTTTATATCCACGCTAATTGCTACGGTAGTATGGATAGCACTACCTAAACAAAAATAGTTACGCTGCGTCTGCTTTATTTGATTCCTTGGTTCTTGCTTTGCCAGCAAGTAACTCTTCAGGGTCAAAGTCATCAACGTTGATAACGGCAAGACGTTTTGCTTCAACGGCAGTCAATTTAGCTGCTTCGTCTTCGCTCAGTACACCTGCTTCAAGTCCCATTGCTGCCACTTTATCAAGTTGCATAAACGGTAACTTTTTACCAGTACCACGGCATACCTTTTCAAATAACGGCTCTACGGCAAGAATGTCTTTTAGCGTTTGCTCTTGCTTACCAAGCAAGCACAGCGGCTCATCTTTTAAGTAGATATGTGTTGCAAGGCGGTCACGCGTTTCGCTAGGTACTTGAAGTAACTGAGCAAGTTTGTGCTCCATTTTGTCGGTTGGTTTACGAACCGGACGACCAAATGGGAACAGGACCACTTTCAACAGGCCACGTAATGCAGCAGAAGGTATGTTGTTGATTAAGTCAGCAAGGGCACGTTGACAAAGGTACAGGTGCTCCTGACAAGACCATTGAACAAACGGTAAGTCTTCTTTACGGCGACCTTCATCGTTATAGCGCTTAAGCGTTGCAGAAACCAGATAAAGGTAGCTTAATAAGTCGCCTAAACGTGCAGAAATACGCTCTTTACGCTTAAGTGAACCACCAAATACAGCCATACAAATATCAGACATTAATGCCAATGATGCACTGTAACGAGCAGCGTTACGATAATAAACCGCAGTTTCATCGTTAAATGGTACTTTGGTGAAACGTGCACCGGTTAGCGCTAACCACTTAGTTCTTACCAAGTTCGACATAGTGAAACCGATGTGACCCATCAAGGATTTATCGAAGCTATCAAGCGCTTCTTGTTTATCTTTGATAGAACAAGCCTCAAGTTCAGCCAGTACAAAAGGATGGCAACGAATAGCGCCTTGACCGTAGATGATCATGTTACGGGTTAGGATGTTTGCACCTTCTACCGTAATTGCAATTGGTGCACCTTGGTAACCACGGCCAACATAGTTGTTTGGACCTAGACAAATCCCTTTACCACCATGAATATCCATGGCATGGATGGTTGAAGCACGCATTTGTTCGGTTAAGTGGTACTTCAAAATGGCAGAAACAACCGAAGGCTTTTCACCTAAATCTACCGCGCCAGTTGACATAGTCACCGCAGCATCGGAGCTATACGCATAGCCACCAAGTTTCGCTAGTGCCTCTTCAATCCCTTCCATCTTACCGATAGGGAGTTTGAACTGGCGACGAATGCGACTGTATGCGCCACTTGCAACTGCAAGGGATTTAATACCACCGGCAGAGTTTGAAGGTAGCGTAATAACACGACCAACCGACAAACACTCAACTAGCATGCGCCAGCCTTGTCCTGCCATTTTTGCGCCACCGATAATGAAATCGAGTGGTACAAACACGTTTTCGCCTTGGGTAGGACCATTTTGGAATGGCACATTCAGTGGGAAGTGACGGCGGCCAATTTTTACGCCAGGCGTGTTTGTAGGAATAAGCGCACAAGTAATACCTAGCTCTTCTTTATCACCTAATAGGCCGTCCGGGTCGCGCATCTTAAACGCCAGACCAAGTACAGTCGCAACAGGTGCTAAAGTAATATAACGTTTGTTCCACGTTAGGCTAATACCTAATACTTCTTCACCTTCCCATTCGCCTTTACATACCACACCAAAGTCAGGGATCGATGAAGCATCAGAGCCCGCTTCCGGTGACGTTAATGCAAAACAAGGGATTTCATCACCCACAGCAAGGCGAGGTAAGTAGTGCTCTTTTTGCTCGTCAGTACCGTAGTGCTGAAGTAGTTCACCTGGGCCTAACGAGTTAGGTACGCCCACGATAGACGAAAGTAAAGTTGATTTACTGGTAAGCTTTTGTAGTACACAAGATTGCGCGTAAGCTGAAAACTCAAGACCACCGTATTGCTTTTTGATGATCATCGCAAAGAACTTGTTGTCTTTTAAGTATTGCCACACGTCTTGCGGTAAGTCAGTCAGCTCGTGTGTTGCTTCCCAATCGTTAAGCATGGCACACACTTCTTCCACCGGACCATCCAAAAACGCTTGTTCTTCAACGCTCAAACGCGGCTTTGGAAACTGATGAAGCTTATCCCAGTTTGGGTTACCACAAAATAGATCGGCTTCCCACCAAGTAGTACCAGCATCAATCGCTGACTTTTCGGTTTCTGACATTGTCGGCGTAACTTTTTTGAACGCTTTAAATGCCGGAGCCACGATGTACTGCTGACGCAGGTTCGTTACTGAAAGCGGAATAACAATCGCTAAGAAAATTAACCAAGATATAATGCCAAATGCACCAGCAAAGGTGCCAACTAGCATTGTAACTGCTGCAATACCTAGAGCAGTATTCCAGCTTGCGCGATGATAGCTTGCTGCGCTGAGCAAGACTAACAACGCGAGAACAAATATAAGTGTCATGTTGTTCTTCCTTATAAGAGGTCTGACCACCCAGTTAGACTAGCTGGTTAACGCTGATATTTCAAGCGTCTTCATACCCTGTATGCGAATTAGTTGATGCCTTGTTGTGACATATTATTTACGTTTTGTACTTAATCTGAGTGTTAAATGAGCCATGCTTCTTACTGTCAGTAATTTAAAAGTTATTGATTACATGATTACACCCCCAGCTATAACCTGAGAGAATTTTCAACGTTATTAATTACTGATCGATATTTAAGTGTAATGAACGTAGTGCAATATGACGAAAATGCACATGAAATTTCTTTCAGAGAAGTTCGTTATCTGTGCATTATAATTGCCAAAACTTCATGTCTGATTTGCATTGAAATACACGTTAATGTTTCTACAATTGGGTTAAGCATAGCCACGAAATGGTGCTTTTAAGAATTGCTAAGGAGTAGCAAATACAGTCCATTTTTTTTGGTCGCTATGTGAGTTAGGATATACCGCCACGCCCTAGTGTAGCGGTTGATATTGCTGTCCATGTTAAGGAGAAACAAGATGCAGCAGAGTATTTTTTATCTAGTCACTATTTTGGCCTTCACGGCTATGTTGTCGGCCTTTCACCTCTTTCCTGAAGCGGTAATTTTTAATGTTTTTAGCAGCTTGTTTGCCGCATTACTTGGCTACCGTGCTTATACCCGTTGGGCTTTATTATTGTGTTGTATTAACGTGTTGGCCATGACGTTTTGTCCTTTACTTGATTCAGGAGGTTGGTTAAGTCTTAAGGGAGCGGTCGTTTTTGTATGCTGTGTGATGTTTTTTGCAATAGCCTTTGGTTGCAATAAAACGGTGACACAAAATAAAAGGTTTTATTATTAGTCGCCTACCTTGCCATGTTAAACTCGACTCAGGCGATGTGTTATCGCCTGAGCACTCGAGACAATAGGTGACAGGAAACCCGCATGCGAATATTAGCCGATCAAAATATGCCCTTAGTTGAGTCATTCTTCTGCGAAATTGGTGAGGTAACTCGGTTTGATGGCCGTAACCTTCAACCTGATGAGCTAAAAAATGTCGATATTCTGTTGACTCGCTCAGTTACTAAGGTCAACAAGGCCTTGTTAGCACAAGCCGATAAACTGAAGTTTGTGGGGACTGCGACAATAGGGATTGATCATATTGATACCTCATTGTTGGCCAGCGCCAATATCTCGTTCAGCAGCGCACCGGGTTGTAATGCGATAGCTGTTGCCGAGTACGTGATAAGCGCTTTACTTGCATACGCACAAGAAACCTCCACGCCACTTCAAGATAAAACGATCGCCATCGTTGGTGTTGGTAATATTGGCGCGTGTTTGGCTTCAAAGCTTAAAGGACTTGGTCTTACGATATTATTGTGTGACCCCGTAAGGCAGCAAGCAGGGACATTGGATTCACATATAGCTCTAGATGAAGCCTTAGCTCGCGCGGATATCGTGACATTTCACGTTCCATTAGTTAAGCAGGGCCCGCATAAAACGGTTCATTTACTTGATGCATCGCGGATAGCGGCATTAAAGCCAGGCACGGTGATAATCAATGCAAGCCGGGGAGATGTTATCGATAATCAAGCGCTTTTGCACGCTGTAGAGGAGGGGCACGCGCTCGAGCTGATCTTAGACGTTTGGGAAAATGAGCCGAATATTTTACAGCCATTATTGCAATATACTCGTTTTGCTTCTGTACATATAGCCGGCCACACGCTAGAAGGCAAGGCACGAGGCACGCAAATGTTATATGAAGCCGTATGCCGAGAATTCGATTTACCAGCCAGCAAAACGATTAGTGATTTTCTTCCTAAGCCAAGTGTCACTGGCTGCCAATTGCAAAGCACAGCCAACGAGCAGGATATTGTCAATTTAGCGCATCTTGTTTATGACATTCGTCGCGATGATGGCATCATGAGAAAACAGCTAAACACATTGGGCTTTGATACCTTGCGTAAGGCATATCCCGTGCGCCGAGAATTTAGTACAATTGCAGTTAATAATGACTCACCAATCAGTGAAAAGCTTTACCAACTTGGCTTTTCTGAGCGCAAGAGTTAAGTGCTGTGGTTGGTATATTACAGAATGAGGAAAAATAATGTCGCAAAAATATAATGTTGCGGTACTTGGCGCAACAGGTCTTGTTGGTAAGCAAATTATCGAATTACTAGCGGAACGAAAGTTTCCTGTAGACACATTGTACCCACTCGCGAGTAGCCGAAGCGCGGGTGAAGAAATTGACTTTATGGGTGAAAAAATCGAAGTTCTGGATGTTGAAGAATTCGATTTTTCTAATGCCCATATCGGTTTGTTTTCAGCGGGTGGTGCCGTGTCAGAGAAATATGCACCAATCGCCGCTGAAGCTGGCTGCATTGTGATAGATAACACCTCACATTTCAGATACGACTTTGATATTCCATTAGTAGTTCCTGAGGTGAATAAAGACAGTCTTGCAGATTTTAGAAATCGTAACATCATTGCTAATCCAAACTGCTCTACAATCCAAATGCTAGTGGCACTTAAACCAATTTATGATGCCTATGGCATTGACAGAATTAATGTCTCAACTTACCAAGCGGTATCTGGCGCAGGTAAAGAAGCGGTAGATGAGTTGGCTAAGCAAACTGCAAACTTAATGAATGCAAGACCGATGGAAAACGAAGTATTTAGCAAACAAATCGCTTTTAATGTCATTCCTCAAATTGATGCGTTCCAAGAAAATGGTTACACCAAAGAAGAAATGAAGATGGTGTGGGAAACGCAAAAAATCTTGGGCGATTCGAGTGTTTTGGTTAACCCGACTGCGGTTCGCGTTCCTGTGTTTTTCGGTCATGCTGAAGCCATTCATCTTGAAACGCGCATGCCTTATGATCTTGAACATGTTAAGCAGTTACTTGCTGATGCGCCGGGTGTTGAGCTAATTGAAGACGAAAATGATTACCCAACACCGGTAAGTGATGCAAGTGGTAACGATACCGTCTATGTAGGTCGTGTAAGGCAAGATATTTCACATCCACTAGGCTTAAACTTATGGGTGGTATCAGACAACACTAGAAAAGGTGCCGCAACAAATAGCATCCAAATTGCAGAAGCCCTGATAGAAAGCTATCTATAAGTACCCATTGATATCGCAAAGTAAGCAGAGTTTTGCTTACTTTTCCGCGCTATAACGGCAAACTTCTGCCAAGAAGTTTGCCGTTAAGTCAAATACTTGACTATTCTTCACCTATATCAGCTATTCCAAAATCAGTAAAAAGCATTATAACCATGTTAACTTTCAATACGTTGCAATGGATATTCCAACATATCTGGTTTATAGTTTGCATTTGGAATAGAGCTTGCTTCAAAGCCATAATAATAAAACGTCGTTTAACGGGTGTTAAACATTTGAGTAAAGGATCGGCATGCGCGGTTTAGCCTTATTTAGTATCTTTGTATTCGCACTGATTGCCACACCAGTATATACCCAAGAGGGGGTAGTGCTAAAAGGCCCTAAAGGGGTTGATTATGGGGCTCAAGGTCGGTCAATAGGGCCTATCAGACCCACGGATACATTGTGGCGTATAGCACAAAAAGTGCGACCAGATGACTCGGTCACCATTTATCAGGTGATGAAGGCGCTTTACGATAAAAATCCTAATTCATTTCTAGATAAAAACCTCAACCATATGCAGGATGGGGCGTATTTACGTATTCCTACCATCAATGAAATTCGCAGTGTTAACCCTGAGTTGGCAAAGCAAAAGTCGGATCAAGATGACAAACTTTGGGAAATGAAGCGTAAGGGATTATTGAATCCAAATGCAATATACGAAGCCGAAAAAAAGGTTACACAAGCTCGTAAAGTCGATGTAGAAGAAGCAAAAGAAGACCTGACTAATCAACTGCGCTCTTTAAAAATGGAACAGGACATGCGCCTGATGGACTTACAAAAAGAGTTCAAATCCTCGGTGCGTAATGTTGAAGAAATCCTATCCGAAAACAATAAATTAAAACAGCAGCTCGGCGCTATTTCTACTGAACTTCAAACGGTTCGTACCCAACTTGGTAAAGACAGCGAAATCCAGCAACAGCTCAAGGCTGTTATTGACTTGCAAAATGAAATGATTGATCAGCAGGCAGCTCAGGCAAAAGCGCAAGAAAGTAGCGAGTTAAGCACATTCTTTAGCTCACCAGCTGGCATTGCGTTACTTGCCACATTACCGGCACTACTGGCAATTGCTGGATTCGTTATGTTTCTACGCCGAAGAAATCAATCTCAAGCGTCGACAGATGACGACGATTTTCTTCCGCAAACACCATCTGTGGCTGCAGGCGCTGCGGCGGCGGGAGCTGCAACCGCTGCGACTGCATTTGACCCTGAGCCAGACCCACTTGATATCGGAATGGGCGACGATGAAGACGCACTGGGCGCAAGCGTACAGTTAGATGACGATATCTTACCTGAAGACGATGAAATTACCTTTGACTCACTTGATGACGACTTCGATGAAGGAAGTGATACGTTAGACCAAGATGAATTAGATAGCTTACTAAATGAAGATATTTCGTTTGATGATGATCATGATGAAGACTTTATGCAACAGAGCTTTGACGAGACTGGTGATGAAGTTTCGCTTGATGTTGATGATGGCCAAGATATTTTAAGTGACAGCGATCTTGATGATTTGTTCAATGAGTCTCAAGATGAAGAAATTGATGTTAGTGATGATGCCCTTGCAGCCCTGAGCGAGGAACTCGCTGATGAGCAAGCTGGTGCTGTTGCAAACGATGATGATATCGATTCAATTCTTGACGGTGCGCTAGATGAAGAGCCCGAATTTAGCGGCAATTTTGATAGTGAGAGCTTAGTCGATGCCGATGATATCGATGCGCTACTTGATGCCTCTCAAGATGCTGACGATGATGCATTGCCTGATTTTGAGGAACCAAGCACTGAGCTTGCGGGTGATGATATTGATGCCCTGTTAAATGAAGTGCAAGACGATACGTTAGCTGAAATTAACGAAGAGTCAGATATGCTCGACGGTGATGATATCGATGCTTTATTGGATGAAGCGCAGGAAGATACGTTGCCGGAATTAGAGGAAGAATCCGGTGATCTTGCTGGTGATGATATTGATGCTTTATTAGATGAAGCGCAGGAAGATACGTTACCGGAATTAGAAGAAGAGCCTAGTGATCTTGCTGATGACGATATTGATGCTTTATTGGATGAAGCACAGGACGATACGTTGCCGGAATTAGAAGACGAGTCCGATGATCTAGCTGGCGATGATATTGATGCTTTATTGGCTGAAGCACAGGACGATACGTTGCCGGAATTAGAAGAAGAGCCTAGTGATCTTGCTGATGACGATATTGATGCTTTATTGGCTGAAGCACAGGACGATACGTTGCCGGAATTAGAAGAAGAGCCTAGTGATCTTGCTGATGACGATATTGATGCTTTATTGGCTGAAGCACAGGACGATACGTTGCCGGAATTAGAAGAAGAGCCTAGTGATCTTGCTGATGACGATATTGATGCTTTATTGGCTGAAGCACAGGACGATACGTTGCCGGAATTAGAAGAAGAGCCTAGTGATCTTGCTGATGACGATATTGATGCTTTATTGGCTGAAGCACAGGACGATACGTTGCCGGAATTAGAAGAAGAGCCTAGTGATCTTGCTGATGACGATATTGATGCTTTATTGGCTGAAGCACAGGACGATACGTTGCCGGAATTAGAAGAAGAGCCTAGTGATCTTGCTGATGACGATATTGATGCTTTATTGGCTGAAGCACAGGACGATACGTTGCCGGAATTAGAAGAAGAGCCTAGTGATCTTGCTGATGACGATATTGATGCTTTATTGGCTGAAGCACAGGACGATACGTTGCCGGAATTAGAAGAAGAGCCTAGTGATCTTGCTGATGACGATATTGATGCTTTATTGGCTGAAGCACAGGACGATACGTTGCCGGAATTAGAAGAAGAGCCTAGTGATCTTGCTGATGACGATATTGATGCTTTATTGGCTGAAGCACAGGACGATACGTTGCCGGAATTAGAAGAAGAGCCTAGTGATCTTGCTGATGACGATATTGATGCTTTATTGGCTGAAGCACAGGACGATACGTTGCCGGAATTAGAAGAAGAGCCTAGTGATCTTGCTGATGACGATATTGATGCTTTATTGGCTGAAGCACAGGACGATACGTTGCCGGAATTAGAAGACGAGTCCGATGATCTAGCTGGCGATGATATTGATGCTTTATTGGATGAAGCGCAAGAAGATACGTTGCCGGAATTAGAAGAAGAGCCTAGTGATCTTGCTGATGACGATATTGATACTTTATTGGATGAAGCACAGGACGATACGTTGCCGGAATTAGAAGACGAGTCCGATGATCTAGCTGGTGATGATATCGATGCTTTATTGGATGAAGCGCAAGAAGATACGTTGCCGGAACCGGAAGAAGAGTCCGATGATCTAGCTGGCGATGATATTGATGCTTTATTGGATGAAGCGCAAGAAGATACGTTGCCGGAATTAGAAGACGAGTCCGATGATCTAGCTGGCGATGATATTGATGCTTTATTAAGTGAAGCGCAGGAAGATAAGTGGCCGGATCTTGAAGAGGAAGGTAGTGAGTCTACAGAGGACGAGCTCGATGCATTAGTAGACGAAGTACCAGAAGACGCATTAGCAGAACTTGAAGAAGAATCTGATGAACTTGCCGATGACGAACTCGATGCATTAGTTGACGAAACACCAGAAGATGTTTTGCCAGAGCTAGAAGAATCTGATGAATTGGCCGATGACGAGCTCGATGCATTAGTTAACGAAACACCAGAAGGTGTGTTGCCAGAGCTGGAAGAAGAATCTGATGAACTGGCCAATGACGAACTAGATGCATTAGTTGACGAAACACCCGAAGATGTTTTGTCAGAGCTGGAAGAAGAATCTGATGAACTTGCAAATGACGAACTAGATGCATTAGTTGACGAAACACCAGAAGATGTTTTGCCAGAGCTAGAAGAATCTGATGAACTGGAAAATGACGAACTAGATGCATTAGTTGACGAAATACCAGAAGATGTTTTGCCAGAGCTTGAAGAAGAATCTGATGAACTGGAAAATGACGAACTCGATACATTAGTTGACGAAACACCAGAAGATGTTTTGCCAGAGCTGGAAGAAGAATCTGATGAACTGGCCGATGACGATCTTGATGCATTACTAGACGAAGCGCCAGAAGGTGATTTGCCAGAGCTGGAAGAAGAATCTGATGAACTGGCCAATGACGATCTTGATGCATTAGTTGACGAAACACCAGAAGGTGATTTGCCGGAGCTGGAAGAAGAATCTGACGAGCCTGAACTGGGGTCTGAACAGCATTTAGCAGAGTCTGAGCAAACGGAGTCAGGACACTTGTCTGGTATGTTGGATGAAGAGGATGCTATTCCTGAATCATCTGAAGAACCGGTGGAAGATACATTACAGTCCGATCTAGCCAATGAAGCAGATTTTAGTGATGAGAATGTTCAAGCTGACGACGACAGTGAATTTGAAGATCCTGATTTAAAAAGTGTTGATGAGCTATTACAGGAGCTTCAAGCCGAAGAACAGTTTGAGTTGGATGCTGAACTTGAAGACGACTTTTCGGATGAAGAAGTTGAAATTGAGCTGGGAGATGATCCACTTAATGACGAAGTGGATTTACTGGCAGAAGAAGAGTTTCTTGACGAAGAAGATCTGCAACCAAGCGCAGAGCTAGATAGTTACCCTGAGCTGGAACTTGGCGAAGAGCTTGAAACTACTGACTCGCAAAGCGAAACTGAAAAAGCACTATCAGAAGCATTATCCAATGACGCTCAATTTGATATAGAGGATGGGCTTGATGACGATCTTCTCGACGATGAAATCTCTGGCTTTGATGAAGATAATTTACCTGAATTTAGTGCGGATTTCGACGAAGATACCTTGCTTGAAGACGAGCCTGAAGCGCCGGTCGAAGCAGCAGAAAGTGATACACTTGAGTCTGAGCCTGAGCTTGAAATCGAAGACGAGCTACCAGAGTTAACTGCGGATTTCGACGAAGAGACTTTGCTTGCTGATGAGCCTCAAGCACCAGTCGAAGAAGCAGAAAGGGATACGTTTGAGTCTGAACCTGCACTTGAAATCGAAGACGAGCTACCAGAGTTAACTGCGGATTTCGACGAAGAGACTTTGCTTGCTGATGAGCCTCAAGCACCAGTCGAAGAAGCAGAAAGTGATACGTTTGAGTCTGAACCTGAGCTTGAAATCGAAGACGAGCTGCCAGAGATAACTGCAGATTTCGATGAAGAGGCTTTGCTTGAAGACGAATCTGAAGCGCCGCTCGACAAAGCTGAAAGTGATGCGCTTGAGTCTGAACCTGAGCTTGAAATCGAAGATGAAGAGACTTTGCTTGCTGATGAGCCTGAAGCGCTAGTCGAAGAAGCAGAAAGGGATACGTTTGAGTCTGAACCTGCACTTGAAATCGAAGACGAGCTGCCAGAGTTAGCTGCAGATTTCGATGAAGAAACCTTGCTTGAAGACGAACCTGATGCGCCAGCCGAAGAAGCTGAGAGTGAAACGCTAGAGTCCGAGCCAGATCTGGAAATCGAAGACGAGCTGCCAGAATTAACTGCAGACTTTGATGAAGAGGCTTTGCTTGAAGACGAGCCTGAAGCGCAGGTCGAAGAAGCAGAAAGTGACACGTTTGAGTCTGAACCTGGGCTTGAAATCGAAGACGAGCTACCAGAGTTAACTGCGGATTTCGACGAAGAGACTTTGCTTGCTGATGAGCCTGAAGCGCCGCTCGACGAAGCTAAGAGCGATGCGCTTGAGTCTGAACCTGAACTGGAAGTTGAAGACGAGCTACCAGAGTTAACTGCGGATTTCGACGAAGAGACTTTGCTTGCTGATGAGCCTGAAGCGCCGCTCGACGAAGCTAAAAGCGATGCGCTTGAGTCTGAACCTGAACTGGAAGTTGAAGACGAGCTACCAGAGTTAACTGCGGATTTCGACGAAGAGACTTTGCTTGAAGACGAGCCTGAAGCGCCGGTCAAAGCAGCAGAAAGTGATACGTTTGAGTCTGAACCTGAACTGGAAGTTGAAGACGAGCTACCAGAGTTAACAGCAGACTTTGATGAAGAGACTTTGCTTGCTGATGAGCCTGAAGCACCAGTCGAAGAAGCTGAAAGTGATACGCTTGAGTCTGAACCTGAACTGGAAGTTGAAGACGAGCTACCAGAGTTAACAGCAGACTTTGATGAAGAGACTTTGCTTGCTGATGAGCCTGAAGCACCAGTCGAAGAAGCTGAAAGTGATACGCTTGAGTCTGAACCTGCACTGGAAGTTGAAGACGAGCTACCAGAGTTAACAGCAGACTTTGATGAAGAGACTTTGCTTGCTGATGAGCCTGAAGCACCAGTCGAAGAAGCTGAGAGTGACACGCTAGAGTCTGAACCTGAACTGGAAGTTGAAGACGAGCTACCAGAGTTAACTGCGGATTTCGACGAAGAGACTTTGCTTGAAGACGAGCTGCCTGAATTAAATGCAGATTTTGGCGAAGAGACTCTGTCTGAATTCAACGATGAAGATGACTTGGAAACTCTACTTTCTGAGCCACAAACAGAATCTGAATTACCAGAGGTCAATGAAGCCGAAATTGAAAAAGAATTTATGGCTGACTTCACCCAAGCAGACTTCGATGCTCTACTCAGCGAACTGGATGATCCCAGTGACTTTGACGCCGGAAATGCAGAAGATTTCGAAGTAGATTTCGATAGCTTGTTACAAGACGAATTGGTCGCAGGGGAAGCCCAAGCGCTACCAACGGATGCCGAAGGTACGGAAGATTACTTAGAAATTGAAGACTTACTTGAACAAAGCGACGACCTTGATGGCGATGTTGAACCTTACGTTGGAGCAAATATGGACGTTGGGCTTGGCGATTTTGAAGAGCTATTAGCGGGTGAAAATACCACGGATGTTGATTTAGAGGATGAAGGATTTGCCGCTAAATTAGATTTAGCGAAAGCTTACATCGAAATTCAAGATTATGATTCGGCGATATCAACGCTCAACGATGTTATTGAGAACGGCCCGGATTCAGTGCAAGCTGAGGCAAAGTCGCTTAAATCCAGTCTTACAGAGCCTTAATACTCACTTCAACGATACCGACCAAACAAAGTAATTGCCTTGTTTGGTCAGTATCATCATCTACTTCTTAGCTTAAGCGCTTTAATTCACATCGCCAATCGCATAAAATGTCGTTTTTGTTATGGGTTGCGATAGAAAAAGTATGCGAGTAGCGTTAGGCATTGAATATAATGGTGCAAATTATAGTGGTTGGCAGAGGCAAAATCATGTCAGCAGTGTCCAAGAAGAAATAGAAAAAGCGCTATCGAATATCTGTAATCATCCCGTTGAGATAACTTGCGCGGGGCGTACTGATGCGGGCGTTCATGCAACGGGTCAACTCGTGCATTTTGACACGGATTCTGCTCGCGATATGAGTGCCTTTACATTAGGAATGAACTCTCAGCTTCCTGACGACATTGCGGTACGATTTGCTAAAGAAGTCGACCCAGAGTTTCATGCTCGTTTTTCGGCGACAGCTCGCCGATACCGCTACGTTATTTATAATCATACCTACAGACCGGGCATTTTACGCAGTGGCGTAACGCATTTTCACCACGAGCTTGATGTTGAAAGAATGAAAGCAGCATGCCCTATGATGATAGGGGAGCAAGATTTTACGTCTTTCAGGGCAGTACATTGTCAGTCTAATACGCCGTTTCGTAATATCCATCACTTAGAGGTGAAACGCATTGGCAAATATATTGTCATTGATATTAAAGCAAACGCGTTTTTGCACCATATGGTGCGCAATATTACAGGTTGTTTACTTGATATTGGTGTCGGCAAGCAAGAGCCTGAGTGGATGGCGGAGCTTCTTGTTGCCAAAGACCGCACCTTAGCAAGTGCTACGGCAAAACCTAACGGATTGTATTTAGTTGATGTGGACTACCCTGAACAATGGCAAATAGAAAAGATGCCGCTTGGGCCATTATTTTTGCCTGAGGAATTAGTGTAACGGTCATGTTTATGTAGTACCTTATACTCTTAAGACCAGTTTTTTATATCACCTATAGCTAAATCATGATTTAATTGGGAAAAGATGTCTGTCTTTGCTGACGGAACAGAATAAAGCACGATAGAGAGTTGCAAATGAGTTGGTTAGAAAAGATCTTACCTAAAACCACTAAATCTTCTGGTAAAAAAGAGATCCCAGAAGGGGTTTGGGCAAAGTGTACAGATTGTGATTCAATCCTATACAAAGCGGAATTAGAAAAGTCGTTAAACGTATGTCCGAAGTGTGATCATCACATGCGTATTACGGCACGTAAACGTCTTGAAAGTTTCTTAGATGATGCAGATCGTCAAGAGCTTGGCACAGAGCACGAGCCACAAGACGTATTAAAGTTTAAAGACTCTAAAAAATACTCGGATCGTATTGTTCAAGCACAAAAGGCAAGCGGTGAGAAAGACGCTTTAGTTGCAATGAAAGGTCGTGTAAAGGGTATTCCTGTTGCTGCTGTTGCTTTTGAATTCTCCTTTATGGGTGGCTCAATGGCGTCAGTTGTTGGTGCGAGATTTGTTGATGTAGTTAACGTTTGTTTAGAACATAACATGCCATTAATCTGTTTCTCTGCATCTGGAGGTGCACGTATGCAAGAAGCACTTATGTCATTGATGCAAATGGCAAAAACAAGTGCTGCATTGGCAAAAATGAGTGACAAAGGCTTGCCATTTATCTCAGTATTGACCGACCCAACAATGGGTGGTGTTTCAGCATCATTAGCGATGTTAGGTGATATCAACGTTGCAGAGCCAAAAGCACTTATCGGTTTTGCGGGTCCACGTGTTATCGAACAAACTGTACGTGAAACCTTACCAGATGGTTTCCAGCGCAGTGAGTTCTTATTAGAGCACGGTGCGATTGACATGATCGTCGACCGTCGTGAAATGCGTGATACGTTAGCGCGTATTTTGGCGAAGTTTATGGACTTGCCTTCCACTGAACAAGAGCATAGAGTAGCGTAAATTTTTCAAATTGAGCTACTCAACTTATGACGGTTAACCAGCCTAGCCAATCATCAAGCCTTGATGATTGGCTTTGTTATTTAGAAGCAATTCATCCAGCCACCATTGAAATGGGACTTGAGCGTGTAGCACAAGTTGCCGAGCAAGCCGGATTACTTGAGCCTTTCAGTAAAATAATTCTAATTGGCGGTACCAATGGTAAAGGCACAACGGCTAGGTGCTTGGAGTCGTTGTTGCTCGCACAAGGGTTGTCGGTTGGCACCTACGCTTCACCACATTTAGTACGCTACAACGAACGCGTCCGAGTGAATGGGGCAGAGCTTGAAGATCAGTATCATATCGATGCATTTAAATTCCTCGACGACACCCGCAAAGACACTCAGCTAACTTATTTTGAGTTTGGTACGCTTGGCGCGTTAAGTATTTTCAAGCGCTGTAAGGTTGATTATATTTTGCTTGAAGTTGGTTTAGGCGGGCGGTTTGATGCGACAAATATAGTCTCGCCATTTGCCTCTGTTATCACGACTGTCGACTTAGATCATAAAGAGTATCTGGGTGATACTAGAGAACTGGTAGGCTATGACAAAGCTGGCATTTTCCGCAGTGGTAAGCCTGCAATCGTTGGTGATTTAAATATTCCACATACGGTTACGGACTATGGCGACGAAATTGCCGCAGATATGGTGTTATCAAAGCGCGATTTTTATTTTACCCCGCTAGATTCTCAGTTTAGATGGCAATATCTTGATTTTGATTGGCACTTCGACAAACCAGCCATTCCAGCACAAAATGCTGCGACAGCGTTAACGGTATTAGCTAAACTTGAGTTGCTACCTAGCTATGATGCCGTGAAGACTTGTTTGGCAAATTTGCAAGTAGAGGGTCGCTTTCAGCAACTCAATGCCACGCCGCTGGTGTATACCGATGTTGCTCATAATCCAGAGTCTGCAAGATATTTGGCAACTAAGTTACAAGAACTCAAGCAAAAAGGGTTTAAAATTCATGCCTTAGTCGCTATGCTTGCGGATAAAGACAAAGCCAGTGTGCTGAAAGAAGTCAGCCGATATGTAGATAGCTGGAGTTTAGCTTCACTTTCAGGGCCTCGTGGAGAGCGTGCGGAAAACCTTAAGCCATTGCTTGACTCTAGTTGCAATGTCACCTTATTCGATAGCGTTACAGCAGCACTTGATACTCAGCTCGATACATTTGCGAGCGAGCAGGTACTAGTGATATTTGGTTCGTTCTTTACCGTTGCTGAGGCAATGGAGTACTGGCGAAAATAGTTATAGATGATTTAATGTAAAGTAGAGAGTAAAGTTGTGAACTCAGTATTTATAAATCGCCTTGTTGGAACAAGTATCGTCGTCGTAGCTGCGGTGATCTTTATTCCAAATATCCTTGATGGTGAAAAGGTCCACTACAAGGAAGGATTTCAAGCGATCCCTGAAAGACCTGAGTTCAAAACAATTGATCTGCAAGAAAAAGTGGATGCGCAAGCCAAGCTTGCGCCTGAGTTGCCCTCTGAGCCGCTGGAAGATATTGACGCCGATGATGCTAAGCTAGAAGGCACAGAAGAGACAACGCTAGCCAATACGCAGCAATCAGATACGTCACCTACACACGTTGAGGCGAAACCCGTCGTAACGACCGACAAAGTTGAGGTGGCAAAATTAACGCGTCCTGAGACTGCTAACTTTTCAAAAATGGCTTACGTTATTCAGCTTGGTAGCTTTTCACATAAGTCGAACGTCGATGCGCTGACGAAGAAGCTTGCAGATAATGGCTTTAAAACCTTTACTAAACCCGTTAAAACGCCGAATGGTACATTGACAAAAGTGTTTGTCGGACCAGATTTAAATAAAGCTGAACTTGAAGCTAAGTTACCAGAATTAAAGAAATTAACTAAGTTAAATGGTCGTTTGACACAATTTGAAGTGACAAAATGATCTGGCATTTAGATGCCAAACCTTTTAGAATGCGCCCCACATTAACGACTTATTGGTTACTATGATCTGGGTTGATTACGCCATTCTTGGTATTGTTGGTTTATCGACTATCTTTGGCTTGCTTCGAGGCTTTGTCAAAGAAGCGATGTCACTTGTCGTATGGATCGGCGCTTTTTTCATCTCTAGTATTTTTTACCAATATCTCGCAACCTTCCTAACATTCATTTCAGAACCCCTTTTAAGAAATGCAGCCGCAATAGCCATACTCTTTTTTGCGACCTTGATGTTAGGTGGGCTTGTTAATTATGTCTTGAGTGAACTGGTTCAAAGAACTGGGCTCTCAGGCACCGATAGGATCTTTGGGATTGTATTCGGTGGACTTCGAGGTGTGTTGGTCGTTAGTGCCTTACTCTTTTTCCTTGATGCGTTTACCAGTGCACCAGACACGCAGTGGTGGAAAACATCAAACTTAATTCCTGAATTTGGCTTTGTGATAGAGTGGTTTTTCTCCTATCTTGAACATAACTCGAGCTTTTTAGATTCAGTAAACCGTTAATCGGCGAGGAAATTTTTAATGTGTGGTATCGTTGGGATAGTCGGAACATCTCCTGTAAATCAGGCGATTTATGACGGCTTAACTGTTTTGCAACACCGCGGCCAAGATGCGGCTGGCATTATTACCATTGACAACAATACGTTTAGCTTACGAAAAGCAAACGGTCTAGTGAAAGACGTATTTCATACAAGACACATGAAACGCCTACAGGGCAACATTGGTCTTGGTCATGTACGTTATCCTACTGCTGGTTCTTCAAGCTCAGCAGAAGCTCAACCTTTCTACGTAAACTCTCCATTTGGTATTGCCCTTGCGCACAACGGCAACTTAACCAATGCAGAAAAATTAAAAGAGCGTTTATTTACTCAAGCACGTCGCCACGTTAATACTACGTCTGATTCTGAGATCCTGCTGAACATCTTAGCTCACGAGCTTGGCAAAACAGACAAGATGAAATTAGACGCGGAAGACATGTTTACGGCAGTAACTGAGGTTGTGTCTATTGTTTCTGGTGGTTACGCGAGTATCGCGATGATCATCGGCCATGGTATTTTGGCATTTAGAGACCCTCACGGTATTCGTCCGCTTGTTTTCGGTAAGAAAGAAACTGAGCGTGGCATGGAATACATGTTCGCTTCAGAGAGTGTTGCATTGGCAACCGATGGCTTTGAGTTTGTGCGAGATGTTGCACCTGGTGAAGCTATTTACGTAACCGAAAAAGGTGAGTTTTTCTCTCAGATCTGTGCAGCTAAAACGACGCTTGCACCTTGTATCTTCGAGTTTGTATATTTTGCCCGTCCAGATTCAAACATTGATAAAATGTCTGTTTATGCAACTCGCGTGAATATGGGTACCAAGCTCGGTGAGAAAATCGCAACTGAGTGGGGCGATAAAGATATCGACGTGGTTATCCCAATTCCTGAAACATCATGTGATATCGCACTTGAAATTGCTTCCGTGCTAGGGCTTCCTTATCGCCAAGGGTTTGTTAAGAACCGTTATATTGGCCGTACTTTTATTATGCCAGGCCAAGAGCTGCGTAAGAAGTCTGTACGTCGTAAACTTAACGCAATTGACAGAGAGTTTGCTGGTAAGAACGTGCTACTTGTCGACGATTCGATTGTACGAGGCACTACATCAGCGCAAATCGTTGAGATGGCGCGTGAAGCGGGTGCGAAAAACGTGTACTTTGCATCAGCAGCACCAGAGGTAAGATTCCCGAACGTATATGGTATCGATATGCCTTCTGCATCAGAGCTAATCGCTCACGGTCGTGAAGTGGAAGATATCAATGCGAGTATTGGCTCGGACGGTTTGATCTACCAATCACTAAGTGATTTGATTGCAGCCGTTGGTCAAGAAAACCCAGAGATAGCTCGCTTTGAGACTTCGGTATTTGATGGTCAATACATCACAGGTGATGTTGACCAAAACTACCTCAATCACATTGATGAATTGCGCAATGATTCGGCAAAGTCTAATCGTGAAGCTGCGATGTCTGCAAGCCTTGAGTTACATAATCAAGAAGCGGAAAGCGCCGAAAGCGATTAAACTATTTGATGATGTGAATAAGCATTAAGATAAAAACCCAAGTTAAACTTGGGTTTTTTTATTTAATTTTAACTCAGGCAACAGCCTAAAATTGATAGACTAGGCCAACATAAGCGAGGTCACTGGTGTCTCTGTCTAGCAAAGGACTATTGGCGATAGCATCATCGAGCTTAGTTCGTGTTATCCCACCAACCAAACTGAGTTGTGTTTTTAACTGATAATGTGCGGTAAACCCTGCCGAATAATTCACGGCGTCATCAGCAGTTAAATAGCCCACTCGACCACGGCTTATATCGATGTTTTTCCCGCTTACCCCGTAAATATAATTGACGTAATCAGATTGCTGCCACTCTACGTTACCTACTGCCGAGATTTTAAATCCTCGACCATCGTTGTACAGTGGGATTGATACCGAAAAAGTAGCCGTGGTTGAATCTGAATTATCGGAAATATCACTGTGACCAGCGAGCGTAAACCACAAATAGGTGACGCCATAGTTAACGGTAACATCGCCATCCGGTGCGTCATACCCTTCAAAAACCTCGTCCTCAGATTTCGCATCTCGGAACACGCCGTCATAGCCGTCTTGACGATAGCCCAATCCGGAGTAGACAGATAAATCCTCGGTAATAGGGAAGCGATAGCCAATTAAGCTGTCTTTGTTGATAAACCAGTTTCCTTTTTGGATATCGATAATGGGAATTGAGATCAGCTCACTTTCAATGCCTTTCCATGGCAAATCTGCAGCGGCAGCTCCTCCTCCTAGACGAACTTGCCATTCGTCAGATGACGTTTCAATGGCGTGGCTACAAGAAGCAAAAGCGAGAGTGAAGATGGCAGCAGAGGTAAGTGCTGACTTGATGAGATACATACAGAATTCCTTTCGTAAGTTAAAGGTTGCGAGAATTTAGAATGTAAGAAGTTTATTACAAGACTTGGAAAAGTGCTGTTAGAAAGTGTAATAAATTGTCGGGAAGCGTTGTCTGGTGTGCTAGGAGTCATTTGCCACACTCTTCTATTCGCTATTTCTATGGTTGTTTGCATAAAAGTAGCGAATAGAAGAGTGTGAACATAAAGGTCAGTTGGATTGTGTGGGCTCGGAATCAGAAAGCAATAAAGTGAGTCCATCAACCAGCTCAAATAGCTCAGGCTCGATATCACTGAGTGGTTTTTCTTGTTTTAATCCTGTTTCAATGGTTTCGGCCAATTTCTTCAGGGTTGGCACGCCAGTGTAACAACATGCCCCGTGAAATTTATGCACTACTTTGAGCAACGTTGGGAGATCCTCTGCGTCTTGTGCAGACTCCAACTGCTGCAACGTTTCGGGCACGCTAGAAAGCAGCATGTTAAGCATCTCCAATGCTAAATCAGGTTTATTACCCGCGCGCTGTAACGCTAATCCCCAATCTAACATTTGGCTATTAAATGGCGGCACACTGTGCTGATGACTCTCGATATTTTTTTGTCTCGCGACTGGTGAAGATGCGCTATGGTCGCAAATAATTTGTTTGAGCATATCTTCATCTATGGGTTTAGTCATATAGTTACTAAAACCATCTTTAAGCAATTGCTCTTTTTCGCCCGCAAGCGCATGTGCGGTGACGGCGATGATAGGGGTATCCTCATTTAAGGACGAATCTCTTATGCTTCTACAGGCGCTTATACCATCCATTATGGGCATTTGAATATCCATAAATATCAGGTCGTATTTCCTTGATTTACATAAACTGACTGCTTGAGCGCCGTTATGTGCGGTATCTATTGCCTCTACCTGCTCATCTAACAAAGTACAGATCAACTTCAAGTTAGCATCGTTATCGTCTGCAACGAGCACTTTAAGTGGTAAACTGGTAGCTTCGATTTCATTGGCACTCATGTCTGGGTGGTCTAAACGATAAGGTGCTGCAAGCATTTCGCAGAGTTTTCTGTGATTAAGCGGTTTGCTTAAACAAGCGTCAGCACCACTGCCAATAAGCGCCTCACGCATATTATAAGACACTGTATTAACCATCAAGTATAAGTAGTCTGCGGAGCCGCGAGCTTGCTTGATGTAACTCTTAACCGTCTGCATTTGATCGACGCTTGCCATAGAGCCGATTAGACAGATATCGTAATTAAAATCCTGCGCCAAGGCTGTATCAAACTCTTCTTCGGTGAGGCAGCGTGTTACTTGCATGTCCCATGCTTGTAGCTGAGCCATAACAGCATGATGAGTATGCTCTTGCGGTTCAAAGTAAAGCACGCGCTTATTTTCCAGCGGCTTGCTTGGTAAATCGTCGTTGTAGAGACGGTTTGGCAGGGCAAAGACGGCATTAAATGAGAAACATGTACCATTTCCAGGTGCTGAGTTCAGAGTGATACGGCCATTCATCGCCTCAACAATGTGCTTAGTGATGATAAGACCTAGGCCGGTGCCGCCAAATTTACGGGTGATACTGGTATCGGCTTGAGCAAACGGTGTAAATAGCGCGTCTTGTTTATCCTGCGCAATACCAACTCCTGTATCGCTGACAGACACTAACAAGGAGGACTGAGATTCATCCATCAAGCGATGGTTAATATCCACTTTGACTGAGCCTTTTTCCGTGAACTTGATGGCATTACTAATTAGATTGGTCAATACCTGCTTAAATCGCGTTGGGTCGCCAATTAAGTTGTCGGGCACCTGGCGATTAACAGAAATCGAAAATTCTAGCTGTTTGTCGTGGGCGCTTGGCGCTAATAAGGTCATGACCTCATTAACGGCGTCGCGTAATTCAAACTGGATATTCTCCAGCTCCATAGCACCGGCTTCTAGTTTTGAGAAATCCAAGATGTCACTAATGATGGTAAGCAGGCTATTTGCAGATAGCTCTATGGTATCTAAATAATCTTTTTGGTGTTTATTTAATGGTGTTTTATAAAGTTGACGAGTAAAGCCTATGACCCCATTGAGCGGCGTTCTAAGTTCATGACTCATTTTAGCCAAGAAATCCGATTTTACGCGGTTAGCGTCTTGTGCTTCTTTTTTGGCAATATTGAGCTGAATATTCTGCGTTTCATACTGCTCTAGGGTTTCGCGATAATCACTAGTTGCCTGATCAATGTGCTTTTGCATTTCGTCTTTTTGATTGGCCATCTTTCTGCCAATAACAATCAAGCCTTGGCGCAACAGCTCAAACTCACCCCGCATCGGCTCATTGATAGCGATGTCTTGTTTACCTTCGTTGAGCTTGTCTGTGGCTAAAATCAAACTGGCAATCGGTTTGGTCAGCATACGTGATAATCGCATGGCCAACATAACACTAAGTAAAAAGGAGAAAATAATAACAATAGCACTCAAGATCAGCGCGCGCTGCTGCGATATCAACGCTTGGTCTTTACTGATCTCTACAACTAAAATCGCGAGCGTAGCTGGTTCTGCACTGTGCCAATCGGTTTTTTTGGCTAAATGGTTTTTAACTGGTGAATAAAACACAAAGGTATTTTTTAGTGCAGTAACTTCGGTGGTTTGTAGCTTTTGCACTTCACCAAAATAATGTAATTTGTCGAATTCACTATGATAATTACTGGTAAGAATAAGCTGATTTTGGTTATCAAACAGCGCGATACTTTTTACCAGTGGTGCGTGTTTATTGTGTGCTTGGCTTAAAATGCGGTGTAAATGCGCTTTATCTTGTTTTTCTATTGGGTATTCTACTGACATGGCCAGAGAATCTGCAATGCGATTTCCCTGACTTATCAGAATTTCCTCAAGCTCTACGTAGCGATTTATAGTAAAATAACCACCAAGTAGCAAGCCAACCAAAAGAGTTGGCAAAAGAGTGAGTAGTAAAATACTGTCACGCAGGTTTAATTTTGTCATAGGGTCAAAAAAGTGCAGAGAAATCTGTAACTAAGATTATCTTTTACCGACGTGATAAGCAAACAAATGAGGAACCCAATGGCACAGATTTTTCGTGCTAAGAAAGCTGCTAAGCCGTCAAAGCAAATAGAATTAAACATAGAGTCAATGGATCATCAGGGGCGAGGTGTTGCTCGTCACGAAGGTAAGGTCTGTTTTGTGGCAGGTGCCTTGACTGGCGAGCGAGTGAGAGCACAGGTTGTACAGGCCAAGTCTAAACTGTTGGAAGCGAAGATGACCAAAGTACTTAATACCTCTAAAGAGCGTGTTAAGCCGTTTTGCCCGCATTACCAGCAGTGTGGTGGTTGTAGCTTGCAGCATCAAAGTGTTGATGGTCAGCTCAATGAAAAGCAACATGCAGTTGAAAAACTTTTTGCGCGTTTTGCTAACATTAAACACTTACCTTGGCAAGCACCGATCACTTCTATGCCGCTTCATTATCGCCGAGCAGCTCGTTTGGCATGTATTTATGATAAACAAAGCAAAAGCGTGAAGTTAGGCTTTAGAGCTAGTCAGTCGAAGCAGATTATCGAAATAGCGCAGTGTGACGTATTGGTGTCGCCTTTTGATCGTATTGTTAATACGCTAAATGCGCTTGCACAGTCGCTAAGTGAGTTTAGGCTGATCAGTCATATTCAGCTTTGTCAGGCCGACAACCATAATTATGTGTTGTGTCGTCATACAAAGCCACTGTCCGCTTCGACTCGCGAAACGTTACAAAACGAGCTAGAAAATTGCCAGGTCCTGTTTGACGATGGCGAGACGCCAGTTGTGTATTCCCCGATGCCGTACTATCACCTTGGTGAATTTGGTTTAACACTTGAATTTAAATTGAACAACTTTATTCAAGTGAATCAATCAGTAAATGAAGCAATGCTGCGCCAAGCGACAGACTGGCTACAGCTGAGTAACGATGAAAGTGTCCTCGATCTTTTCTGTGGGGTGGGAAATTTCTCATTGGTGCTCGCAAAACAAGCAAAAAATGTGATTGGGGTAGAAGGTGAAGCGCAATCGGTTGCAATGGCTCAGCAAAATGCGCAAACTAATCAAATCAGTAATGTTCAGTTTCACTGTTTTGATCTAACCCAGTCGATTACAGAGGCTGCTTGGTTCGACGCAAATCTGGATGTGTTGGTACTGGACCCATCAAGGCCTGGTGCACTTGAGGTTCTGCAGCAATTACCGTTGACGCAGTTTACCCGTATTTTATACGTGTCATGCGATCCTGTGACACTGGCGCGCGATGCTTTGGTAATAGCGCAGGCAGGCTTTGAATTAGAAAAGCTTGGCTTAATGAATATGTTTGTTCACACGGGACATATCGAAACCATGGCGCTGTTTAAAAAACAGTGTAAATAACCTGAGCTTTGAGGCCGTTATTGCCCGAGCATTAGGTTAAATAATTTACCCGAAAATGAGGCGGGTAAGTAATTTTAAGGAGGTATCAAAACATGGTTGCTACTCGGCAGTCGCATCAAACCACTTTGCCACTAGAGTTTGATGCGCGACTCACTATCTTAAACTTGTCAGAGGATCAAAGGGACTGGCTGCAAAAGGCCTATGAACTTTGTCCCGCGGATGAGTCAACGGAACATCTCAATAATGCCATCGAAATGGTCGAGATCCTTGCAGACTTAAATTTTGATAGCGAATCTTTAGCAACTGCGTTTTTAACTCCTTATTTTGTTGCTGGAAAGTTGTCCCTTGAGCAAGTAGAGGAAGCGCTTGGCAAAAATATCTCTCTGCTTTTAAGAGGGGTGGAGAATATGGACACCATCAGCACTTTAGCACACCAAAGCTCGGGTAAGGTACAAGTCGACAACATCCGCCGTATGTTACTCGCTATGGTGGAAGATGTGCGTGCCGTGGTGATTAAGCTTGCTGAGCAAATCTGCCATTTACGTGCGGTTAAGAAAGCATCGGAAGAAGAAAGAGTCGTTGCTGCAAAAGCCGCAGCAAATATTTTTGCGCCACTTGCGAATCGGTTGGGGATTGGTCAATTAAAATGGGAACTTGAAGATCTCTCGTTCCGTTATTTACATCCGGATACGTATAAGTCTATTGCCAAGAAGCTTTCTGATAAACGCCTAGACCGCGAAGCTTATATGGAAAATATGGTTAATTCGGTGGCACAAAAACTTGCGGATGCAGGCATTAAAGCGCAGGTCTACGGTCGCCCTAAACATATTTACAGCATTTATAAAAAAATGGCGCAGAAAAGCTATGAATTCGAACAGTTGTTCGACATTCGCGCGATGCGAGTGGTGGTAGATGAAATTCAAGATTGCTACGCCGCTTTGGGTATTGTGCACACCAGTTGGCGACATTTAAACAAAGAGTTTGACGACTATATTGCTACGCCTAAGCAAAACGGCTATCAGTCTATCCACACCGTGGTATTTGGTCCTGAGGGCAAAACGGTAGAAATCCAAATTCGCACTGAGGCCATGCATCGAGATGCAGAGCTTGGGGTGGCGGCACATTGGATGTACAAAGAAGGTGCATTGCCGGGCAGAAACTCAGGATACGAGCAAAAAATTAGCTGGCTACGCAAACTGTTGCAGTGGCAAGAAGAAGTGGTAGATGGCAGTGAAATAGCTGATGAGCTAAAGAATCAGGTTGTCGAAGACCGTGTTTATGTATTCACGCCCAAGGGCGATATCTTTGATTTGCCGTTAGGCTCGACGCCACTCGACTTTGCATACTACATTCATTCCAATGTTGGACATCGCTGCATTGGTGCAAAAGTGTTTGGTAAAATAGTGCCTTTCACTTACACATTGCGCACCGGCGATCAGGTAGAAATTCTTACCCAGAAAAATGCTTCGCCAAGTCGAGATTGGTTAAACCCGTCGCTGGGATATATTCACTCTTCAAGAGCGCGCAGTAAAATCCATCACTGGTTTAAGCAGCAAGATAGAGACAAAAATCTTCAAGCGGGTAAGGAAATTTTAGATAGTCATCTGCAAAAACTAGATATTACCTATAAAGATTTAGAACCCGCGATTGACCGCTTTAACTTTAAAGAGCTCGACGATTTAATGGTGGCGATTGGTGCCGGTGATATTCGTATCAACCAATTCCTGAACTACGTTCAAGATAAACCTGAGGATACACCTAAGTTAAAAATCTCCTCGCCAAAACACACTAAAGGCGACAAAAACGCAGTGGTGGTTGATGGGGTTGGCAGCTTGATGAGTCATATGGCGAAATGCTGTGAGCCTGTACCGGGCGATGAAATTGTGGGTTACATCACGCAAGGGCGAGGTATTGCTGTGCATCGCTCTGATTGTGAGTCATTTGCTCATATTACGGATGTACATCCAGAGCGTGAGATTGCGGTCAGTTGGTCAGATGATGTTAAAGCGTCGTACGCCATTACATTAAAAATTGAAGCGCACGACCGTCAAGGGCTGATCCGAGACATTAGCTCTGTGCTTGCCAATGAAAAAGTCAATGTGCTCAATATGAACGTACAAACACAAGACGATAAAAACGTAGCAGTATTTATGATGAAGGTAGAGGTGGATGACCTTTCTGCTATGCATCGTTTGCTGACTAAATTGATGCAAATCGAAGGTGTTTTTGATGCTAAACGACTCTAAGCCTTCTACAGCAATTGGGATAGAGCAGCTGCTAGAGATTATGTCGCAGCTGCGCGACCCAAGCACTGGATGCGACTGGGATAAGAAGCAAACCTTTAAAACCATTGTCCCTCATACGTTAGAAGAAGCACACGAAGTTGCCGATGCTATCGAGCAAGGCGACTTTGCTCACTTAAAAGAAGAGTTGGGAGACTTGCTGTTCCAAGTGATTTTTTATGCTCAGCTTGGAAAAGAGCAGGGGTTGTTTGATTTTGCTGACATAGTGCAAACTCTCAATGACAAATTAGTGAGACGTCACCCTCATGTATTTGAAAAGCAGGAAAGTTTAAGCGAAGCAGAGCTTGAGCAGCAATGGCACGCCATTAAACAGCAAGAAAAACAGGGGCAAAAACAAGGGGCGTTCGCGGCGGATATTCCAAGTAGCTTGCCAGCATTATCAAAAGCCTTCAAAATTCAAAAGCAAGCAGCCAAACTCGGATTTGACTGGCCAAGTTACCACGGCGCGTGGGATAAAGTACAAGAGGAAGTCGCAGAGGTGAGCGAGGCGCTGCAAGTTGACCCACTCTCTGAACATGCTGCGGAAGAGGTGGGCGACTTGTTGTT
Source organism: Pseudoalteromonas piscicida (assembly GCF_000238315.3). Lineage (NCBI taxonomy): Bacteria > Pseudomonadati > Pseudomonadota > Gammaproteobacteria > Alteromonadales > Pseudoalteromonadaceae > Pseudoalteromonas > Pseudoalteromonas piscicida. Next base: position 412,842 of record NZ_CP011924.1, read on the forward strand.
TGCAACTGTGAATGTGAGCCGACATATAAAACGAGATCCTGAGCAGCTGCTACGTCAAGCCAACGAGAAATTTAGAAATCGCTTTGTGCAAGTCGAAGCCGTTTTGAATGAGTCCTCACTATCACTTAAAGATGCGAGCTTGGAGGAGATGGATGGCGCTTGGGAGACAGTGAAACGTCGTCAACGCAGCAAAAACAGAGACTGATTTTTACGGTTTGTTCGTTAATTAAAACGACCCCCTGATAAAATATATTACCGTGCTAAGTCATTTTTAGCTGGAATGACTTAGGTGCTTTTGCTATACTATCGCCCCGTCTTGATTCTTATTTAAATTCCAATTTTCCTGAAATTTCTAGGGTTCGCATGAGTACAAAATTTATCTTCGTAACGGGCGGAGTAGTATCCTCCTTGGGTAAAGGTATTGCAGCTGCTTCTTTAGCCGCTATATTAGAAGCACGTGGCTTGAAAGTAACGATTCTAAAGCTGGATCCTTACATCAATGTTGACCCTGGGACCATGAGCCCTATCCAACACGGTGAAGTATTCGTAACCGAAGACGGCGCGGAAACCGACCTTGATCTTGGTCACTACGAGCGTTTTATTCGCACTAAAATGACCAAGCGTAACAACTTTACACAAGGCCGTGTATTTGAAGACGTGTTGCGCAAAGAGCGCAGAGGTGAGTACTTAGGTGCCACTATTCAGGTTATTCCTCACATCACAAATGACATCAAGCGTCGCGTGCTTGAAGGCGCGGAAGGCCATGATGTTGCTATCGTAGAGATTGGTGGCACGGTTGGTGATATCGAGTCACAACCTTTCCTAGAAGCAATTCGTCAGCTAGGCACAGAGCTTGGTCGTGAGAGCGCTTTGTTTATGCATTTGACGCTAGTGCCTTTCTTAGGCCCTGCGGGTGAAGTGAAAACTAAGCCAACTCAGCACTCAGTGAAAGAGCTTCGTTCAATCGGTATTCAACCTGATATTTTGATCTGTCGTTCAGATCGTAAACTACCAGCGAACGAGCGCGCAAAGATTGCACTATTCACTAACGTGGAAGAAAAAGCAGTTATCTCACTACAAGACGTAGACAGTATTTATAAGATCCCTGCGCTATTGAAGTCGCAAGAGCTTGATAACATCATTTGTCGTCGTTTCTACCTTGAACGTCCGGAAGCGGATTTATCTGAGTGGGAACAAGTACTTTATCAAGAGTCAAACCCTACTGGTGAAGTGACAATTGGTATGGTTGGTAAATACATCGAATTACCGGACGCATATAAATCAGTTAACGAAGCATTGAAGCATGCTGGTTTGAAAAACCGTTTAACGGTGAATATTGAATATGTTGACTCTCAAGATATCGAGAGCAAAGGCACTGAGTTACTTGAACACCTTGATGCTATCTTAGTACCAGGTGGCTTTGGTAACCGTGGCGTTGAAGGTAAGATCTTAGCTGCAAAATATGCACGTGAAAACAAAGTACCATACCTAGGCATTTGTTTAGGGATGCAAGTTGCGTTAATCGAGTATGCGCGTAACGTTGCAGGTCTGACTGGTGCTAACTCAACTGAATTTGATCTTGAAAGCCCACACCCAGTAGTTGGTCTGATCACTGAGTGGTTAGATGCTGACGGTAAGATTGAAGTACGTGACCACGACTCTGATCTTGGTGGCACTATGCGTCTTGGCGCGCAGCTTTGCCACTTAAAAGAGGGCTCTAAGGTACGTGAAGTATACGGTAATGCCGAAATCGTTGAGCGTCACCGTCACCGCTACGAAGTAAACAACAACTATGTTGCTGAGCTTGAAAAAGCGGGTCTGCAATTTACTGGTCTGTCAGAAGACAAGAAACTAGTTGAGATTATCGAGAATAAAGATCACCCTTGGTTTATCGCGGCTCAGTTCCACCCTGAGTTCACGTCAACGCCTCGTGATGGTCACCCATTATTTGAAGGTTTTGTTGCGGCGGCATACAGCCACCAAAAAGCATCTTCGTAATAAGAAAAAGCCGTGCTCTTGCACGGCTTTTTTGTTGCAGAAGGTTTTGCAATAGGCGCTAAGTGTAGTGTTTATCGCCAAACTTTTTCTTATCTGCCGGCGCGTCAATGTGATACGTGTAAATTCTTCACTTTGCGAAGCAACAGAGATAAGGCAAACTTTAAAGCGGGTTTATTGACCCTGAATTCGCCTGCGACAGAAGCAGTGCAACACACACCACTTTGGGAATAAGAGGAATCAAGATGTCAAAAATCGTTAGAGTGATTGGCCGTGAAGTTATGGACTCACGCGGTAACCCAACAGTAGAAGCGGACGTACACCTAGAGTCAGGTGCATGGGGCCGTGCATGTGCGCCATCAGGTGCATCTACGGGTACCCGTGAAGCACTAGAGCTACGTGACGGTGATAAGTCTCGTTACTTAGGTAAAGGTGTATTAACAGCGGTAAACTACGTAAATAACGAAATCGCGGCAGCACTTGAAGGTCAAAACGCGCTAGAGCAACGTGCAATCGACCAAATCATGTTGGACTTAGACGGCACTGAAAACAAAGAAAAACTAGGTGCGAACGCTATCCTTGCGGTATCTCTAGCAACAGCAAAAGCAGCTGCACAAGACAAAGGCGTGGCGCTATACGAACATATCGCAGACATCAACGGTACAGCAGGTCAGTACTCAATGCCAGTTCCAATGATGAACATTATCAATGGTGGTGAGCACGCGGATAATAACGTTGATATTCAAGAGTTTATGGTTCAGCCTGTTGGCGCAAAGAGCTTCCGTGAAGCACTACGAATGGGTGCTGAAATCTTCCATAGCCTGAAAAACGTACTTAAGTCACGTGGCCTGAACACTGCAGTTGGTGATGAAGGTGGTTTTGCTCCAGACCTTAAATCAAATGAAGAAGCGCTAGAAGTAATTGTTGAAGCAGTTGCAGCTGCTGGCTACGAAATGAACAAAGACGTAACACTAGCACTTGACTGTGCAGCGTCTGAGTTTTATGTCGATGGCAAGTATGACCTAAAGGGCGAAGGTAAAACATTCGACTCGGAAGGTTTTGCTGGCTTCTTGGCCGATCTTGCCGCACGTTACCCAATTGTATCAATCGAAGATGGCTTAGACGAAAGTGACTGGGCTGGCTGGAAAATCCTAACAGATAAAATTGGCGATAAAGTTCAGCTAGTGGGTGATGATCTCTTTGTTACTAACACTAAGATTTTAAAGCGTGGTATTGAAGAAAGCATTGGTAACTCAATCTTGATTAAATTCAATCAGATTGGTTCACTGTCTGAAACGCTTGATGCCATCAAAATGGCGCAAGATGCTGGCTTTACTGCCGTTATTTCACACCGCTCTGGTGAAACTGAAGACGCTACCATTGCTGATTTAGCAGTGGCGACAGCGGCAGGTCAAATTAAGACTGGTTCACTTTGCCGTTCGGATCGTGTAGCTAAGTACAACCAATTGCTACGTATTGAAGAAGCGCTAGGTGAAAAAGCGGTATACAAAGGCCGTAGTGAAATCAAAGGCCAGTAATTAGCATTACTTGATGTATTGTAAAAACGCCAGTTTAGCTACTGGCGTTTTTTATTGCTAGCGGTCGTCACCCCAAATTTCACAATTTGCTTGGCCATTTCTAAATGTCCAACAGACTTGAAGTGAATTACAAGCATCATCCATCGTTGCAGGACCATTACCTCCAGCAACAGCCGGCGTCATCTTAGTAGCAAGTGTTTTGTTCACACTAAGTTCTTTAATCGATTTTTTGTTGAACTTTAATTTCATTGTCGTCTCCTTCTATAAAAATATAAATGTTAACCAAATCCATACAAGATGTTGGCTGTGTTACATTTGTACTTTTTGTATAAAAAGTCAACAGGTGTTTTTAAGCACCAAACTCTTGCGCCAATATCGATTGAGTGAAATTGATTTTCAAATAAAAACCTCTTGGCAAAGTTTGCACTATTTTACCGTTCGGCCCTATGGCGTCGGTGAGCGCCTTGGCATTTGCCGCCTTTGGCCTTATCTGCATGACTTCTCCAAGATGCCCTGAGATTTGGTCTACGTGACCCGTAGCGATTAACTCGATTTGCTCTTCCCAGTCTCTTCGTAACAACTGTTCTTGATGCGCGTCTGGCCGCCATAAGAAGCCGTGTCCAATAACCCTATCTATTAAAGGAATTTCTCGTTCGGCTAATATGGGTAGCCAAAGAACGTGAGCTAATTTCTTTTTAACACTCGACGCTTCCCACGTTAACCCTGTTAACTGAGTCAGCGGCACGACAGAAACATAGGTGGTCTCTAGCGGTTTGCCTTGATAGCTTATTGGCAAAGTTTTGAGTTCAACGCCAATATGCTCAAAATCAGGTACAGGCTTTGAGCCCGCGGTGGCACCTAAGGCTGCTTCTATGAGTTGTCCTACCCAGCCTTTCTCTTTGAGCAAATCTTGTGGTGTTTTAAACGAGAGCTGCTGAGCGAGTTCTCCCAATGTTAAACCGGCTATGTTTTCAACACGTTGCATAAGTTCGCCCACAGAGCGTGGTGGTGTAACTGATGGCAAGCGATACTCCTGAGTCTATCCCTTAAAAACACGATTATAAAAGAAATCATGTGGTGAAGTAAGTTGGTTATTTTGCACTCAACTTAAGTGTGGCTTGTTATTTCAACATACGGTTAAAGTAATAACTTTATTATCTATATGATAAATATGAAGTTATTTTTATTTTACTACAGTCAGAGCGGTTTGGAAATCTTATGGCTTTGGATAAATACAAGACTATAAACATAATTATCCACAGAATATGTGGAAAACCTGAGGTTTGAAGTGTGTAATTGTGGATTTGTTCGTAATTTGAACTGAAAAATACTTAGTTATGCACAAGTTGTGGGTAACTTGAGAGTATGCTGAGATAATTTAGGTATAGAATGGAATTAAATTTGCCGTGACGCGGGAGTTGTGGAACAATCATTAAAAATCGACTTATAAATGAGGCACTAAGGTGATTGATGCCGAAGGGTTTCGTGCCAATGTCGGAATAGTGATTTGTAATAATCAGGGGCAGGTTTTTTGGGCCCGTCGTTACGGACAACACTCTTGGCAATTTCCTCAAGGCGGAATAGATCAAGGGGAAACACCTGAGCAAACGATGTATCGTGAACTTCATGAAGAAGTTGGACTTAGGCCAGAAGATGTTGAAATAGTAGCAAGTTCTAAACATTGGTTACGTTACAAACTACCAAAAAGGTTAATTAGACGAGATTCAAGCCCAGTTTGTATCGGGCAAAAGCAGAAATGGTTTTTATTGAAACTTAGGTGTAAAGATGAAGACGTAGACTTATTACGTACGCATCACCCTGAGTTCGATGATTGGCGCTGGGTCAGCTATTGGTATCCAGTACGTCAAGTTGTATCGTTTAAACGTGATGTCTATCGTCGAGTGATGAAGGAATTCGCTCCGTTTGCGATGCCATTTGGTAAACGTGAACAGCAAGGGCAGAAGGATTTCTGGCGCACAAAACGATAAAAATAGGAGCAGCAGGTGTTAGCAACGTTGAGATCGATTGCTGAGTCAGTGGCGCAGCAAAGTGACCTACAAAGCGCGTTAAATTGCTTTGTTACTATGGTCAAAGATGCCATGCACACTGAATGCTGCTCAGTTTATTTTGCCGATTACAGTCAAGATAACTTTATCCTGATGGCAACGGATGGCTTAAACCCTGAAGCAATCGGAAAATTCCGAATGGGATTTACCGAAGGCCTTGTCGGTCTTGTTGCCCAGCGTGAAGAGCCGATTAATGTTGTCCACGCCCAATCACACCCAAGATTCAAACTGTCACCTGAGGTCAATGAAGAAGGCTACAATGCTTTCTTATCAGTGCCCGTTGTACACCAGCGTAAAGTGCTTGGGGTTATTGTGGTGCAGCAAAAGATTGCTCGTGTATTTAGCCATGATGAAGAGTCCTTTCTTATTACGCTTTCAGCGCAATTGGCTTCACAGCTTGCCAACACCGAAATTCAAACTTTACTTCAACAAGATGCAAGCAGTCACAGAACCTCAGTGTTAAAAGGGGTATCGAGTGCACCAGGTATTGCCTTAGGTGATGGTTATGTGGTGTTACCCCATATTGATTTTGCGAGTATTGAACCGCAGCATAGTGACAATATTCAGCAGCAAATTCAGCTGTTTCATCAAGCGGTGGCTGCGACTCGGCAAGAATTCCATATTTTAGCCAAAACTCTGAGTGATGATATTCCAAAAGAAGCGGTAGCTGTGTTTGAGGTTTACCAGCAACTTTTGGATGCCAAGAGTTTAGGTAAACAAGTGGAGTCTGAGATACAACAAGGCTGGAACGCAAAAACAGCGCTAAAGCTTGTTATCGAAAAGCTTGTGGCTCAGTTTGATATGATGAGTGACCCTTATATCAAAGAGCGTGCGATTGATGTTAATGATATTGGCCTGCGCGTGCTCCAGCATTTAGTCTCAATTGAGCAAGCTGTTAAACACTATCCAGATAATACGATTCTAATCGCCCATACTTTGACCCCGACTATGTTAGCGCAAGTACCAAAAGAAAAGCTCAAAGGGGTGGTCAGTGTGCATGGCTCGGCCAACTCCCATGCTTCCATTCTCACTCGCGCGATGGGCGTCCCCGCTATTTGGGGCATAGAAGACATTCCATTATTACAGTTTGATGGTAAGTCTATGATCATGGATGCGTATTCTGGACGGCTTTATATTTCGCCTTCGCAAATGTTGGTCAATGAGTACGTTGAAATTAAACGTAAAGACAACATTCTGCATGATAAGTTTGAGGCGGAACATGATTTGCCGCCCATTACACTCGATGGTGAGCGTATAAATTTACTCTTAAATGCTGGGCTTGATCTATCGACCGAGACATTAAGCGCCAGTTATTGTGATGGCGTTGGTCTTTATCGTACTGAGTCTTGGTTTATGCAAAAAGGCCAATTCCCAACACAATCGGAGCAAGAAGTCTGGTATCGTGAGGTGCTATCACGTTATCACCTTGAGCCTGTAGTAATGCGGACTTTAGATATCGGTGGCGACAAAATTCTAGATTATTTTGATATCAAAGAAGAAAACCCATTTTTAGGGTGGCGAGGCATTCGTGTATCGCTGGATCATCCCGAGCTTTTTTTGGATCAAATCAAAGCGATGATCAAAGCAAACGCGGGTCTTGGCAACTTACAGATCATGTTGCCTATGGTGGGTCATAGTGAGGAAATAGATGAAGCGATGGCACTCATTGAGCAGGCTTGTTTTGAGCTGCAAGACGAATGGGCCGATCCTTTTTACACCATCGACCGGCCAGAAATTGGCGTAATGCTTGAAGTACCGTCTAGCGTGTACTTGTTACCTGAGTGGTCGAAAAAAATCGATTTTTGTTCTGTGGGCAGTAACGATTTGACGCAGTATTTATTAGCAGTGGATAGAACCAACGCACAAGTGGCAGATCTTTTTGACCCTTATCATCCCAGTGTATTACGAGTGTTAAACCAGATTGCACAGCAGTGTGAATTACACGAGCTGCCTTTTAGCCTGTGTGGAGAGTTAGGCGGTGAGCCTGAGGGAGCAATCTTGCTTATTGCAATGGGGTATCGCCGTTTGAGTATGAATATTTCATCACTGAACAAAGTAAAATGGGTGCTGCGCAGACTGAGAGTAACGGATATGGAAGCTCTACTTGAAAATTGTTTAGCACAACCTTCATCTAAGCAAGTGCGCCGAATTATTAAAGAATTCATGATAGAGCATCATTTTGCAGAATTACTCTATACCAGCCACCAAGCAAAGGGTGCTTCTTAAGGCTATTTACGCTACCATTACGGCGCTATAAGAATAAGAGCTTGTTGATGGAAACTATTATACTCATCGTTGTACTTTGCGCTTTGCTCGGCTGTGCAGTTGGCTTTTTGGCAGGTCTGCTTGGTATCGGCGGCGGGCTGCTGATAGTCCCTATTTTATCTGTCATCTTGACCAAATTTAATGTTATACCCACAGATCAAGTGGTGTTAGTTGCAATTGCGACGTCTCTCGCCTCCATTATTTTCACTTCGACATCTTCAGCCAAAGCGCATCATAAAAATGACAATGTTCCATGGCACATTGCTCCATGGGTGATGTTAGGTGTGGCAGTCGGCGCGTTGGGCAGTGGTTTTGCCGCAGTGATGTTGCCTGAAAAACTCGTCAGAATTATTTTTGTGGTTAGTGTTGTAGGCATTGCATTGAAAATGGCGTGGAGCTCCAGAAGACCGCCACAATCAACCAGAGTTATACCACAAGGACCGATACTTGCGATGCTAACCTCGGTAACGGGGGCGCTGTCTGCAATGATTGGTATCGGCGGGGGAGCATTAATCGTCCCACTACTGACATTTTTCTCTGTTGATATGAAAAAAGCGATAGGATGTGCGTCTGCCAGTGGTATTGTTATTGCTATCTTTGGCTCCTTTGGCTATATCGCCTCTGGCAGCCAACATGTGGATATTGAACATGGATTTTTAGGTTTTGTCTATTTACCGGCTTTGTTTGGTATAGTGGCAACTTCATGGTTTATGGCGCCTATTGGTGCTAAAGCTACGCACCACTTACCTGTCACAACGATTAAGAAAGTGTTTGCGGCGTTACTCATTGTTATCGCTGGCAATATGTTAATGAATTAAGGAAAGGCTATGGCTTTGCAGTTTCCACAGATAGACCCTGTGATTTTCTCCATCGGACCGTTAAGTGTTCGTTGGTATGGATTAATGTATTTGATCGGCTTTATGTTCGCCATGTGGTGGGCAGGGAAAGAAGCAAAAAAACCAAACTCTGGTTGGAATAAAGACCAAGTTGGCGACCTAGTTTTTTACTGTATGCTCGGCGTGATCTTGGGCGGGCGAATTGGTTACGTGTTGTTTTATCAATTCTCTCATTTTATTGAAAGCCCGCTTTATTTATTTAGGGTGGACCAAGGCGGTATGTCTTTCCATGGCGGTGCATTGGGCGTTATCACGGCGATTATCGTGTATGCGCTTAAAAACAAACGTTCGATTTTATCGGTAGGCGACTTTGTCGTTCCTATGGTGCCTGTTGGGCTTTTTGCCGGTCGTATCGGTAACTTCATTAATGGCGAATTATGGGGTCGCATAACGGATGTTCCTTGGGCATTTATTTTCCCAACGGGCGGACCACAGCCGCGCCACCCATCACAACTTTATGAAGCGTTTTTTGAAGGGTTGGTATTGTTTGTGATGTTGGTATGGTTTAGGAAAAAACCGCGCCCAGCGGGCAGTGTAGCAGGTCTATTTTTAGCCGGTTACGGTGTGTTCCGCTTCTCAATCGAGTATTTCCGTGAACCAGATGCACATATTGGCTTATATGGTGGCTTTATTTCTCAAGGTCAGATCTTATCCCTCCCTATGGTGATTGCAGGCGCTATCCTTATGGTGTGGGCATATAAGCGAGAAGGTAGCAACCCATCTACCGGGCAAGTTAAAAGTTAAAGAGTAGCGAACAATGAAGCAATATTTAGAACTGATGCGCCATGTGCGTGATAATGGCACAAAAAAAGAAGACCGCACGGGCACTGGCACAGTGAGTGTTTTTGGATACCAGATGCGCTTCAACTTGCAAGAAGGCTTCCCACTTGTAACGACGAAAAAGTGTCATCTACGCTCGATTATTCACGAGCTACTTTGGTTCTTGCAAGGCGATACTAACATCAAATACTTAAAGGAAAATGGCGTTAGCATTTGGGATGGCTGGGCAACGGATGAAGGGGACTTAGGGCCAGTTTATGGCAGCCAGTGGCGCTCTTGGACTGGGCCAAATGGTGAAGTGATAGATCAAATCAAAGATGTTGTAGAGCAAATCAAAACCAACCCTGACTCTCGTCGCCTGATTGTGAGTGCTTGGAACCCTGCGCTTTTGCCTGATACTAACTATTCACCCAAAGAAAATGCAGCGATGGGCAAACAAGCGTTGCCACCTTGCCACACGTTATTCCAATTTTATGTACTAGATGGCAAGCTTTCTTGTCAGCTTTATCAGCGCAGTGCGGATATTTTCTTAGGTGTGCCCTTTAATATCGCAAGTTATGCGCTGTTAACGATGATGATTGCACAAGTTTGTGACTTAGAAGTGGGGGATTTCGTACATACTTTCGGCGATGCCCATTTATACCTAAACCATATGGAACAAGTTGAAGAGCAGCTAAGCCGAGCGCCGTTTGCGAAGCCACAAATGCAGATCAACCCTCAAGTAAAAGACATATTTGGTTTTAAGTTTGAGGACTTTGAGTTGGTGAACTACGAATGTCACCCGCATATAAAGGCACCGGTCGCGATTTAGGAGCATTTATGAAAGCCGTTATTCCAGTGGCGGGTCTTGGCACTCGCATGTTACCCGCGACGAAGGCCATTCCCAAAGAAATGCTGCCAATTGTCGATAAACCTTTGATCCAGTATGTAGTAGATGAAGCAGCTGCGGCTGGCGTCAAAGAAATTGTACTGGTAACTCATTCAAGTAAAAACTCAATTGAAAATCACTTCGATAAGAGCTTTGAGCTGGAAGCGACACTGGAAAAGCGGGTTAAGCGTCAACTGCTAGAAGAAGTACAATCTATATGCCCCAAAGGTGTTACGCTGATCCATGTGCGTCAAGGTGAGGCTCGTGGCCTTGGTCATGCCATCAACTGCGCTGCACCTGTGATTGGCGATGAGCCCTTTGTTGTTATGCTGCCCGATGTATTGGTTGATGACGCTGCATGCGATCTAACAAAAGATAATCTTGCTGATATGATCGCGCGTTTTAAAACGTCAGGTAATAGCCAAGTGATGGTAGAAGCGGTAGCGCCTGAACTCGTCTCTCAGTTTGGTATTGTGGACTTGGGAGGAGCAGCACTCGCGCAAGGAGAGTCAGGCGCCATGCAGTCTATTGTCGAAAAGCCTGAACTGCAAAGTGCACCTTCAAACTTAGCCGTTGTTGGTCGTTACGTACTTAACAAATCTATTTGGCCACTTTTGGCAAAAACACCGCTAGGCGCTGGTGGCGAAATTCAACTGACTGATGCTATTGCTATGTTGATGGAGCAAGAGCAAGTCGATGCATACTCGTTACGAGGAAAGAGTCATGATTGCGGGAGTAAAATCGGCTATTTAAAAGCGATAGTTGAGCATGCGATGAGAAGAGACGAGTATTCAACTGAGCTTGCTTCTCTTATCGATTCAATTGCTAAAAGGTAATTACATAAAGTTAAATGTACCGATATTTGCGGTAAAAGCATTTGGTTATTTACCGCGATTTATGTACCATAGGTGAAAATGGATTTTTGTTATAACTTATTGTGTATATTCGTTTTTTTAAATTTTTACTACTCGGCTCTGTAATCACCTTAGGTGGCTGTAGTCATTCATCTAAAGAGCCTTCGCTGTTAAGTGAGCAGCAGCTCAAAAGTATTGAGCGATTGAGCTCATTAGAGCAGGATCTCTCAAACCTGCTGACTTTGTTAGAGTCTCAAGCTAGCGTCGATAATATCCAAGCAACATCGAATCCTGACGTAGAGATTAAGCGTTATTCCGCGAGTAAACAAAAGGCGAATCAAACGACTGGAATTCAACTCAAGTTGTTTCCCCTATCTATCAATTCCATGCCTCAAGTTGAGCAGCATCAAGCGCTATTAGCGGCAGTAAAGCGAAAGTTTCCTAGTATATTTTCTGAGGCAGAATTGCAAATTCAAGCGTTTGAAATGCGAAATTGGGCAACAGTTTCTGGATTAAGAACAACTCAAGAAGCAAAAGTCTACTGTAGACTATTTTCTATCCAAAGCATTGATTGTAGAAGATTAATGCTTTAATTTTACTAAAGTTTTCCCATTTGGGAACGATAAACAATAAGTCACCAAAAAACGGTATTGCGGTGATGATAAAAATGACTCCTAAAGGAATTTAAAGATGAAAACACTGATTAAATCTGCGCTTATTGCAAGCTCTATTTCCGCTGCTTTACTTACTTCTTCAGCAATTGCTAAGGATACTGCTCGTCTTGAAGTTAAAGTAGAAGTTAAAAACTTATTTTCAGCTGAAGCCGGTGATCCGCTTGATTTCGGTATCATTCGAGTGCAGGGCGATGCAGCGGATGTCGCCACTATAAAGATTGAGGCGGATCCAACATTGACCGATCCTGAAATTAAGAATACTGGTGATGCAATAATAAACCTTATTAGTACAGGTGGAGCTGGCTCTATCAATATCACCGATGCCGCGCCAAATACTGAGTTAACGATTACGGTTCCAGCCGCAACTACGGTTGATAGCGTAGGTAATGCCTCTTTTGATTTAAAGGATTTTGAGTTTTATGTGGTGAGCGGTGCTCAGCCTAACAGTGAAGTGACAAACAACAAGTTTAGGGTTGATGCAAATGGTGCCGCAACGCTTTCCGTTGGTGCGACATTAAGTACGAAAGCACTTTCTGGAACAGATACGTATGGCGGTGGTGTATACACCAGTAAAGTTGATATCGAAATCGCTTACTAAAACATGTGGCGTTACATGGTACTGGCATTGCTTTTTGCCAGTCACTTGGCCAAAGCTCAAGATATATCGGTCGTTAAGAAATTGAGCTTTGGCACTATTGCGATTATTGACCAAAATAGCGCAGGCACAGTGACGATAGAACCTAATGTTAGATCACAAACCTCAAGCAATATTCTATTCGTAGAGTTTGGTCATGCGGCAGAAATCCTCTTGACCGATTTTCCTCATAATCGCCAAATTAGCGTCCAATCTACCGTTTACAACGACTGGTTTGGCTATTGGAATCTTGGTGCATCCGATGCCTTCCAATTGACTGAGTTGTATCACGAGAAGGCTATTTACACTGATAGTGTTGGGTCTGGTGAGTTTAAGGTCGGGGGGCAATTGCGCTTTGCTGGCAACGGTAAATCGCTATCGGATGGGGTGCAAACCTTGAACGTTGAAATAACTTTGTCTTACTAGGGCCTGTTGACCTTTGCTGTTTGATTTTTGTTCCCCTGAGTGGGTTTTGGTCGCGGCGCTCGACTTGCCGCCTAGTAATCTAAGCAAAAGTTGAGCAACAATGAACAAAGCGCACTCAGGGGAACCCAAAGGGCAGCGCTTGATTGGCATTTCTTCTGTATGCAGCGGATGTCGCCACTATAAAGATTGAGGCGGATCCAACATTGACCGATCCTGAAATTAAGAATACTGGTGATGCAATAATAAACCTTATTAGTACAGGTGGAGCTGGCTCTATCAATATCACCGATGCCGCGCCAAATACTGAGTTAACGATTACGGTTCCAGCCGCAACTACGGTTGATAGCGTAGGTAATGCCTCTTTTGATTTAAAGGATTTTGAGTTTTATGTGGTGAGCGGTGCTCAGCCTAACAGTGAAGTGACAAACAACAAGTTTAGGGTTGATGCAAATGGTGCCGCAACGCTTTCCGTTGGTGCGACATTAAGTACGAAAGCACTTTCTGGAACAGATACGTATGGCGGTGGTGTATACACCAGTAAAGTTGATATCGAAATCGCTTACTAAAACATGTGGCGTTACATGGTACTGGCATTGCTTTTTGCCAGTCACTTGGCCAAAGCTCAAGATATATCGGTCGTTAAGAAATTGAGCTTTGGCACTATTGCGATTATTGACCAAAATAGCGCAGGCACAGTGACGATAGAACCTAATGTTAGATCACAAACCTCAAGCAATATTCTATTCGTAGAGTTTGGTCATGCGGCAGAAATCCTCTTGACCGATTTTCCTCATAATCGCCAAATTAGCGTCCAATCTACCGTTTACAACGACTGGTTTGGCTATTGGAATCTTGGTGCATCCGATGCCTTCCAATTGACTGAGTTGTATCACGAGAAGGCTATTTACACTGATAGTGTTGGGTCTGGTGAGTTTAAGGTCGGGGGGCAATTGCGCTTTGCTGGCAACGGTAAATCGCTATCGGATGGGGTGCAAACCTTGAACGTTGAAATAACTTTGTCTTACTAGGGCCTGTTGACCTTTGCTGTTTGATTTTTGTTCCCCTGAGTGGGTTTTGGTCGCGGCGCTCGACTTGCCGCCTAGTAATCTAAGCAAAAGTTGAGCAACAATGAACAAAGCGCACTCAGGGGAACCCAAAGGGCAGCGCTTGATTGGCATTTCTTCTGTATTGCCCCACAAGGATGTGGGGTAAGGTGACTTTGCAGGAGCACAAAGTCTTTATCGCCAGACTTACATAGAATAACTATGCTACGCAGGCTCCGCCTTGTATAAATGGCAATTAAACTGCTGCAAAAACAAACTTGAAAGATAAACAGGCCCTACATTATGAATAAATTAATATTAACGCTGCTTTTGTTTTGTTGCTGTAAAGTAAGCGCCAATCTAATGATCACCCCAACACGGGTTGCTTTCGAAGAGCGTCAGAGAATTGAGAGGGTTACAATCATTAATAATGGTGATGTGACCAAATCTTATCGACTTGAATTTCAAGAGAAGCTAGCACTTAAAGAAGGTGGTTATGCCAACTTTTCCGAGCAAAAAATGAACCCTATGGCTGCAAGCCATTTCATCCGTATTTCACCTAGGCAAGTAACACTGGGACCTGGTGAGCGTCAGGTAATAAAGCTGGCTGTGCGCAGAAAGGCGAATATGGAACAAGGAGAGTATCGCTCACATTTGCTTTTTAGGGAGCTGCCGAATAATAAAGGCAAGCTGCAAGAAGGTATCAATATTGACGTGCTGATGAGCTATAGCATTCCGGTGATGCTACGAGTTGGCGATGCGAACCCGCAAGTACAGCTTGAGGATGTCATTGTAAGCAACGCAAAAAATGGTCGTCAGGCAATTACGGTACTACTTAATCGAACTGGGAAATATAGTAGCTTTGGCGAATTATCCGCTTATTGGCAGGGGAAAAATGACGTTAAACCTGTGCGGATCGGAGTATTAAATAAGTTTGCCGTATATCCAGAGCTTAATCAAAGGAGTGTAGAATTCTCGATAGACCCTGCAATCAAGCTCGGGCCATCAGGCAAGGTCTTAATCAAGTATGTGGGTGATGAGGAGTACACTGACCGCACCTTTGTAGATGATTCGGTATCTTTGTAGTTTAGGGTAAGCGAACGTAATGAGAGCCCCCGCTATTTGGCGCACGTTACTAATAGGCATACTATGCTATCAACCTGCTATGGCATCGCAGGTTGATACTTTGCAACAGCTATTTGAACGGGTTGAACGAGTGAAAGCAAAACTTGCGATACAGCAAAGTGAGCGGGTGGTCTCTCGGGTTGATGTTGGTACGGAACTGTTTTTATCCGCCTATAAAGGGAATTTATATTTAGGTGAAGTGATCGCGGTGACGTCGGAACAAGGCGTCAATGTGGAACTCTTGAGCTTGTTTTCAGCTTTGGGGTTTGTGGTATCAGAAGATGTGTCAGGAACTTTTGATGGCTGGTTCTTCACACCTGAAAACACTTTTAGTCTTAATGCCAAAGCGCTTTTAGTTGAGAGCAAAGGACAGCGAACGCAATTGAGTAATAGGGAGATCCAGGTTATCAATGGTGAGGTATTTCTCGCTGATTATATCGTTGCGACCTTATTCGATGTGAGCCTGTTTACCGATATACAGGATTTATCTCTTACGGTTAAAAGTAGGCAAGTTCTGCCAATAGAAGCGCAGCAACAGCGATTAGGAAGAGAGGTTGTTAGCTTTGACCGCAATGCCAGCGCAACATTACCGTGGCGGTCAAGTCCTTATCAAAGCATCGGTAAACCAGTGTTGGATGCTCAGATAAATGCGCAGGTGACTGAAGACATTAGCCAGATGTCTTATTCCCTTATTGGCTCGCAAGACATCGCCTATTGGCAAGCTCAGTACTTTATTGCTGGTAGAGAAGGGGATGTGATTAATCGTTCGCGATTATCCCTCAACCGTGCTTCTAAAAAAGCCGATGTTTTACCGTTTGGCAACTTTACCAAGGTATCGCTCGGTGATGTCCAGAGTGTTCAAGTTGGAGTCGATGCGCTAAATGAAGAAGGGCGAGGAGTGAGCTTCAGTAACGCGCCGTTAGATAGGCGTACGAACCGTCAGCGCATTGTCATCTCAGGTCCTGTTCAGGTAGGGTGGGACGTAGAGCTTTATCGAAATGGATTGCTAATAGGACAAGAAAATAATGTCCAATCTGGGCGCTATGAGTTTGAAAATATTGATTTACTATTTGGTGAAAATACCTTTGAACTGGTGATGTATGGAGGCCAAGGTCAAGTATCAAAAGAAGTGCAGACCTATTATGTTGAACAGAGCACCGTAAACGAAGGTGAAGGCTTTTTTGCCGTATCAATTACTGAGACGGGCAAAAGTATACTGGGCGACAAGACTGCGGAATCAGGAGCATCAAGCTGGCAAGTAAATGGTCGATTTGACTACGGTCTTACTAAAAACTTTGTGGCGTATGCAGGTTTGCAGCATCGTCAAGGTGTGAAACATAGCGCCTCGGAACAGTACTTTTCTGCAGGGTTTAACACCAATATTAATAAACGACTATTACTGGATGTTGACTATAGTAAGAGCGAAACGAACCAACGTCTCTCTGCAAATACTCGAACCCGTCTATTTGGCCAGCAGGTAGGTGCTAAATTTGAGCTAAAGGAAGATTTAGAACGGGATGAAAATGCGACCGAGATAAAATTAACGGCGGCGGGAGATTGGTCTCTTTTTGATGCCGCTAAGATTTACTATCGTGCTGAATACTTTCAGCTTAATAGAGCTAATATAGACACCACCGAGCAAGCGTCGCTACTGTTTAGTACGGGTAATTATTGGGGCACTTTCAGTAACCAATTTGTGTGGCAAGAGCAGACAAATCAAGCCAGCGATGTGAGTGGCTACTTGCGCTGGCAGCGCAGAGTGTTTGGGATATATAGTCGCTTTACTACTTGGTATGACATAAAACCTTCTAATGAAATTACATCCGCAGAGCTAGAGTTGAGCAAAGAACTAAGTCCTGAGCTTGATCTTGGCATTACCTTATACAAAGACTTTGCTGCCGATTACTATAAAACCGAACTTGGATTGAGCTGGAACCATGAGAAGTTTAGGTTGTTAACAGACTTGCAATACGATAACGATGATAACTGGCAAGTAGGCCTCTCTGGACAAGTAAGTATCGGAGCGGGCGAATCCATAGATCAGGTTTTTTTAACTGGCAAACGCTTGTCGCAGTTTGGCTCTTTGATGGTTCGTGCTTTTATCGACCAAAATAATAACGGCTATCTTGACGATGGGGAGTTACCGCTGAAGGGGGTAACTATAAAAGCATTACAAAACTTTGCACAAGGTAAAACTGACGACGATGGTGTGGCTCTATTACCCGCAATGGTTAATTACAAACGAACAGATATTATTGTTGACAAAGAAACGATCCCCGAACCCTTTTTAATTCCCGCTAACGATGGCTTTTCATTCACTCCAAGACCCGGTCATATTGAATATGTTGAAATACCATTTGTAAACTCGTCGGAAGTTGAAGGTATTGTTGAAATCAATGAGGGTACTGAGCGCCGACCTGCAGGGTTCACCACCGTGAGTTTACTTGATGAAACGGGTAACGAAGTCGCGCGCACTCAGACGGCATATGACGGCTACTATGTATTTACTGGTTTGAAGCCTGGGACTTACCGTACAGCGATAAGTGATGCGAAAAGGCTCGCGGTAGCCAGTACTCAACAGATAGAAGTGGAGTTAAGTGCAGAGGGAGACTTACTGCTTGATGTAAATCACGAACTACAACGACAGCGCGCAACCACGCAAGAGTTTGCTGTAGCTGGACGCTTCAAGACATTAACGATATTAAAAGTGTATGCGGCGATTTTGGCTAAGCGTTATCCCGCGTTATTAAGCGGTGGTTTTGGGTATGCGCAAAAAGAAGGCGACGCCACTTATTTACTTATATTAAGAGATGACGCCACACAAAATGCGGCAAATATTTGCCAAAATCTACTTCCCTTCAAAGTTTCTTGCACGGTGGAAGCCTTAACTATTTATGAAAGAGAAAACAATGCAATCAATTAAGTGGCACCTCATTATGCTCAGTTTCGTTGCGTTAAGTGGTTGCCAAGCAACTGCGAGCAAGAGTCAACTTGACTCATTACAAATGAAGAAGCAGATATCTTTATTGGAACAGCAGGTAAGCACCTTACAACAAGAAGTAGAGCAGCTCAGAGCGCTAAAACAGCAGGTTGCTAGGTTTGAAGAAGTGCAGGAAGATTTAGATGTTATTGCGATGCAGCTATCAAATTCGCTTGCAAAGCAAAAGGATGCTGAGCTTTTAGCAGAGCAACCCGAGCAAGTGATAGAGCAAAAAACAAAGCCCACCGAGAAACAAGAACAGCCTGTAGAGATAGCTGAATTTGCAATTCAATTGGCCTCTACAACGGAATATACCAAGCTTAGGCAAACCTACGAGCAACTCAAGGATAAGTTACCGCAAGACTTTGCAACAAGCGAAGTGAATATCGAGCAAATAGATATTCAAAATACCAAATATTATCGACTCAAATTAGGTGCATTTACAGATAAGGCCTCTGCATACAAAGGTTGCCAGCAGCTTAAGCGTGCAGGTTTAAGTTGCTTGGTTAGCCATTACACCAGTCATCGACTTTAAAACTTGGTGCGTATTTTGCATTTTATCCAATAAGTTTATCGTGGGCTTGGTGAAATGAAATATCTAGCACTCATAGTGATTATGTTGTTGGCGGGGTGTACAAACAGCCAACAGGTCGGCAAAAGAGAAGCGACCCAGCAGCAAGAAATCTTACCTGACTTAGATGGGTTTGGCGCTCAGTTAGCCGCGGAACTTGGGCAGTATGTACGGCCGTTCAAGCCGAATTCAACGCTTGCTGTGACGAGTTTTTTTAAGGCTAATCAGCTGGATGATACCGTTGCTGGGCAAGGTTCAGGCTTGAGCGTGGCCTTGCAAGAATCCCTCATGACCCATTTAAGTCAAATGGGGGCAGATGTCGTGGAATATCGACTCAGAAACGCTTTATCTTTACAAAGTTCTGCCGATAGTATGTTAAGTCGAGAATTGAATGTGCTGAATCAGCGCCAGAAAATTGACCTCGTGGTGGTTGGGACAATCGTAGAAAGTCGAGATACCTATTTGGTCAATGCGCGGCTGGTTGATACGTTACATAATCGAGCCGTCTCAGCCGCATCAATCAGCATACCTAAAGCTGTGATGTGGGGTACGGAGCGTGTCACAAATCGTGACGGTCAGATTATACGAAGCCAATATTAGTGGAGATGAAAGTAATGAAAAAAGTATTAAGTTTGGTTTTGCCGCTTTCATTGATGGTTGGCTGTGCTCAGAGTCACTTTTTTGCGGTGGATAATGCTCAGGCTGAGCCCGTGCGTAATGGCTTTGAAAAATCTTCGATGTATCAAAGTAACCCAAACGGTATGAAGCAATTTTCTGTTTCTCAGCAAATGGCTGGTAAAAATGTCACTCACTATGTCCAGTCTATAATGCAAGACATGGTTGCAAACTTGAAACACGTGAATGAGAAAACACCGGTAGCAGTGACAAGCTTTGTATTTTTAGATAAAGAATTTGATAAAGGTTCCTTGCTGGGTAACCAGTTGGCTGAAAGCTTTATCCATGAGCTTCATGCATTTGGGATCCCTGTTGTGGACTTTAAAACAACAGACTATATCCGGGTGACACCTGAAGGCGATTTTATTTTTAGTCGTGACTTTTTAGAGCTATCTGACGACCACCCTTTTTTGTACGTGCTAGGTGGTACTTTGGTGAATCATCAGGGCGGAGTTATGGTTAATGCCAGAGTGGTTGGGCTTAGAAGTAAAAGTGTCGTGGGTTCTGCTCAAGGGTTTTTACCGCAAAACGTAGTTAACGCCCTACAAGATGGTGCGGCATACGATGGCATTCGTATAGAGCGTGCGAACTAATTCGGAGGCGATGATGAAAAATGTAGTGCTATTCGCGACGACACTCGCATTACTCGGTGGTTGCGAAGTGACAAATCAGGCGACTCCTGAATCTACAGAAACGCAGCAATCCGATATGGAAATATTATATGCCATGATGGAAGAGCAAGAGCGTAATGAAGATTCACAAGCGGCGATATCGCAAGATATTGGCTTCGTTAGCTATCGTCATCGCAAAGAAATTGCTAACTACGCCAATCAAATTGCGTTGGAGCTGTCAGATACGGTGTTAGGGCAAAAGCCCGAGTCGATAGCGGTAGCTAGTTTTGTTAACTTTAATGAATCATTAAGGGATACAAACCAGCTAGGAAACCAATTGGCTGAGTCTTTAATGCATCAAATGCAAAAGCTGGGTTATCAAGCATTAGACTTTAAAGCATTGGGGAAAATTGAAGTGACATCTAGTGGTGATTTGACTTTTTCGCGTAATGCAAGTCGCTTGAAAAACACTCAATCTCCCAGTCATTTGCTCACAGGCACTATGGTTTACCGTCCACGAGGCGTGGAGGTGAACGCAAGGTTGTTAGAGTTTAATACTAACTTAGTGATCGCAAGCACGGTGGTGACTATCCCGTATTTTATCCTTGATGATCAGGCAACCGCTTCAAGGTAGTACTTCAAATAGCGTTTTTTAGAAGAAAATACCGTTTAGGTTTTATTAAACGAAGAACTATCCTACTTCTTATTCACACCTCAAGCGAAGTAACTGATAGCGCAGTAGTGGGTCTTAACTGCTGCGTATTCACCTACTGAACCACCTCATTTATTAGCGCGAATAAATTGACTATTAATCTTTAAAAGTTCATTAAGATCAGTATACTAAAGCGAAGTCACTGAGATGCAGTACAACAGAGAATCGACAACTCTCGACTTCATTGGTATTAAGTACCGCAGATCCCGCTAGTGAAGGTCAAAAAAGCGATTGTTATCTGACTTTAGAGATTGTCCCCATAGTTTAATGGATAAAACAAGGCCCTCCTAAGGCTTAGATGTAGGTTCGATTCCTACTGGGGACGCCATTGGTATTCATTTCTGCGTGGAATGACCA
This sequence comes from Pseudoalteromonas piscicida, assembly GCF_000238315.3. Taxonomy (NCBI): domain Bacteria; kingdom Pseudomonadati; phylum Pseudomonadota; class Gammaproteobacteria; order Alteromonadales; family Pseudoalteromonadaceae; genus Pseudoalteromonas; species Pseudoalteromonas piscicida. The sequence goes on from NZ_CP011924.1 coordinate 433,912, forward strand.
AAGTAAATGGGTGGTGGAAGCATGATGCAGAGGGTGTAAAGTCATCGAAAATCTTGCCTTTTGCTACAGGAATGCTCTGCCTTACAATTCAAACTCATTTTCATTTTCTATTTGAATTTCAACCAAATCGTTAATTTGCACATTGTGAAGTGGGCGATTGCTGATATTTACCGCAATGGCGTTTTGCGCATTCACTTGGATAACTTGCAGTTTATTGATGGTTTTAATTTGATGCATAAACACTTTACCATCGACATTAGTCAGCGGATTGCTATGCGCTACGTTAAGGATCTGGCCATTCTCTAAGCCATGCATACGGCCCAAATTAATAACGACTTGTTCATCATCGATATGTAGGATTTTGCCATTGGTTGGTAAGCAGGCGACCGCTGCGTTTAAATCAGTTGCGATTTGTGTCAGCGTGGTTTGGATCTCATCAGCATAATCTGTCTGCCAAAAGCGCTCACTGTACACATCAATTAATTTGGTTTTCTTAAACGGCCACACGCCTTGAGTGGCATATTGTTTTTGCCATACCCTTTCATGAGAAAGTGCATCAAACAGCGCAAAGTCTACCTTGAAGCTTCTTAAGTATTTATCACTTTGCCAAAATGCGAGGTCACTATTAAGTTTATCGACACTAGCAACATCAGTAATTTGATTCAGCAGTACAAATTGGCTGTTGGTATTTGCTGTAATGGTCTCGATTAGCTGTTCATTATAATCAAAACGCTGACTGAAAAAGCGGCTAACATCTATGGTCTGTGCAAAATAGGGAACGGGTTCTAAGCTCGACTTTTGTTCGGTCATTGTTTGATATAGGCGCTCGCTCACGGCTTTATTTATGTCAAAAATTTGACCTAAAGTTGCTTGATGTTTATTTTTTAGCTGGCTTTGTGTGACTGCAACCTGTTTATTGTAAGCACTCGTTGGGCACTGAGCACTCTGTGGGGTAATATCGATATGCAATGTTACTTGCCATGAGTCACCGACTTTTGCTTCAGCAATCACGTTGGCGCTCTGGATTTCAGCATTTGAGCGGATCTTAAGTTGATCTTGGGTGAGCACACCATCGGTGACGGTTTGTACACTACTCACCGAAGCGCCAGAAAACAGCAATGCTTGTGTAATGGCGTCATTTACGGCCTTTCTTTTTGCTTTTTGATGATCGCCATTTTTAACGTCAGCCATGCCGGTAACTTCAAACCATTCGGCATAAGCAGGATTAGTTAAGGTGATACACAACAATGATAGACTGGTCGCGAATTGCTTTTTCATGTTTAAATGCCCAGATCAAAAACTACCCTTTAACTCAGCAATACCTGTGCCAAATTTTGGCAAGGTTCGTGCATAATCATATTTTATGAAAGTTAATTTTATTTATTGCCAATACTCGATGAAACCACAACAACCCTTGCAAGACCAAGATGCTGGGGAAGCGTTAAATTTTGATTGGTATTTATTGTAGCGGAGTGTAGTGAAATGCGTATCACTAATTCTATCAGTGCAGTTGTTATGGTTTGCTCGCTAGCGGGACTCAGTGGCTGTTCAAGCCTCGTTGACAAGCACATTGAATATGAGACGGTGCAACCGGAAACCTTTCCTGTTTTACGGGCTGTGGGGTACGCTCCTTTGAGTGCTCAGCCGGGTAAAACTGCGGGTGAGAAGCAACTAATGGCTATTAAAGTCTCAAAATTAGAAGCGTATCGTGAATTGGCTGAGCAACTGTATGGCCAGAATTTGACATCTACTATTACGGTAAAAGGGGCGGTTGCGCAAAACGACGGCCTTAAGAGCCAAGTAAATGGACTCGTTCGAGGGGCTAAGGTGCTGAAAAGTTACGCTGTTGGTGATACTTACACGACGGAATTAGAGCTTGATATGAAACGCGTTTATGATTTGTATATTACTCAAGTCAAGCCGCAGAAAATTAAGAAAATATCTTATAGTTTTAAGTAAGCACTCATCACATGTCGCTTACTTAATATGCTGCATTTCGGTTGTTCTTCAATACTGAAATATGATTGGCGTGGCTACGCCTTTAGGTTACGTACTAACTCACTGTCGCTACTTTTAACACTACCATCCTGACCATATGTAATCGAAGTTGGTGCGCCAATTAAGATCCCTTTTAATTCACGTGTGCTTACATTCGCCTGATGAGCAGTTTTAGCATTGATTTCATTTTTGGTTTGGCATTCACTGAGTAGTGCTCGCACTTTAGTAACGAGCGGGGCTACTTCATTGTGTTCAAAGACGTGAGACTCTGTTTTTGACAATTCATTGTCGAGCTTTTGCAGTTTTGAAATGAGAGTTAGCTTTTCACGAGCGATTTCTTTTAAGTTGTCGCCACGCCGAGATGCAAGCTCGTCAAGCTCACGCGCCAGAAGCTGGGTCATCGCTTCTAGCGTTGAGATTTGTTCAGAAAGTTTGTGGTGGCAAAGCCGAACCAAATCATCCATATATTTCGAACTCAAATGCAGCTATGTTTTTGGCGAGTTTTTCCGCGTCAACTTGGTACTTGCCTTCTGCAATCGCTTTTTTCAATTCTTCGACTTTCTTGTCGTCAAAGCCTGATGATTGCTGCGCTTTTTCGTTGACTGTTTTCAGCTGTTGCGCTTGTGGAGTCAGACTGACTGAATCCGCAGCTGCTTTTGGTGTAGCTGGTGATTTAACTGATGCGCTGTTGGCATCATTTCTTTGCAATTCAGCTTTCTGTTGCTTAACATTATTAGCAACGGATGTAGACTGATTCTGACCGTTAACTTGATTAACCATGATTGTAGACCCAATAAAATTATACTCTCAGCCTTGTTATCGGCGTTTAATAGTATTACTTTAGCAAATTTTTTATAAATTCACCTCTACTGTTTCCACTTCTATTACTCTAGCACGTAAGGTTTTGCCAGAGCGAGAGTTTTTAATATTAATCAGTTCACCACGGTTGCCATCTTGCTGCGCTTCTCCTTGAGTTTTGATCACGAGTCCACCTGATTTAGCAATAATCGTCACAGTATCGCCTTTGCAGACCATGCAGATATGGGCTTGAGTAAAGGCTTGGCCTTCTCTTATATTACGTTTGCTGCGACTACCTATTAGTATCGACTTATCTTCAACATAAGAAACTCTGCGAAAACGTTTTGGCTGATACTCTATTTTTACATCTTCATCTTGAATAACACGGCCTTTTTCTAACATGGTTGCGCTAACTAATATGGGGAAGAGGTGATCGATACGTACGTGGACGTATTGAGTCCAGCTGAGGGTATCGTTGCATCTAATTTGAACTGTCACTTGAGTATCAAAAGGCGGAGCCATCGCTGTACTATATTGCAACGGCGATTGACAATCCCGTGCTGGAATTCTTGAATCAAGTGGTATCGCAGTCAGTGACAGCTGACTATCGGGATCCTGCTCTACATTCGGTTCAACAAATTCTATAGCGCTTTGTTCTAAAGTTTTGTTGTCATATTGCTGACAATAACCATAATCAACGCCTATAAAATAAGCGAACAAACAAAAAAACTGAATGTAATGGGTTTTTTTTAACAAACTCATGATGTTTCGACTATGCTTATGGGGTGAAACAAGGTATAAAGATTCTGCTTTAATAACTGCACCTAATCAAGGGTGGTAAACCATATCAGAGTCGAAGCAAAGATCGTTCCGATTAGCGGTTTATACAGTAGGAGATTGAAATGGCAGGTATTTTAGACTCGGTTAACCAACGTACACAGCTGGTTGGACAAAACCGTCTCGAGCTATTACTTTTTCGACTTCAAGGTCGACAGCGCTTCGGCATTAATGTTTTCAAAGTCCGAGAAGTGCTTCAATGTCCAGCATTGACAAGCATGCCCAAGTCAAACCCGCTTATCCGAGGGGTTGCTCATATTCGAGGCCAAACTATATCCGTAATTGATATGTCACTTGCGGTAGGTGGACCTCCTATTCAAGATATTCGTAACTGTTTTATTGTGATTGCAGAATACAACCGTTCAGTCCAAGGTTTTCTAGTCAGTGCAGTAGAACGCATTGTGAATATGAACTGGGAAAAAATAATGCCCCCACCATCTGGGGCAGGTCGTTATTCCTATTTGACAGCGGTTACAGAAATTGAAAACGAGCTAGTTGAAATATTAGACGTAGAAAAGATCCTCAATGAAATTTGCCCAATCAACACAGAAGTCAGTGCTGATATTGTCTCTGATGGTGAAATGCAAAAAGATTTAGGCGAACGTATTGTATTTATCGCTGATGACTCCGCGGTTGCTCGTAATCAGGTCAAACGTGCATTGGAGCCATTAGGTGTTCAGACTGAGCTGGCAAAGAACGGCAAAGAAGCACTTATCAGGCTTCGCGAAATTGCGGAAATGGACTGTCAAAATAATGTCACCGAGCGAGTTGGGCTATTGATTTCTGACGTTGAAATGCCAGAAATGGATGGTTATACGCTAACGGCTGAAATAAAAGCTGATCCAAAATTAGCGCCATTGCATGTGATACTCCATACTTCACTGAGTGGTGTATTTAATCAGGCCATGATTCAGAAAGTGGGCGCTGATGATTTTATTGCTAAGTTTAACCCAGATGAATTAGCTTCAGCGGTTAAAAAATGGGTTCATTGTGATTAAAGCTGGTGGTAGCACTTGGAAAATAAGCATTTAGAGCAAAAAGAGTACGATCAATTTAGAACCTTTTTGGAGCAACAGTGCGGTATTGTACTGGGTGACAATAAATTGTACTTGGTCAAAAGCCGACTCGCTCCTCTGATGGCTCGCTTTGGTGTGGAAACACTTTCGTCCTTAGTAGCTAAAACACTCAGTCCCCATGAGCGGCAATTGCGTGCCGCTGTGGTGGATGCGATGACAACGAATGAAACACTTTGGTTTAGGGATACTTATCCGTTCGAGCTAATTAAATCGAAAATCTTACCAGAGTTTAAAGACTTGAGACGTCCAGTTAAGATTTGGTCGGCGGCAAGCTCATCAGGACAAGAGCCATATTCAATCGCGATGTCTGCGAGTGAGTATGTGAGTAAAAGCCCAGGTGCGCTGAAAATGGGTGTGCAGATCGTTGGTACAGACATTTCTAACACCATGCTGGATATGTGTAAGAATGCTGAATATGACGCGTTGGCGTTGGCGCGAGGGTTATCGCCTGAGCGCAGAAAGAAATTTTTTATGGATAGTGGCAATGGAATGGCTAAGGTCGTTGAACCGATCCGTAAAATGGTCAGTTTTAGGCATTTAAATCTGTTAGATTCTTATGCATTGATGGGTAAGTTTGATGTTATTTTCTGCCGTAACGTCTTGATCTACTTTTCACCGGAAGTGAAAGCCAAAATCATTTCGCAATTTGCTCAGTCGTTAAACCCTAATGGTTATTTGTTTTTAGGTGCGTCAGAATCGATGGCGGGGTTGAGTGACGACTTTAATATGATCCGTTGTAATCCTGGGATTATCTACCAGAAAAAGACTTAATACTCACATATAGCGGCAGGGATAGTCGCTATAGCTAGTATTTGCAATTTGTAATGTAATTCTAATAACTATCTCCTACCTTTCAGCCTCAAATTGCTTCAGTCAAGTTGTCAATTATTCGAATATTTGCTCTTATTTACGTCACCTCCTAAACATTAATTCAAGTTTAATTATTTCAAGAATTAAGTTTAACGTATTGAAAATTAAGGGATAAATTTTAATTCAAAACTGGCCTAAAGATTGCTTTGTCATACCTGAGTCAATTTTTTGGAGTCAGATAATGGCAATTAGTTTCGATAAAGCGTTGGGTATACATCAGCATACTATGCTGCTTCGCTCACAACGCGCTGAAATTCTAGCAAGCAATATCGCAAACGCAGACACTCCAGGATACAAAGCTAAAGATATTGACTTTGCTAGTGCTTTAAAAGCGGCAAAGACAATGCAAAGAAGCGGCAATGATATGGTTAGAACAGATGCAAAACACCTTAGTGGTGGTACCAAAATGAGTAATTCATCTGAACTATATCGTTCGCCAAATCAAGCAGATACAGGTGATGGTAACTCAGTTGATATACAAGTGGAACGAAACTTGTATGTACAAAATGCATTAGAGTACCAAGCCAGTTTGCAATTTCTTGGTGGTAAGTTCAGTGGTCTTAAAAAGGCACTCGGTGGGCAAGGGGCATAATTATGAGTTTATATAACGTTTTCGATATTGCGGGTTCAGGAATGAGTGCACAGAATGTGCGACTAAATACCACCGCAAGTAATATCTCAAACGCAAACTCAGTGAGTTCTAGCCAAGATACCGTGTATCGCGCTAGGCACCCTGTATTTGCCGCAGAACTTTCCAAAGCTGCAGCTTCCCAGAATAATGTTGCGGGATCTTCAGTTGGAGTAAAAGTCTTAGGTGTGGTTGAGAGCGACAAGCCGCTTCAAGTTGAGTACAACCCAAACCACCCAAGTGCTGACGCAAATGGCTACATTTATAAACCGAATGTGAATGTGGTAGAGGAGATGGCAAACATGATTTCTGCTTCTCGCTCTTACCAAACCAATGTTCAAGTTGCAGACGCTGCAAAGCAAATGCTTAGTAAAACATTGCAACTAGGCCAGCGCTAAATTGGGAGTAACAGCTGATGAGTAATAATGTAAATGCCACTTCTTCAACGGGTGTAGATTCACTCTACTGGGATAGGCAAAAACAGGCCGAGGAGAAAAAGCCCAGAGATGAGCTATCGCAAGAAGATTTCTTCTCGCTGCTTACTCAACAGCTCTCTTTCCAAGATCCAAGTAAGCCTGCGGACAACGATCAAATGATCGCGCAGATGACAAGTTTTACTATGGCCGAGGGGATCTCAAAGTTAAATGAAAACTTTGACTCGTTGGCTGCATCAATGACTTCTAACTCGGCGCTTCAAGCATCAACGCTGATTGGTAAAAAAGCATTACTCGAATCAACGACGTTAGAACATGGCGATGATGCACTTACCAAAGGCTCGGTGATTGTACAGGAACCAGTTCAGAATCTATCAGTGGGTATCTATGATGAATCTGGAGCGCTTGTTAAGACGCTTGAGTTTGGCGAACAAAGTGTGGGCGCAGTGCGATTCGATTGGGATGGTAAGAATAAAGATGGCGAGATGATGCCCCCTGGTGAATACACCATAAAAGCGGAAGGCATGATTGAAGGTGAATATCAGACTTTACCTTCGGCCACATTTAGAAATATAGACAGTGTTAATGTTAATGGTGCTAACGGCATCGTCATTAATACCAAAGAAGGCGCGGTGCGCTTAACTGATATTGCTGAAATAGCATAGTAGTTTTAAAGAATTAACCTTAAGAACTTAGAGGTGAGAGTATGAGTTTCAATATAGCACTGACAGGCATTGCCGCCGCGCAAAAAGACTTGGACGTAACAGCAAATAACATTGCTAACGTGAATACGACGGGTTTTAAAGAATCTCGCGCAGAATTTGCTGATGTTTACGCGTCTTCGGTTTTTAGCTCTGGCAAAACGAAAAATGGTGATGGTGTACAAACTACCATGGTAGCGCAGCAGTTTCACCAAGGGTCATTAAAGTTCACGCAGAACTCGTTAGACTTGGCGATTGAGGGTGAAGGCTATTTTGCCATGTCAAACTCTCTTCAGTCTCAGGATTTTACGTATTCTCGAGCTGGTGCATTTAAACTAAATAAAGACAACTTTATCGTTAATGCAAAAGGTGACTACTTGCAAGGCTTCCCTGTAGATCCATCGACAGGTGATAATACATCTTTGAGTTTAAGTCAGACGTCACCAATTCAAATTCCTGATGCATCGGGTTCACCACGAGCAACGTCGCAAATCTATACTTCATTTAATCTAGATGCAACGGCGCAGCCACCTACGATTGCGTTTGATCCTGAGCAACGTGCCTCATATAATTCAAGAACAGCTATTACGGTATATGACTCATTGGGTGAGGCGCACACGTTACAACTGTTTTTTAGAAAAACGGCGGATAATGAATGGTCAACTTATGCAACAATGGACGATAAGCCATTTAACCACAATGCGCAGCAAATTGATCCAGCTGCAACACCACCTGTTCCTTATACACCTGTCAGTGTTTTCCGTTTCGACGCAAGTGGTATTCCTTCACAAACAGCGGATGATCCATCAGCTTCACCACTGACATTTAGTAACAATACGGGGATAACGTTTAACCCGCTTAGTCTTGCAGGTCCTCAAGATGCGGTCGATCCAACTATTGGTATGTCAAACCTGTTAGAAAACGGCGCAACTTTCCCGAATGATATTGTTGTTAACTGGCGCGATGAAGCAAACACGGCTCAGAGGTTACCGACACAATATTCATCGGGTCGGTTTGAAGTAAAAGCATTGGAGCAAGACGGTGCGACCGTTGGCCGTTTAGCAGGTATTGATATTGGTACTGATGGTAAAGTTGTGGCTTCATACACTAACGGTGACTCGACTTTCCTAGGGCAAGTCGCGCTAGTACGCTTCCCGAATTCTCAAGGCCTTCAGGCGATTGGTAATACTGAGTGGAAGAAGAGCCTATCTTCTGGTGAACCACTTGCAGGCGAGCCAAACACAGGTACTCTCGGTGGTATTAGTTCATCGGCCCTAGAGCAATCGAACGTCAACCTCACAAACGAGTTAGTTGACCTTATCAGTGCCCAACGTAACTTCCAAGCGAACTCTCGAGCGCTTGAGGTTAACTCAACATTACAACAAAATATATTACAGATCCGATAATATATTATGCCCTCCAAAGGCTGCTACAAAAGCAGCCTTTTTTATGTCCGTCAAAAACATCTCATCACTTTGGCACTGTGTTTGCATTAACTAGATTAAGTTTGAATTTTATAGGTCATCGTCATGGATAAAATGGTGTATATCGCAATGTCAGGCGCTAAGCAGAGCTTACGCGGTGTGGCACTTAAAGCGAATAACCTTGCTAATGCCAACACGACTGGCTTCAAAGCAGATTTTGCTCAAGCGCGTTCAATGCAGGCATTCGGAGAAGGGTTACCCTCTCGGGTTTTTGCTATGCAAGAACGTCCAGGTACTAATATGACCGGTGGTGCAATCGTTGAAACTGGCCGTGAGCTTGATATTGCAGTGGATGATAAGTCGTGGATCAGCGTCGTTGATGCGTCGGGCGAAGAAGCTTACACCAAAGTCGGCACGCTTAACATTCGTAATGACGGTGCGTTAGTCACAGCTCACGGGCGTCAACTTATTGGCGAAGGTGGACCTATTGTCTTACCTATCCCCGTTGATAAAGTGGTGTTTAGTGACGATGGCTCTATTCAAGTGCGTCCACAAGGTGCCCCCGCTAACTTTCTTGAGGTGGTTGATAGGCTGAAAATTATTGAAGCAGATAATAGTAAGCTACAGAAAGGTAATGACGGCCTCTATAGACCAAAAGAAGATAAGTTAGAAGATGGGATCTGTGGCTTTTGTGAAATATCTCCAACTGCAAAAGTAATGAGTGGCTTCTTAGAGATGTCCAACGTCAATCCCGTTCATGAGATGGTGGATATGATCAACCATCAAAGACAATTTGAAATGCAAATTAAGCTGATGAAAACAGCTGAAGAAATAGATGAGCGACACACTTCGCTCCTACGCATAGTTTAAGAGTGAGGTAGAGATTATGAATCCGGCATTATGGATAAGTAAAACAGGCTTAGATGCTCAGCAAACTGATATTTCAGTTATTTCGAACAACTTGGCGAACGCCAGTACCGTCGGCTACAAAAAGAGTCGGGCGATATTCGAAGACTTGCTGTATCAAAACATCAATCAACCAGGTGGCCGCAGCTCTCAAGATACAGAACTACCATCAGGCCTAATGCTTGGTGCAGGTGCCAAAGTGGTCGCTAACCAAAAGAATTTTTCTCAAGGTAATATGTTAAGTACCGAAAACTCTTTGGATTGGATGATCCAAGGTCCGGGCTTTTTTGAGATTCAGATGCCAGATGGCACAACTGCGTATTCAAGAAACGGTCAATTCACGACGGATGAAGAGGGGCGGATAGTTACCTCTGGTGCGGGTTTTCCTGTGTTACCTGAGATGAATGTGCCCGACGATGCACAGTCAATCACTATCTCTCAAGATGGCGAAGTATCAGTGCGCGTTGCTGGACAAGCTGAAAACGTTGTCATTGGGCAATTGACGATCAGTGACTTTATTAACCCATTAGGTCTTGAACCGATTGGACAAAACTTGTACACGGAAACTGCGGTAAGTGGTGCACCAGTGCAAGGTAATCCAAGTGTTGAAGGGCTAGGTAAGATTGTGCAAGGCGCACTTGAGACGTCAAACGTTAATGTGACCGAAGAGCTTGTAAATCTAATCGAAACACAGCGCGTGTATGAGATGAACTCAAAAGTGATTTCAACGGTAGATCAGATGCTGAGCTACATTAATCAACAGTTGTAATTGGGTAGGGGGTATTATGCGTGCATTATATTTAGCCATCGTAACGGTCGCTGCATTATCTGGATGTAGTACAACACAAAATAAAAATGTGGTGCGTGACGATCCGTATTATGCACCTATCTATCCCGAGGATAATCAAGCCCAAATGGTAGCAACAGGATCATTGTTTAATACGCAGTTTTCCAATGATCTTTATGCTGACAAAAAGGCGTTAAGAGTCGGTGATATTATTACCATCGTACTCAGAGAAACGACTCAGGCTACCAAAGCTGCGAATTCTCAACTTGATAAATCTAGTGATGCTAGTCTCGATCCGATTATTGGTCTTGGTGGCAATGCCATCAATATTGGTAAGGAAGCGATACAATTTGGAGCAAGTTCAAGCTCTTCATTCTCTGGTGATTCTCAAGCCAATCAGTCAAACAGCCTATTTGGTAATATTTCAGTAAACGTCACCCGAGTACTTCCAAACGGCAATTTAGTGATCCGCGGCGAAAAGTGGTTAACTCTCAATACTGGCGAGGAATTTATTCGCTTAGAAGGATTAGTAAGACCTCAGGATGTAACGGCAGATAACACTGTTGAGTCCAATCGAGTGGCAAACGCTAGAATTCAATACTCAGGTAAAGGCGACCAACAAGAAGTGCAAAGTGCAGGTTGGTTAACGAGTTTCTTTATGAGCGCGCTGATGCCGTTTTAAGGTGCTGAAAATGAACAATATGCTTAAGAATATTTTGCTTATCGGTGCGGCCATTACGTTGGTTAGTTTTTCTTCTTTGGCTTCTGCTGAGCGAGTTAAAGACGTCAGTATGGTTGAAGGTGTTCGTTCAAACCAACTGGTTGGCTACGGCCTAGTTGTAGGCTTGCCTGGTACCGGTGAGCAAACCAGATTTACCGAGCAAAGCTTTAAAGCGATGTTGAATAGCTTTGGGATCACGATGCCCGCAAGCTTAAAGCCAAAAATTAAAAATGTTGCGGCTGTTGCGGTTCATGCTGACTTACCACCTTTTGTTAAACCCGGTCAAACCATTGACGTTACTGTTTCATCTATTGGTAGTGCTGGTAGTTTACGAGGTGGTACTTTACTTCAGACCTTTCTAAAAGGGGTCGATGGTAACGTATATGCAATCGCGCAAGGTAGCTTGATTGTTGGTGGTTTGGGCGCTGATGGTGCCGACGGGAGTCGAGTTGTGATCAACACCCCGACAGTAGGTCGGGTGGCAAACGGCGCGACAGTGGAGCGAGCAGTTCCAAGCCCGTTTACTCAGGGGGATTACATTACCTTTAACTTGAATAGACCAGATTTTACTACGGCAAAACGCTTGGCCGATACTATCAATGGCCTTGTTGGACCAAATAGTGCAAAACCTATGGATGCAGCATCAGTTCGAGTAATTGCACCAAGAGATCCGTCTCAGCGCGTTGCATATTTATCTACGCTAGAGAATCTTGAATTCAAACCAGCGGATACCGCTGCGAAGATCATCGTTAACTCGCGCACTGGCACTATCGTTATCGGCAAAAATGTCAAGTTGCAGCCTGCGGCAATTACTCATGGCGGCCTTACCGTAACAATTGCTGAGCAGCAAAATGTGTCACAACCTAATGCGCTGGCGAATGGCGAAACAACAGTGACGCAACAAAGTATTATTGATGTAAACCAGGATGATTCTCGAGCGTTTGTGTTTGACCCGGGTGTGAGCCTTGATGATTTGGTTAGGGCAATTAACCAAGTTGGCGCAGCGCCTGGTGATTTAATGGCGATCCTTGAAGCGCTAAAGGAAGCGGGCGCAATAAATGGTCAATTAGTCGTCATTTAATGTTCTATTATTAATCAACTAGTTAGCCTCACAATTGTGAGGCTTTTTTTTGGCTCGGATTTTGCATTTCTATTTGTATAGTTATTAACGTCAAACAGTGCTGAGTGTATGAACACCGACCAATTGAAAAATCAAAGCTTTTTTGACCTAGGAAACCTTGATTCGATCCGTAAAGAGGCGCTGAAAGGTGCTGGCGATCAAGGTGCCTCAGATCAGGCATTGAAGAAGGCGGCACAACAGTTTGAGTCTATCTTTACGCAAATGTTGTTACAAAGCATGCGTAAAGCGAATGAGGCGCTAGAGGATAAAGACAGTCCATTTAACTCTAGCGGTGTCAAATTTTTTGAAGAAATGCATGATCAGCAACTTTCGATGCACTTATCTGAGCAGGGCAGCTTAGGACTTGCAGATCTGATTGTGCAGCAATTGTCTCCTAATTCTGAAAAGTATAAGCCTGCCTCAGTAATGAGAGCTGACGGCGATATTTCCTTTAAAAGACAGGCGACAACGAGTGAAAGTATGAATAAGTCTGAACCGCAGGCTGTCAATGTGAAGGCAGATACCTCAAGCGATGAACAAACAGGCTTTGGTTCTCCGGAGGAATTCGTCGACAGAATTTGGAAATACGCTCAAACAGCTGCGAAAAAGTTAGGCTTGAACCCTGCGGTAATGGTTGCACAGGCTGCACTGGAAACCGGTTGGGGTAAACACATCATCAGCAAAAAAGATGGTAGTAGCAGTTTTAATCTATTCAATATCAAAGCGGATAGCCGCTGGAGTGGTGAAAGCGCCAGAAAATCGACACTTGAATTTGAGCAAGGGTTACCGGTGCAAAAGCAAGCCGATTTCCGTGCTTATAAGTCGCTTGAACAAAGCTTTGATGATTATGTCAGTTTCCTAAAAGGTAATCCGAGATACGAGCAAGCCTTAAATAAGGCTGGTGATAGTCATGCTTATTTAAGTGAGCTTCAAAATGCAGGCTACGCGACCGATCCGAATTATGCCAACAAAATTAAGTCAGTTCTAAAGCGTATTGATGTATCCGATTTCTTATCCGGTGCGCTAACAAAGGGAGTCAGATGAGATGTCATTTGATCTATTAAATATTGGTGCGGCAGGGGTTAGGGCTAACTCTGAGTTACTACAAACCACCAGTAAAAACATCGCTAACCTAAATACCAAAGGGTATATCCGTGAACGGACTGAACACGGAACTATGATAGGTGGGATGGTTGGCCGCGGTGAAACCGTGCGTTTACTCAACCAATTTGCGCAGCAGCAGTTAAATCGTGATATTTCTAATCAGTCTTACTATGAGCAGTTTGTCACTGAGGCAAGCCGCGTTGACACGTTGTTTGCACAAGACTCAAACAGTCTGAGCAAGAGCATCAACTCGATGTTTAATAATTTACAAAGCGCGATTAACTTGCCTTCATCGACAACTAACCGCTCTTTATTTATGACAGGCGCTCAAGGCCTAGTCGATCAAATGGATAGATTGTCAGGTATTGTTGTTGATCAAAACAGTATCGTGAACGAGCAATTGGATATTTTCTCGGAAGAAGCCAATAACCTTGTTCAAAAAATCAGTGAATTAAACAAGCAAGTAGCGAGTAAGTCAGCGCTCAATCTTAACAATGTCGATCACAGCGTGCTTAATGAGCGAGATCAAGCAATTAAAGAGCTTGCTGAGCTCGTAGATATAGAAACACTCGACGGTGAAAATGGCGAGAAGCTCGTGTTTTTAGGCACTGGGGATGCGCTTGTGATGCAAGGTGGAGCCTTCAATTTATTCGCGATGAAAGGCAACCCAGATCCTAACCATAAAGAACTAATCTTAGACATTAAAGATAAAAATGTTGTGCAGCTCGAGTTAGATAGCGGCAGCTTGAAAGGCAAAATCGGCGGGTTACTGGCGTTTAGAGATGAAGTCTTAATCCCGGCACAAAACCAACTAGGTCAAATTGGCCTCGCATTGGCAGATGCTTTTAATCAGCAAAATAGATTGGGAATGGACTTAGATGGCAACATAGGTGGAGATATATTTAAAATACCTACCGTGGGTGGCTTTGCTTACAGCGAAAATACAGGCACCGCAGCGCTTACGGCAACACTTGAGCCTGGGCGCGGCAATGAGTTGCCAGCTACCGATTTCCAAGTTACTTATACCAGTGCAACAACCGTTGAAATAACAGCTGTAGATGCCAAAGGTAATCCTATCGGTACTCCGACGACTGGTAATATTGCAGGTGGAGTCATCGCGGGAACGGGCGATTATTTTGGCTTACAAATGAACGTAACGGGTAGTGGTGCAACAGGTGATAGATTTCTTGTGAAATTAAATCAACAGGCTGCAACTGGGTTGGAGCTTGCAACTCAAAGACCAGAAGCACTCGCATTAGCGTCGCCAATTCGTACTGAAAAATCAGCAGACAATAATGGTACGGCAACCATTTCAGCTGGGGTTGTCACTGATACCGATCCAGCGACTAGTGCGTTTACTGCAGGAACGCCGCCAACGTTGAATGATGGTCCTTATACCCTGACTAAAACAGCAAATGCTAACGAATATACGTTAACCAGTAATTCAGGTACAACGCATACTTTTACGGCTCCTGCCGATGGTAAAGATATTCTTTCTGGAGTGGGAGCCGCGCCTGTACCTTTTGATAATCTTGGCTTCACTTTCGATATCGAGGGTACACCGAATACCGGTGATAGTTTTGAGATTAGCTTTAACACAGGTGGCTTTGATGACAACCGTAATGGTGCAGCGCTCGATGGTCTGAAATCATCGGATTTAGTTAGACAAAATGTAGAGTCTACAGGTAGTACCGAAAGCCATAAAACCTTTAATGAAGCATATGCCGATATTGTCACAGGTGTAGGCGTTATTACCAATCAAGCGAAAACTAATAGCGCGGCATTTGAAGCGCTGGCTAATCAGTCGAGTGCATGGTTTGAGTCTCTATCGGGTGTAAACCTAGATGAAGAGGCGGCCAACTTGTTACGTTTTCAACAGTCTTACTCGGCTTCGGCGCAAGTCATTTCAGCAGCAAGAACTGTGTTCGATACCTTATTAAGTGCAGCGAGGTAATTATGCGTTTATCTCAAAATCAAATTTTTAATTCTAATCTCAATTCTATTTTGCGTAATCAGCAGGACGTGAATAAAGCAACACAGCAGCTGAACACGCAAAAGCGGGTACTGAGTGCTTCTGATGATGCTTCAGCGACTGCAAGAGCCATGCTTTTTGATGACAGGATCCAAGCAAACGATCAGTTTACCAAGAACCTGACTATGTTGTCTTCGAGATTAGATACTCAAGAATCAGTACTAGAAAATATTAAAACGGCCATTGATAGCGCTTATGCGAAGTCGATACAGGCAGGTAACGGTGGGTTATCTGACGTTGACCGTGAAACGATTGCTGATGAGCTCGAGTCCATTCAGGATACTATTTTGGATTTAATGAACTCAAAAAGTGAGGATGGTAAGTTTATATTTTCCGGCTACCAAGATAATACGCAAACCTACAGCTTTGATTCTGCCACTGGAAAGTACGTATATAATGGTGATCAAGGACAGCATAAAATAAAGGTTTCTGAAGGGGTTGAAATACGCTCAAGTGATAACGGTTTTGATGTATTTGAAAGTGCAGAAAAGCGACTGAATATTACGTCAAATACAGCTGTGGTTTCTGGTGGTATTACATCGGCCTCCGTTTATGTGGACGAACAAGGGACTTTTGACAAGTTTCATAAGGCAAATTACAACGCTGATCCTAGTGCGCCTGCCGGTGCAAACACCTTTGACTTAGTGGTGACAGCGGGTACGCCAAATACTTACCAGCTTGAGCAGGGAGGAACGGTTATTTCAACGGGTAGCTTTGAAGGTAATTCGGTTAAAGTGGCAGGTATGGAATTTAAATATGAAGGTGCCGGTTCTGGTCAAATCAGTTTTGATTTAGAAAAGCCCCAGAAGGAAAACATTCTAAATACATTAGAATCTATGATTACGTCATTGAGAGACACTAGTATTACGGGTGATGATTACAAACAGGTCCTGGCTGATGGTATTACTGGCCTAGATAATGCCAAAATCAAGATATCGCAAGGACAAGCGGGGCTCGGCGGTAGGTTAAATGCTGCAAAGCTTGTATCTGATGCAAATTCAGACTTGGACGTCGATAACAAAGCAAATAAAGCGGCTTTAATAGAAGTCGATTTTTATTCTGCGATTTCAGAACTCACTAAGCATGAAACTGCGCTGCAGGCCTCTCAGGCAACATTTGGCCGCCTAACTAACCTTTCTTTATTAGACTATATTCGTTAAAAGACGGCCTTTACGGGCCGTTTACTCTCACACCGCTCTAAACTCAACTTTTCCTCGTAACAAGCTGAATAATAATACAGTTTTATATAATTACCTGACCGTAACCTAGGTGCGTCAAAACTTTGCCATATTTGTTTGAGCAATAATAAAAGCATATAGAAATCATGACGATAATTTTTTTTTAAAAAAAATACTAAAGGAAATTTTTTGCCGACCGATAACTTAATTAACCAAGCCGGAGAGTGAAAAACATTCAAAGGTTGGAAAAGAATCTAAGTTTGAGAGTGAAAGACTCGATTTAAAGTGGGAGAACCATCATGGCACTTTATGTAAATACTAACGTAAGTTCATTGAACGCACAAAGACAATTAATGCAATCTGGTAATTCACTAGATACCTCATTCAAACGTCTATCATCAGGTTTTCGTATCAACAGCGCTGCTGATGATGCTGCAGGCCTACAGATTTCTGACCGTTTGAGTTCACAAATCAATGGTCTAAACCAAGGTAACCGAAACGCGAACGACGGCATTTCACTAGCGCAAACAGCCGAAGGTGCGATGGATGAAGTAACCTCAATGTTCCAGCGTATTCGTACACTGGCACAACAAGCATCAAACGGCTCAAATACAGACGAAGATCGTTTGGCGATTCAAGAAGAGATTCGTTCACTATCCGAGGAAGTAAACCGAGTCGCTGCTGACACGACCTTTGGTGGTCAAAACTTACTGGATGGCAGTTACTCAGCAAACTTTCAGGTAGGTGCTGATGCGGTACAAACTATCGGTTTCAGTATGCAGAATGTTGCTGGTACAGCAAATGATATGCAGGCAAACGGCGGTTTTACACTGTCAGGTATCGCGGGTATCGCAAGTGGAGTAACAGGTGTAGCACTAAGTGCAACAACAGGAACTATTAGTACAAACATTGGTACTGAAGCTGATGCAAAAGTATTCTCAGATGTATTCACAGCTGGCGGCATCTCAGTATCTTCGCAAGCGAATGCTCAGGCTGTACTAGCTGGTATGGATAACTTGATTGCGGTAGTTGATAAGAAACGTGCAGAGTTAGGTGCGGTTCAAAACCGATTCCAATCAACGATTCGTAACCAAGCAAATATCTCTGAGAACTTGTCGGCTGCGAAATCACGTATCAAAGATACTGACTTCGCTCAGGAAACTGCAAGCTTAACCAAAATGCAGATCCTTCAACAGGCTAGCCAAACAATCCTAAGTCAGGCTAACCAACGTCCTCAGGCTGCTTTAAGTCTTCTAGGATAACAGTTGGAAGGTAAAGGTGCCTAAGCCGAATGGGGTATTTGCTTAGGCACCGAATTGGATGATAAAGCGGAGGTGCTTAAATCCAATAGCGTTCATTAAAACAATGAACACGTTAATTAAAGCATTAAGTATGCCAACTTTATGCTAGAAAAATGACACTCACTCTCAAATTTATCTAAAGAGGCCAACTGGCCTCTTTTTATTTCCCTACACTTTGAGCTGAAGCCTCTCCACCCATCAAAAAAGCCGCGGCTAGATGCCGAAATGCTAGTTAGTCGTTCCTCGATAAACAAAGTATTTAATACCTATTTTTAAGTTCCCTGTGTTATTTAATCATAGCTTTGGATTTTTGGCCTGCTATTTGCTTGCTACTAGTTACAGTAAATTCTGGCGTCAAAGTGGCAATTGGTTGCCTTAGTTGGTTGAATACCCGATGCATAAGTGCCGCTTTGTCATTTAACTATCTATCAATTAGATATTGATTTGACAAAAAGAGAGTGAATTATGGCTTTATATGTAAATACAAATGTTAGTGCTATTAATGCACAGAGACAGCTAACTAACTCGGGCAATGAACTAGATACATCTTTCAAACGTTTGTCATCTGGTATGCGTATTAATAGTGCTGCTGACGATGCGGCCGGGTTACAAATCTCCGATCGATTACAATCTCAAATTTTAGGTTTAACCCAAGGGAACCGAAACGCCAATGACGGAATTTCATTGGCTCAGACCGCTGAAGGGGCAATGGATGAAATCACTTCTATGTTCCAACGTATCCGTACCCTATCTCAACAGGCAGCGAATGGTTCTAACACTGATGAAGATCGCTTGGCCATTCAAGAAGAAATTAGACAGTTAGCCTCTGAGGTTAATAGGGTAGCGTCTGATACCACTTTTGGTGGACAGAACTTACTTGACGGTTCTTATGCTGCTAATTTCCAAGTTGGTGGTGATGCGGTTCAAACTATTGGGTTTAGCATGCAATATGTAGGTGCGACAGCAAATAGTTTGGCTGACAATGGTGGCTTTACACTTTCTGGGATTGCAGGGGTAGCTAGTGGTGTTTCTGGCGCCGCATTAAGTGCAACAACTGCTACGATTAGTACAAATATTGGTACTGAGGCTGATGCCAAAGTGTTCTCAAATGTTTTCACAGCAGGAGGGATCTCGGTTTCTTCACAGGCCAATGCACAAGCTGTTATGGCAGGTATGGATGCGCTGATTGCGGTAGTTGATAAAAAGCGTGCAGAGTTGGGTGCTGTACAAAACCGATTCCAGTCAACAATACGGAACCAAGCTAATATTTCTGAAAACTTGTCGGCAGCAAAATCGCGAATTAAGGATGCTGACTTTGCACTAGAAACAGCCAAATTAACGAAGAATCAGATATTACAGCAAGCAAGTCAGACGATTCTCGGTCAGGCAAATCAGCGTCCACAAGCGGCACTGAGCCTACTTCAGGGTTAGAAATGAATAAAAAATAAAAAAATTACAAATAAAGCTCAAGCTTTCGCTTTAGCAGCCGATAGCAGAATTAGAGAACTATAAATTTAGGACTCTTATTCATCGTTGGTAGCAGGGTAGGGGTATCCCGCTCCAGCGAGTTATGTTGATAAAGCGGAGGCTATTATGGCTTTATATGTAAATACCAATGTGAGTTCATTGAACGCGCAGCGGCAACTAAATAAATCCTCAGGTGCGTTAGATACATCCTTTCAACGCTTGTCGTCAGGTTTGCGCATTAACAGCGCAAAAGATGATGCTGCAGGTATGCAAATCACAAACCGTCTAAATGGTCAGATCAATGGTCTGAATCAAGGCATGAGAAACGCCAACGACGGTATTTCATTAGCGCAAACAGCCGAAGGTGCACTGGATGAAACCACTCAGATGTTCCAGCGTATTAGAACGCTTGCTCAGCAGGCTTCGAACGGTTCGAATACGGATGAAGATAGGCTTGCACTACAAGAGGAAATTCGTTCATTAGCTGAAGAAGTAAACCGCGTCGCTGCGGATACGACATTCGGTGGCCAAAACTTGCTTGATGGCAGTTATGATGCGAACTTCCAAGTCGGTGCCGATGCAGTTCAAACTATCGGCTTTAGTATGCAAAACGTAGCAGGTACTACAAACGATTTACAAGCGGATGGCGGTTTCACACTGTCTGGTATCGCAGGTATCGCAAGTGGTGTAACTGGTGTGGCACTCAGTGCGACTACAGGTACAATTAGTACCACGATTGGTACCGAAGCAGATGCGAAAGTCTTCTCAAATGTATTCACGGCGGCTGGTATTTCTGTATCTTCGCAAGCGAATGCCCAGGCTGTATTAGCTGGTATGGATAACTTGATTGCGGTAGTTGATAAGAAACGCGCAGAGCTGGGTGCGGTTCAAAACCGATTCCAATCAACTATTCGTAACCAATCGAATGTTGCTGAAAACTTAACGGCTGCACGTTCTCGGATCCAAGATACAGACTTCGCACAAGAGACTGCAAACTTGACTAAGATGCAGATTTTGCAACAAGCAAGTAGTTCTATCTTGAGCCAAGCGAATCAAAGACCGCAAGTAGCTTTATCGCTACTAGGTTAATTGATTAGTATTGTAGCGTCAGGTTTGTGAATAATTCTCAAACTTGGCGTATACTTTACGGTAAAAGGTTTGGAGGTGTGTTGTGAAAGAAGTTCAAGCGTCTACACCAAATGGATTCGTCAATCATACAAAACCAGAAGAATTAATTAGGACGGCATCTTCTGCTGAGACGACTCGTGCGGTTGAGTCTACTAGCAAAACAGAATCTAGTACGAAGCAAAGCGAGGAACAAGGTGCTGTAAAGCCTGACATTTTGGAAGAAATTAAAAGCAACTTAGAAAAGCTGAATCAGTTTATTCCTGTTACAGCAACTAATTTGTCTTTCGAGTTTGACGAACGTGGAGATCCTCCCGTTGTAAAGGTGATCGATACGAACAATGATGAAGTAATACGGGAAATTCCTTCCGAGGAGTTTCGTGAAATGGCTAAAGCTCTCGAAGAGTTTGCCGATAAGGTGTCAAGTAGAGGATTGCTGTTTGATAAAACAGCTTAATATTGGGTTGGAGGTTGTATGCCATTAATTACATCAGCGGGTATAGGCTCGGGGCTTGACTTAGAAAGCATCATTAAAGCGACAATTGATGCTGAAAATGTTCCTAAGTTACAAGCATTTGCCAAAAAAGAAGACTCTTTAAAAGTGGAGTTATCTGCGGTTGGTGAGTTAAAGTCCGCAATCTCTAAACTCAAAGACACGATGGCGAAGCTTGCAGATCCTGACAACTTTGGTAAGCGAGTAGCAAACATTACCCAACCTAGTGGCGGAGATATAATCAGCGTTACTCCAACATCAGATATATCCGTAGGAAACTTTAAAGTTGCCGTCAAACAATTGGCAGAGGGTAGCCGTATCATTTCAGCAGACGACGCATTTGCATCGACTGATGCGGTCGTTAGTGCATCCGGAGGTACACTTTCGTTCGGAGCTGGGCCAGATAAGTCATTTGATTTAGATGTGACAGCGGGAATGACACTTGCTGAACTCAGAGACGCAATAAACTCTTCTGAGTCTAATTTCGGGATAACCGCGAATATCGTGAATACGGGTAATGTTGGTTCCAAGCTTGTACTTACTTCCAATGTCACCGGCGACAATAACGACTTAACAATAACTTCGGATACTGCAGAGCTTGATGCAATCAGCACAACTGCATCTGGTGGTGGTGCTGGTGGAATGACAACAGTTCAAGCTGCGCAAAACGCAATTATTACTGTTGATGGCCTTGAAGTGACAAGTGATAGCAACACATTCAAGGATGCGGTACAAGACATGACGATTAGAGCCCTTGAAGTTAGTGAAGGTAACGATACTGATGGTTATGCGACAGCTAAATTAAATATTGATTACGATCGTGAATCTATTAGCAAAATGATTGACGAGTTTATTGCAAATTATAATAATTTGATTGGCACTATTGGTCTTCACACTCGAGTTGGTAGACCGTTAAACGGTGACTCCTCAATGAGGACATTGAGCGACCAGATGATATCGACTCTATCGTCAGAGCTTACAGACGCAGGTCCATTTGGTTCCATTTTTGATATTGGCCTCGGCGTTAAAAAAGATGGATATCTTGAAAAATCTTCACTGGTAAGAAGTCTTAATGAAGCTATGGACGATAACTACGATGATATTGGCAAGGCTTTTGCAGGTGATAACGGTGTAGCTAAACAACTTGAAGAGTTGCTAGGTAATTACGTCGATTCTAAAGGCATATTGAAGCAACGTGAGACGAGCTTAAATAGCCAGTTAGATGATTTAGAAGATGACGTCCTGAATCATGAATATCGAATGAAATCGATGGAAGAAGGGTTACGTCAAAAATATGCTGGTCTAGACGTGTTGATTGCTCAAATGCAGCAAACACAGTCCTATTTAGGTGCTCAATTAGCAAATTTACCTGGCTTCACTAAATCTAAGTAAACTAAGAGGCATGTGATATGTATAACGCCCGAGTCAAAAATTACCAAAGAGAAGCATTGAAAACGAGAGTTGCAGGTGCAGACCGTTATGAAATAATTCAAATGTTGATGGCTGGTGCCGTTGAAAAAATGGTACTTGCGAAGGTATCTATTGAAAAGCGTCATCTCGAAGCCAAAGCAGAACATATTTCTAAGGCTTCAGCCATCATTGAAGCACTTCGTGGAAGCTTAGACTTTGAAGTTGGTGGCGAAGTAACAGAGAATCTGTATGCCCTCTATTCATACATGTTAGACAGGTTGTTAGATGCTAGCATGCAAAATGATCCTGCTATAGTTGATGAAGTATCGAATTTGCTGAAGGAAATCAAGTCTGCTTGGGACGCGATTCCAATTGATGTACGTAAGCAGACACTGGATGCTAACGGCGCGGATGCTAATGTCGGCTGAGTTAGCTCACATAGAAGCAACCCTTAATAAGCTGGATGCTGCTTGTCAGGCAGGTGAGTTGGAAGAGGCTCAATGTCTTTTCATTCAGATAGACAAACAGCTCCGGACAACATTAACAGCTGATGTGTTAGCTGATTCAGAACAAGCTCAACAATCGGCTTTAGTCATATTCAATCATATCCAATCAATAATGAGCCAGTTGCTGCAGGAAAAAAGCGCTGTTGCAAAAGAACTATCACAAGTTATTGGCAATAAAAAAAAGATCAAAGCGTATAAAAATATTTAATACGACACCGGCAAATGTATGAACAAAGACCCCTTATCACAACAATTAGAGTCTCTGAGTGAGCAACTTTCGGATACCGCTGCTCATCAGGCTAAAGAAGCCAAGTTTGCTGAAGAAGCTAACGAACGTTTTAATCTAAATTTAAAAAGTTTCGAAAAATATTTCCCCAGTATTGCACAGACCATCAAGGAGTATCATGTTCGTGAAGACTTTTGTCTGCACGTGACTGCATCAGGGCATGGTAACTTTATTCCAAAGGGCTGCACAGCGCCAATTTATTCTCAGTCACCGATAGAACAAACCCAAACTCAAGTTGAGAAGCAGCTCAGTAAACCTGTACTAAGTCTTACTGATTATACCGGATACGGTCAAAATCAAGAAGATGATCGCCTGCATGTCCGTTATATGACCGAACTGACTAATTTGATGGTTGATATTCGAAACCAAGGCGAAGAAAAACTAACTAATTTACCTGAACATTTCCCAACAGCAATTATTTTTGGTATTGGTTTGGGGTATCACATCCCATTATTGTTTGAACGGACTCAGTTTGATTATACTTTCCTAATAGAGCCCGACTTTGAGCAGTTTTTTGCGAGCCTATTTTGTACCGACTGGTACCAGATTATTTCAGATATTGACGAGCAGGGTGGATGCTTATTTTTTCACTTGGGAGTTGACCACAGTACGTTTATCCGAGACATTGAAAAAATAGCGGAAGATGTTGGTGCATTTGCTCTTGTTAGAAGCTTTTGTTATCAGCACACACCAGATGCACGATTGAATGTGCTTATTCAACAATGGGCGAAGGATTATTTCCGCTTTCAGTTTGGACACGGGTTTTACAATGACGCCGTGACAGGATTAGCTCACAGCATTCACCATGTTAGAAACAAAGCGGCATGGCTTACCAAAGCAAGCACAAGCTTAAATAAAGACACACCTGTTTTCATTATAGGCAATGGTCCTTCGTTAGATGAAGCTGAAGATTTTATTAAGCGCAATCACAAAAAAGCAATTGTAATTGCTGCAGGCACATCGATCGCCACTTTGTACAGAAAGGGGATCCCAGTTGATTTCCACGTTTTAGTAGAAAGGCCATATTCAAATTACAAAATCTTTGGTGATATTGTTCCACCAGAGGTTTATCAAAATACCAATCTAATCGGGTTAAGCACCTTATACCCAGATACAAATAAAAGATACAAATGGGCTGGCATCGCTGCGAAAGGCTCTGAGGCTGGTACTTCGATGATGGACATTATCGCATTGCGTTATATGTCACAGACTTTGCCAAAAATCCCGTATAGTAATCCAGTTGTTGCGAATACCGCTTTATCATTTGCCTTGTATTTAGGGTTTAGAAATGTGTACCTATTTGGCGTTGATAATGGAAAAGACCCTAGAGGTGCTCATCACAGTAAAGACAGTATTTACAGACCTAGTAATGACGATGATGAATCGTTGGGGTTGGGCCACTTAGAGATACAAGGCCACACTTTAGACGGTAATCTCGGTGGCATTGTTGTATCAAACGATCTATTTATGATCGCTCATGCCCAACTTGAAAAGCTGCTTAATTATTATGACGTCAATACATGTTTAAATATCGGGAGCGGCGCTAAAATTGAAAAGGCACTACCAGTAAAAGCAGATGACTTACTCGATATTGAAGAAGATTATGATATTACTGAAACTGTAGAGCTAATAAAGTCTGATTGCTTTGATGTATTTAATCTTGATGATGTAAGTGACGAATTTATTGCTTTAGATCGCCTTAGTGAACTTGTTTTGCATATTTGTGAGATAGCGTCAGAACCCGTGAAGTCTAGGCAAGAAGCAGCGGATCAGCTAAGACGTCAATCACGCTATTTGTTTGCATATCGTGACTCTATTCTGGGACACCTATTTCACTTGCTAAAAGGGTCGCTACTGTATTATCACTGTCCGATGATAACCTTACTTTATACATACGAAGATGAAACTTTTTGTTTAGCACAATATGAAAGGCTGAATCAGCTTTGGATGAGTTATATCAAGGAAATTTATACTCATTTTTGTGATCATTACACTGAAAAATGTGATCTAGGAAAGGAGTTGCAGTAGTGCACTACGAAGAAAGTGAGCAATTTTACAGTGACCTTTATGACGAGTTGTTTCCAATCTTGAGGTCTATCACAGGGCCTGGGCTCAGACAAAGTTACGACATTTTTGGACGATATATGCCATTGGAGAGACTATCTATTCCAACTGGTACTGCTTTATTTGACTGGCAGGTCCCTCAGGAGTGGCACTGTGATGAGGCTTACTTGGTGGGCCCTGACGGCGAACGTATTGCTGACATAAAACGGCTTAACCTTGAAGTTGTTAATTATTCTGAGCCAGTAGATAAGATCTTAACGCTAGAAGAACTCCAGCCTCACCTGTATAGCTTACCTGAATTACCAGAAGCTGTTCCCTATGTTACTAGTTATTATAAAAAGCGTTGGGGCTTTTGCCTGAGCCAGACACGTAGAGACGAACTAAAGGCTGGTCAGTATCGAGCTGTAATTAAAAGCAAATTTGTGGACGGTCATTTAGATATCGAGCACACGCTGCTTGCAGGGCAATCTAAACAGGAAGTGCTACTTAGCTCTTATCTATGTCACCCCTCTATGGCGAACAATGAGCTTAGTGGTCCTCTGGTGTTGCTTGGGCTTTATCATCGAATAAAGCAATGGCCAAAGCGCCGCTACTCATATCGTTTTGCGCTTCACCCCGAGACCATTGGAAGTTTGGGGATGTTACATGTAATGCAAAATCATTTCCGCCAAAACTTAGTTTCAGGGCTTGTACTGAATTGCTTGGGCGGAAGTCCACGGGAGTTAGTGTTTAAGCACAGTCGAAATGATAATGGGTTATTAGATAAGCTGCTTTATCATCTTAGCGAAGAAGGATATGGCCATAGCAATATTCCGTTCACACCACTGAGTGGCTCTGATGAGCGTCAGTATAATGCCCCTGGGTTCCAGTTTCCAGTTTGTTGCGTCAGCCGCAGTTTCCACACAGGTTACAAAGAATACCATACATCATTAGATAACAAAGAATATATGGGGATCAAGCCGTTATTAGATAGCATAGACAAACTGGAAAAGATCTTCCTAGCCTTTGAGCAAAGTGCGCGGTTTGAAAACACGCATCCTTATGGTGAGCCCAATTTGGGTAGTCGTGATTTATACCCAACTCTCAGCTTTTTTAGTGAAGAGCGAACCCGCCAACTGGATGAACTAAATCATATCAAGATGTTACTTTGCTACAGCGACGGGGAACATGACACGATAGATATTGCACGTAAGTACAGTCAACCGGTTACGGAGTTTGCAAGTGCAATCAGTAAACTTGAGGGGCATGCGCTACTAAAAATGTTATCTCCTAATAGGGAGGAGTCATGATGGCAAATAGTCAAGCGGTAGTCGTTGGGGGAGGTATATGTGGTCTGGTCGCAGCTTTACTGTTAAAACGACGCTTTACCAATGTGGTACTGATTGAACAGGCAGAAACCGTTGGTGGTTTGTTTTGTTCCGTGAAAGATAGCTCTGGTGCTGCTTACGATATGGGTTCGCATATACCTAATGCTACTGGAATAGAAGAGCTTGATAAGATTTTGTTTTCGGATGCCGATAGTGGCAGTTGGAATAAAATATCTAGACTACGCTCAGGAAACTTCTTCGGCGGTAGTTGGGATTTGAACAGTCCATTTCCTGATGCGACTAAGTTACCAAAAGAGACTTACTTAAGTGGCTGCGGTGAACTGATCAATTGTACAGAACTACCGGATACTGACCTGATTTACGATTATTGTGTAGACTCCTTAGGCGTTGTTTTTACTGAAAGTATTGTGCTGCCTATTTTAGAAAAGCTCTATGGTAAGGATGCGCCACTGAAGGAGTTAACAATGGCGGCGGGGCTGTTTGGATTTACACGCATTCTTGCATTACCTGCAGATGTGACTGCGAACCTCAAGCAGTTACCAGCATTTGATGCTAAGCTTGGATACCAGCGTGAATCTGACTTTCAAAAACGCAAGGCGCAAGATAACCTCAGTGAGGTAACCTATTACTATCCAACCAAGGGGGAGGGGATTGGTTACTGGGTAACGCAACTGCAACAGCAGGTTGAACAAGCAGGAGTAGAAATCATTACTTCAGAGCGAGTTACGCAAATAGTGCATCACAACAATAAGGTTACCAACTTGATGTTGGCTAATACTGAACGAGTGTTAAAGTGTGACTTTTTATTCTGGAGTGCTCCACCTTTCATTGCTTTGAGAGCAATGGGGCTGACGCCTTCCAGAGGCCAAGTTACCTTGCGAACTGCGCTAATTTTTCACCTAAATTTTGACCGTCCTTTACTAGATAGAAATTCCCATTATCTTTGGGTTTGGGATCCAGATAGCGCTATTTTTCGTTTGACGTTATATCCAAACTTAATTGGCCGAAGCACACATCATCACATATCTGCGGAGATTTTGTGCGGTCCTGATGAAGTAAGTTCCTTTACAGAAGCTGAGATTATCAAACAACTCAAGGAGATGGGGATTGTTGACTCAGAAGCGAAGCTGGTAAGCGGTCATACTCAAGTGATCAATAATACTTTTCCAGTTCCAACAACAGAGTTTCAGGCCGTTAATCAGCAGAACTACGAGACATTGACAAACTGCGTCGACAATGTCGTTGTTTCGGGTCGTTTCAGTGGAAAATGCTGGCGTCAGGCTGAGGTATTGATTGAGGCTTATGAGTCAATTATGCGGGTAGCCGACGCGAGTTAAGCGTCGGCCTGTGTTAGCCAAGCCTGATATGAAAATATGGTTCGATATTGCCACCGAAACTCAATTTGAACCAGCCCCTCTGCGGACTGTTAATCCCCTCTAAATCCAATCGCGAGATACCTTTTTGCGCTAGTAGCGGGAAGGCTTGCCACAAAACAGCCGTCCCAGTATGGCTATCGCGCATGTCTGGGTGGTTTGCGCCGTAAAAATAGTAAGCAGTATCTTGATGAATTAAATAGGTCGCAAAACTACCGATTTTTTGGTCCTGAGTTTGTGCTTGATACATATATAGCAGCCCTTGTTCTGCTAAGCTTTTTATTCTTAGTGCTAGTGACGATAACTGCCTACCATCGACCTCAATTCCCTGACGCGCCATGGTCAGCCCGTAATATTGAGCGAACAAATCAAAGTCTTGTGACGGCTGGAGTGTTACTCCTTTTTTAATGCCATAGCGTATCTCCTGACGCCTTGATACTGAGCTATTGCTGTAGTTATCAGACTGTTCAAGTTCTACCTCTGTGGTGCTAAATTCATCGAGTTCAAGTATGGAAGTATAGCGCGGCACAGCTGCAAACATAGGGCCATCATTATGATAATTGATCCACAAAAAGGCACGAATATCTTTAATGGCCGGGTGCAATTTGAGCTGCACCTGAGTGTAGTGCTCTGTGAGGTACTCGGCAATATATTCTTGCGCTGCGAACAACTCGGAGTGGCCCTGGGCACGATTAAGGTGACTGATATTGCGATGCACTATGCCGTCATGGATAACATCATGGTGGCCGATGACCTGAGTTTCGCTTTCATCTACGATCAGTAGCACAGCGGCTATTTTTTCTTTGCCTTTACAGCAATAATAGGCGTGATACTTCACACCCAGCAGCGCAATAAACTGGCTATGAATAAACGGACTACCATGGGGAGATGTGGCGATAAAGCTGTCCCAGTGATGGTCCAGCTCACAACGCTCAAGAGTAAACTTATTCTTCATGAGTTGGCTTTTTCAGTACCATACTCCAAGCAGCATGTACTCCATCGCTGCCGTACTCGCTAGACTGAGCGTGACTGAGTGACACAATTTCAAATCGCGATACTAGCTGGTGGATGAGGTCTGCGTTAAAGAAATTGACGTTTCCAACACCTGCAAATGGTCCCCAAGTGTAGCCTGTTTTAGTATATTCATCGACCGACTCAGGCGCTTTAGCATAATCAGAGTGCTCAGTGCTAAACCAGTCAGTGATCAGTAATACACCGCCAGGCTTAAGTTTATCGTAAGCCTCATCTAGGTAGCGCTGAATGCTACTGGCTGGATTGTGTACGGATGCGCCCCGGTCGACGATTAAGTCGAACTGTGTTTGAAAGGGCCAGGGTTGTGTAAAGTCACCCACATACAGATTATTTGAAATGTTAGTGAATCTTTGTTTCAGCTCACCAATAATAAACTCGCTGCCATCAATACCATAAACGTTGGGACAATAACTGAGAAAAAAGGGAAAGTTTGCGCCAGCACCACATCCGACTTCCAAAATAGTAAAGTCTGGATTGCTCTCGCGCAGCTTAGTGTTGCGCAGAGCTCCGCTCACAATTTCGCTCCATGGCCAAACGGACATGTGCTGATTACTGCGGTAAAGTTGATCCCAGTTTTGACAAAATGACATAAATTATAAATCCTTAGACTTAGATTATTCTTTTAAGTTAAGCAAAGTTTGCGCCATTATAACAGTGGCATTGTCTGATTTTCGGCAATCTTTTGCGCTTCTGAGTAGCTTTCTGGTGTACCAATATCAATGTAATGCTCATCGACCAGCCAGCCTTGTAACTTACCAATCATACTAGGCACTACATCCAGGCTAAGCTCATAGGGCCGATCCACTTCTAGGTGCGAGAAATAGCGTTCATAGACTTCAGGTGTAAATATAAAGAGGGCGCCACTGGCAAGGTTGCCAGGAGGGTGTTCGACCTTTTCATGAAACTCCTGAATAACTTGATTTTCATCCAATTTAACAATACCACAGCTACGTGGCGTCGGGGTTTCGAACAAAAGTAAAGTAGCATCGGTCTGCGTCTGGCGTTGTTTATGTGCCTCAAGCATGCCCGCTAATGAGCTTTGACAGTAGTTATCAGCATGGATCACCATACATGTTTCTCTGTGCCAGAAATTTCGGTTGCGTACCAGTGTTCCTGCCGTGCCCATCAATTCAGGTTCGTAACTCAGGATAATGCGGTCATGATACGGGCTGGCGGCTACAAAGGCTTCAACCTGCTCACTAAAGTAATGGGTATTAACCAGGATCTCATCAACCCCAAGTTGAACGAGTTTATCTATCCATAAACCCAGCAAGGGTTGACCGTTGAGCGGAACAGGGCACTTTGGCAGAGTATCTGTGATTGGTCGCAGGCGGGTGCCAAGGCCTGCGGCAAGCAAAATAGCTTTCATATTAACTAAATGAATCCTTAACGGCTTGTTCAAGGAGCTGACAAGACAAAGGGGTATTACCCAGTGACGCAACCTGACATGCGGCAGCCAGGCTACCCAGGTAGCAGGCCTGCCAAATGTTTGCACCTGCAACCAACGCCAGTGAACTGGCAGCTAAAAAGCAGTCACCTGCGCCAGCAGGGTCGACGGCGTTGGTGTTCAGCGCGGGCAGGCGGTCGTTCTCCCAGTCATCAAATGTGTGATTGGGCTTGTGAATGAGGATCCCTTCTTCGGCGAGTGTAATCACCAGGTTTTTTGGCTGTGACACCTCTGTGAGCTTCTGCGCCAGGATAACCAAGCCGTCATCCGGATTATTCAGAGATACTCGCACCTCTCGCTCTGTTGGGGTTAACAGATCCATATTGCAGTAGCGGGCAATATCTCCCACTTGCGAAGAAGTCTGAGAGTCTGCAACCAGTCTGATCCCTCGCAGGTGGCAGGCAGCAGCAATTTTCTCAACCAGTGGTTGTGGTAGCAAACCGTAGTTAAAATCGGAAAATACTAACAGGTCAATCTGGTTGAGCTGGCTTTCGATTGCCTGATATATTTGTGCCTGCAACTCCTGTGATATCTTGTGTTGACGTACCTGATTAACCCGCAGCAAGGTTTTATTGCTGGCGCGGTAACGTGTTTTTAAAGGGGTCGGACGACTTTGATCGCTAAAGAACAAAGGCTCAACTTGGTAGTTTGCAATTTGCGAGCGTGTATAATTAGCGGTCTGATCCTCGCCCAATACCGAAGCCAGCACTACATGCTCTGCTCCCAGTGCTTTTATGTGTCCTGCTGTGATAGCTGCGCCGCCTAGGAATGTGTCTTTGCGGTTTGGGGTGATCACGATAGTCGGATCTTCCTGTGACAACCCTACGGCTGTGCCTTGTACATACTCGTCGACGATGACTTCGCCAATGACCAGGACACGCAGGGATTTCATTGCATCAAACAACTCATATAAGTCGTCAGCTGCAATCTTATGACGGTTGGCAAATCCTCGTGCCTCGGCAAAATCCATGCCCGGCACCGGCTTTTTGCTGCGGCGGAAAAAGTGCTCAGAATTACTTTCAAACTCACCTGAGCCAAAAATAAGCTTACCCCGTAGCTGTTTAAGACTGCGAGTTCAGGATTTGAACGTGACTCAAACTCTTTTCCTTTAACAACTATTTGGGGCTTGAACCGTGCAACCTCTTGCTCAGGTGTGGCCGTGGTTATATGCGCTTCATCAACACACTCTAAGGACCGCACCACTTCCAGTCTAAGCTCTTCACTGACACGGCTGCGTACGGCCATAGATTTGTCCGCGTTGACAGCGACAATCAACTTGTCCCCACATTCTTTGGCGAATTTAAGAAGTCTGATGTGTCCTGCATGCAAGACGTCAAAGTTGCCTTGGACCAGGACAGATCTTGTGTGTTTCTGTGGAGTGTCATTTGGCATAGTGTTGTTCGACTTTGACAATGGCGGCGCAAATATCCGTCACTTCTTGCTGGGTATATTGTTCATTTAAGTACAGGTTAAACGATCTGTCCCGCGCAGACACGGTATTTGGCGTTGATAATGGGGGCTTGATGTAGGGCAATGCCCACTTCCAGTCACTGATCAGGAATTTATAGTCCGGATTCAGGTCTACTCCCTCAGCTTGCAGGGCCTGACAAAATGTCAGTTTATCTACGCTGAGTGTCTCCTCGCGAATAAACACCTGAAGGAAAAACGGTGACGCACTGCCAGAGAATCTGGCAACATAACAACATGTCGATTGGGTGTTAATCCATTCAATTAGCGCATTTTGCACCGCGTTACGCGCAGTGATGGTCTCGTCAAGACGAGACAAAGAAGCATGGGCAACCGCACAGGAAAGCTCGTTGGTGTTCCAGTTAAGGGCGGGAAACAGGTTAAGCGAGGGGTCTCGTTCTGCGTATCCTTCTTGCCAAACTGGTTTTCCTCTGTCCGCATGTGCCAGAGCCATGTGATATAAAGATTGGTTTTTAGTGTAGACAATGCCGCCGCTGCCAGGGGCGGCAATATTTTTACGATACATGGTAGAGGTTGCCATGATATCGCCAAACCCACCAACCTTTTGACCATTCCATCTCGCGCCTGGCGCTTGAGAGCAGTCTTCAATGACTTTGATACCGCGCTGGTGGGCCTGGGTCACTATGGTTTCAACGTCGGTGGGGATACCCGCACAGTGAACCAGAATAATCGCACCGGTCTTGTCCGTGATCAGCGGTTCGATTTGTTCCCAGGTGCTGTTATAGCTATCCTCAGCCGCATCGGCTATCACAGGCACATATCCTTGGTGAATAATGGACGCGAGGGGCCCCGAATCGGTCACCGGTGAAAGAATAACTTCCTGACCTTGAGGTAGCATCAGCGCTGCAAGGGCAACGAATACGGATGCGGTGCCGGTTGCAACGGCTACGCTGTAACCGCCACCCATATACTCTGAAAAGGCGTTGCAATAAGCTTGCTCAAAGTCGCCGCCGTAGGGGGGATCAGATTCACTGTGCTGATAATGTGCAATCACCTTATTGAGCGCGTCTATTTCACTCGTGCCAAATGCCTTTCGGGCAGGCATAGGTGTGGTACGTACCGGGTTGCCGCCCAAGATAGCAAGGGGTTGTTTACTCATAACGCACTCCACCTGACAGGTTGTTTTGTCTGACGCGACAGATCTGCGCCAGTGAGTATTTTCACTACATTGAGGCCCAGCTCAAACTCCTCACAACATGACTGACCGCGTTGAACCTTAGCGATGAAAGACTCAAGAGACAGCCCAAGTGGCATCCGATTTGGTGAGCTAAGCGGCTGACTTTGTCCGCTATCCAGGTGTTCGACAAACAGATCCGGGTCCTCTCTGTCTACGAAATGGTAGACATCGTTGCCATAGGTCACAGCCATTTGTCTGGTTTTCTTGGCCATCCCATTCCCACCAACAACGGTTGCCGTGCTGCCATTACTAAAGGTCATAGTCACTTCAATATTTTCTCTTAATACATCCTGTGACAGATCAGCGTCGACAGGGAGTGCCCGACTGGAAATGGTGTCAGGCAATTCGCCGCAAAACTCCAGTGCTGCGGCAATAAAGTGGGGGGAATACTCCCAAAGTGGCGGCCAATTTTCTCGGGGATTGTAGGCCGCCCCTATTTTGGCCTCAAGATGTGTAGGCACACCAGGTTGCAGGCGGCGCAGTTGTGTAATTGCACTGTGATGCAGGTCGATGTGATCGACAGCCACAATGGCTTTACGTGCTCTGGCGAAGTCAAGCATCTCGGTTGCATCTGCAATGCTCATAGCCATAGGCTTTTCGATAAATAAAGGAATACCAGCGGCCATAATTTTCAGTGACGCAGCTTTGTTGAGATGCGGAGGCAGGGCCAAAATCACGCCATCTACTTTTATTACATCACTGCTCAGTAGCGCATCTACAGAATTAAACACCTGGCAATGCGGTAATACAAAGTCGTGAGGGTTTTCGTTGCTTGTGACTACAAAGTCCAGAGACGCGCTGGTGATTTCTTCATTGAGTGTACGCGCAATTTTTTGTCCCCAACTGCCGAGTCCAACCAGTGCCAGTGAAAGTGAAGTGTGTGCGCTCATTATTTAGCTTTGCTCCATATCAGCAGGATCGTCATAAAGGTCGGAGAAGTCTTGTAGCTCGCCGGTTTGTATCTGACGATGGAGTTTTAAGAAGGCACCATTAATGGTTTCAGTGGTGCCACTGTGCCAGATAACAACCTGATTCTCATGAGCTCTAAATTCTGGTTGTTCACCAAAGAAATAGCCACCGGTGGCAACATTTTTGACGCTGTTTGAAAAATGCTCCCGGCTAGTGGGGATAAACATGATCGAATTGACGTTTTCGGTAAAGAAGTAGGTATAACTGGTGCCGCCATTGATACTCATGTTGATATGGGCACGACGGTACAGGGCAAACCGGACATGCATGTCTATAGAAGCCAGCGGCAAGGTATCGCAATGACTCAGGCACTCGGGCAGAGCTTCGCATGCTTTGCTGGTATCGCGCACGACAATAATGTGGAATTCTTCGCTGTCGACCCGTTTGGTAAATTCAGCCCATTCTTCCACCGGACTATTGCGGTGTTCATGCAGAGGGTACTCACGTAGTGTGATGACCAGCAACTTTTTACCGCCAATATTACGGTCCTGAACAAAGCTATCCACTAATGCTTCGGCATGGGCGTGCGGTCTGAAACGTGCTGTGTCTATACCCGCTCGTTTATATTTAAGCACTTGCTCAATTTTCAGGTGGATACCTCTATGTGTTTCACGGAATGACTCAGGAAAGACATGGGGCTGATGTTGCAACATCTCGACCGCTTGTTGGCGGTAGGACATTTTAGACACTCCCGAGCAGGCTGGGAGCGCTTCAAAAACAGGAATAACAATATGATTGAGTCGCCATTCAACATCATCCAGCTCATGAGAAGTGGTAAAACTCAGGGAGTCAGGATCTGAAGAGCGCTTCGGCTGGATCACAAAATGGATGGAATCGTATTGGTGCTCTTCTCGGTACAATTCTGCTTGGATAGCAAAACAGCAGCAATCAAATGTCGCAACGTTGCGAGACAAATCGAAGACAGCGTAGAGTACTTTGTCTTTGCGCACGGTGGGGATAATAACATCCTTGCACGCTACGATGATGCTTTGCATCTGGTTGTAAAAGTAAATTTTTTCCAGGTCGATACCGTGTTTAACTAAGTCATGTGCGATCTCGTCGACAAACATGGAGCAGATGATGATCCTGTCAATCTCTGTCTGGACTAGCTCAGGCAAAGATAAAGTAGGGTGGGATTCAAACTGCTCTTGTCCCGATGTGCAGGCATATATTAGTTCGTGCTCATCTGCTAGTGTTGAAGTAAGTTGTTCGGTGACTGTATTAACACCGTATAAAGCTATTTTCATTACTGACCTGTTATTCTTCTATAATACTCTTGCAATTCGTCAGGTTTATTTTCTGACGGTGCCCAGGGGGCGTATTCAACATCTATGTCTTTGTCGAATGGGCCGACATAACATTCGTGATAAACAACCCACTCTGAGCGGGCAATTGGCAGGTGCCATAATGGCGCACTAAGGCGATACATAAAAGCACCCTGACCATTATCTGACATGGGGATACGCTGTGATACCAGCCCCTTGTCGTCAAAAATAAAGACCTCCATTTCCCCTTCAATCAGATGATAGGACTCCGATTTATGTTGGGGGTGGCGGTGAGGCGTCATTAACGCGCTGCGATGCAACACAATAATCATCTCCTGGATAGGGTCTTGATTATCTCTGTGACAACACAATCTAAAGCGCTTGGTCGGGGAAGCCAACGCACGCGCTTTTAACATGTCTAAGGTACTGTTATCGACTGTCAACACGTCTTTGTCGTTGAAGATAGCAACACTCATCAGGTGTTGCTCGCTGATTTTTTACTGTAGCCACGTATCGCAAGGATATATGAGCCGATGCCATAGTGGCCACGCGGTTCAAACTCGATGTTGTATTTGTTGCAGATATCGGCCCAGGCTCTTT
Organism: Pseudoalteromonas piscicida; assembly: GCF_000238315.3. Taxonomy (NCBI): domain Bacteria; kingdom Pseudomonadati; phylum Pseudomonadota; class Gammaproteobacteria; order Alteromonadales; family Pseudoalteromonadaceae; genus Pseudoalteromonas; species Pseudoalteromonas piscicida. Next base: position 469,857 of record NZ_CP011924.1, read on the forward strand.
GCTGTCCAAACTCCGGGAGGTTACCGTTGCAGCTCCAGTCATCAAACAGCAAAATGGCACCCTTAGAAAGCAGCTCGTTGGTAAACATATAATCGAGTACCTGATAGGTAGATTCGTACAGATCGCAGTCCAGGTGCAACAGTGCAAACCGCTCTTCGGGTTTGATTTGCACCATAGTTTCTTCGAACCAACCCTGATAAATACTAAAATCTGAAAACTTTAGCTGAGTATTGAGTGTATCTGCCAGCTGTTGTGCACTGATATCTGCACAGGCGCCTTCTCCCCAGACGTTACTCTGGACAAGAGGGGACTCCAGATCGATATCATGGGTAGAAGCTGGCAAGCCCTCAAAACTATCAAACAGGTGCAGGTGCTTAGCCGGCATATTGTAGTACTGGCTGCAGTCTCTGAGGGTTCTGGCAAGCATATAGCTGGATTGGCCAGTGCCACATCCGAACTCAGCAATATTACCTGCGACCTGATTGGCCATGACTAACTCGACTTGCATCGCTAGCGTTCGAAGCACGTCTTCACGGAAGCTAAAATAGGTGTGAACGTCGGGCGCTTTGCCTTGTGGGTAGCCAGTGAAAATGCCAAACTCCAAGCTAAACCCGTTCATCATATTATGGTGCGCGACATAGATTTTTTCTTCCAGGACACCTAAAGAGAGCAGTTGGGGCTTAATCTCTTTGTGGTACTGACTGGCAATGATGATCTGATCACAGGACAAAGACGGTAAAACGTCAGGCCCTTTGATTTCTACTCCTTCACGCATCGAGCCCCAAAGTGCAGCGTTGTTATCTATCAGGCATACAACCTCATGCCCTTGCTGATTTAAGAATAGCTGCAGGGTATTTTGCCCGCCTTTTCCTGTGCCAAAAATGATCACTCTCATAGAAGGTCTCCCTTAGGCTTTTTAAATAATAAAATATGTGTGTCGGTTGCATTAAGCGTTGTGATATCGCTGAAGATGCTTTTCAGTAACGCCTGCTCCGAGCTAATAAACGTAAACCCAAGCTCTATTGCTGTGCGCTCTAGCAACGCTGCCTGATTTGACTGTGTTTGGTCGTTCACTTGTAACAGCAGATCCCCACCGGGCTTAAGTACACGCAATGCTTCGGCCGGTAACGCTTGTAACCGGCTGTGCTCAAGATTGAGTGTGCGGGGGGTCAGATAAACCAACGCTACGCTGTTGGCGTCATGATAGAGAACGACTGGTTGCTCATTCTCTGGGCTGAGTGTGTTGTAAAACAGCGATGGTGAGTCGCCATAGATGGCCCAGTTGTCGTTTTCCAGTGAGCCAATTGGATAAACACACACTTTGAGTTCACTACAACGTTGCCACGGCATAAGGGGATAATGTGAGACAATCCCTTTTATCATGGCCGCAGTGTTGCGACGACGGCTGGGCGTAATGGTTAGCTCGCAGACGATGCGCTGTGCAGAGTCACTCGAAATGCCTCTGTGTAGTAGTTGGCTGACCTCCAATAAAGCCCAGGTGCCGGTTGGCCCGGTCACAAACACTTCCTGGCCTTGCTCTGTTTTTATTGCTGTTGTACCAAGCGCTTTACTTGGTGGTGTCAAAAAGAGCAGCAGCTTTATGACTGTGTCTGGCAAACTATCGGTGTGATAAGCATTTGAGCCCAATTGAGAGTCTGATATTTGCGCCAGGCGGGTAATGCGGCCATTGACGACTTGCCAGTTATAACCAAGCTGAGTGCAGACATCGTCATACACATGAGCCAGAAATTCATCGATATGCTGTCGGGCCTCATGCGTTAATTGTAATCGTTGCACCTCCGAATCATCGTTCAGTGAGGTAAAGTTGCGGTAATAGGTGTAGTCTGACTGACTGGCAGTTGTGTCATAGCCTGAGCGAGGCAGAGATTCGGCAACCTGCCTGAAGCGGTCGGCAAAAGCTGGGTCAACCTCACCAATATAAAATTTGTTGCGAGCAAAATCTGCTGTGTGCGCGCCTTCGTAGTCGCGTCGAGCCAGATGGGTGTGTTCTTTCCATGCCTGCTCTGAGCGATACAAGGGGTTATCAAAGCTGGTTTGATAATCAAGCAGTGAGATTATCTCAAGCTCTGCCGGAGCGAAGCGTTCGAGTAATTTATCTTTAATGGCATAAAAAATGTTTGTGATGACACTACTATCTTATAGTGCTGTAAATCTTCACGCGTTAAGTCGGTTAATCCGGTGACGGTGTCTGTGCCGGATTTGTCATCGATGAGCATAGCCGGAGAGACTAAAGCATCTTGTTTAATCAGCGCCAGAATTTGCTCACATCCACCACCACTGCCGTAAATGGCATAAGGCTCGGTGGCCAAGTTGTGCTTGTGATACTGTTCGAGAAACCGGGTTTTTATTTCACTCATAAGGACTTCCTGGATCAGACAAGCTGAAACATTACTGGCTCACATCGCTGTGTAGTGCTTTAAGATAGTGTGCAAATACCTGTTCAAAATCAGCATCGACTTCGGACGGGATCTTCTGCCTGCTTAATGGCGTTTGCGGGTCTACCGTAAAGTGGCTCGAAGTGTCGTCGAGATAAAGTGCAAACTGCGAGAGCAGCTCACACTCCATGTTATACGCCCTGTCACAGACCTCTTTGTAGGTGTCTGATGCTATAACCGGCACTGTCATTTTTTTAATCACGGTGCCTGCATCAGTGTGTTTATCAATTTTATGCAGAGTAATACCGATTGGCTGCCGTCTGACAATGGCCCATTTAAACGAGTCTAAGCCTCTGTTTTCCGGGATCAGACCCGGATGACAGTTAAAAATAGTATTACCTTCAATAAAGTGCTGCGGGATGATTTTTGCGATGGCTGTGACAAAATAATCAGGTTTGTTTGCCAGCGTATTCAGACGCTCTGACGAAGCTGCACCCCAGCAATTCATAGCGTGGTAGTGAACGCCACAGGTATGGCAAAAGGCCTCTACATCTAGCTCTATGAGTTGAAATGGCCGCTCCTCAAAAGGGCGCGGCTGACTTGGGCGGTATGAAAAAGGAAAAGCAAATAGCGAGATTTCATACCCCATAGTCAAAAATTTTTGCATCAACTGATAGGTCATTAAGTGACCTGTTTGATAGGTGAAAATACCAACGTGCATAACCAACTCACTCTTTCTTGGGTGCCACACACAGCATGATCAGGTACTGGCACATTGGGAAGAAGCCGGTGTGAACCACTTCATCGTTCATCCCAAAGGGATAGACATTGTGAAAATACTGTTCACAAAATACCTTAAGATCCGCGCCTGACATACAGTTTATATGACCCTCTTTAGATGCCTTTGAGGCATACTTCTGTGACTCTAGCGAGGGGATCCCCAAGATTAAAGTACCCTGAGGAGTCATTGAAGCAACAATGTTTTCCATGAACAAACCAGCTTGTTGGGGATCTATGTGCTCGAATACATCCATCGTAAATACACCGTCAAATGTGCCTTCAACCGGACCACCAATAATGTCGTGCCCCTGAAAAGTCACATTGTCCAGATTTTTCCCCATATATTTCTGTGCATCTTGAATATGTGGCTTGTAAAAGTCCACGGATGTGAGCTTTTTCACAGTCTGAGAAACGATCAAAGATCCCATCCCTTCCTGACAACCAATTTCAAGTACATTATCGAAGTCTGCAAACATTTTAGAAACAAATTTATGGCGAGACATCAAGAAGCTAAAGCGCTTTGGGTCTTGTAAAATCCCCTGGCTGTTATAAGGACCGAGTGTCAGCAGATCCTGTTCTTCGATGTCAACGTTCTCATCCTGTTTTAGCCAGGTCTCTTTGGCCGTCTGAGATGAGCCGGTGCCAAAAAATGTCTTATCTTGTTTGTTCATATTTTTTCCTTGTTACATCGTTTCTATTCCATCCTAATTACTTCTCGGATAATTTTTTTGTTTGCGAGGTCGTCCAAAGCGTCGTTGATCTGGTCGAGCTCATAAGTTTTACTGATCAAAGAGTGCAGATCCAGCTTATTTTGTTTGAATAATTCGACAAAGATAGGAATGTCTTTGTCTGGCTGACTTCCGCCTCCCCAGCTGCCGCGAAGAGATTTGCCACGGTGGAAGGCATGGGGTTCCAGCTGGATCTTGAGTTCACTGCTAGGGTGAGAGGCAAAGATGCACTGACCGCCTCCATCTCTCACAGATTCAAAAGCTTGCTCTATGGTGGTTGTGGTTCCGCCGGCTTCCAGGCTATAGTCAACGCCGAGGCCCTCTGTGATGTCATAGATGGCACTGACAGGATCTGAATCGTTGGCATTGATGGTGTGCGTGGCACCCAGCTGCCTGGCGATGGCGAGTTTCTCGTCGCTAACGTCAACAGCGATTAACTTTGTTGGATTACTCAGCTTTGCGGCGAGCAGCGCGCTCATGCCGATCCCGCCAAGTCCAAAAATGGCCAGAGTTTTTTCTGTCTCAGGCTTCAGCTCGTTGAACACCAGGCCAAGCCCTGTGGGCAAGGCGCAGCCAAGTAGTATGGCGAGCTTGTCCGGAAAGCCTTCAGGCAGCTTCACAACCCGGTTTTCAGCCACTATGGTTTGATCGCACAGCGTCGTCGCGCTCCCCGAGTTAATGAGGTATCCGTCATGTGGATATTTTCCGCCCGGAGCATCCTGACCTTCACCTTTGATCCAGCCTATTACGACTTTGTCGCCGACCTGTACTTTGGTGACGCCGTCACCCACCGCCTCGACAATACCAACACCTTCATATCCAAGCAGGTGGGGCAGATATTTGTCTTCACCACGACCACCATTGACTTCCATCAACTGGGAGTGGCACAAGCCGCTGTAGAGAATTTTGACCTGCACCTGGCCTGTGATAAGCGCCGGCAGTTGAATGTTGTCAACTATCTTAAGAGGCTGACCTGTTTCAAATAGTACTGCTGCTTTCATTCTAGTTGTCTCTTAATTGGGTTTGTAACGTATGCATTTTAACGTTAATTTGAGCAAAGTAGCGTTGACTCTTGTCAAGTTGCTGCGCCTGCATGTGCTGTAATTTTGCATTTCTTTCTTCTAAGCAAGAAATGTTCCAGGAAAACAGTCTCCTGGCCTGAACATCAGGTAAAAACTCGTTGAGCATGATTAAGCACCACTTGAGCAGCGTGAGCTCAAAGACGCACTTTAGAGTGTTCCCAGCGGATGCTTGTGCTGCAAATAGTGGCGAGCGTAAAAACAGTGGTAAGTAAGACAGTGGCACGGGCACAGCTGGCTGGGCAAAAAAGTCGCATAGCAGCTTCCAGGCACTGTCATTTCCAGCATATTCGAAATCAATAAAATACACGTCATCGCGATATTTCAGTGCGTTATGAAAGCCAAAGTCAGAGGGGGAGACCACGTCGTTTGGACAGGGCTGTTGCCAGTCTATACCGGGCGTTGTGCTGATAACTCTGGTGCGAAGTTCTATCGCCGTCAGCAGAGTATTGAGTTCAACGTTGTCACGCAGAGATTCGAATCGTGAAAGACGCCGTGTGACTAATTGAATAAAGTCTTCCAGTTTAGCCGGGCTATCCGCAGCCGTATTGAGCGCCGTGCGCTCAACCTGATGACTGTTGATGGCTGCAATGAAATTGCATGCTGCACTGACATCCTGTGCTCTCACTGTGTCAAAGGTGTGGCCGTCAATAAACTCGTATATGGCAGACAGGGTGTTAGAACAATAACTGATAGGCCTGGCTATATTTGAGATACCGGCCTTGTGTAGCTGCTGACTAAACTGAAATTCATTGTAAAGCTTGTCGAATGCCCGTGCGCCTGGCGCAAAGCATTTCAGAAAATAGGCGTTGTTATCCGAAAAGAGCTTATGCCCCTGATTATTTGCGCCCTGCGGCAAGCTGGAACTGCGCCAGTGGGTTTGTCCCAGAGTAGATGAGATAAAGTCTGTTAATTCAGCAGAGAACATAGCCAGGCATCCAATGCTTGCCAATGGTTGATTTGCGGGCCGCTGAACCCCTGAAGTGCGTTGGGTGCGAACAATACCCCATGACACTGTGCAGGAAAATCACTGTGCGTCAGAATATCTGGCAGATCATCAATAAACACGTCACACTTGAGCTGTGAGATACGCGCAACCTTTCGTACTTTGGTCTCGCTAAAAAAGACCAAATCAGAGTCAACAGGCGCATCGGCTGATCCGATAAAACCGTGGCTGAGGAGCCACTGTGTGGCTGCGTCATGAAAGTCAACACGCTCCCCAATAATCGGGTATTTAGTTTTATGCGACACGATGGCCAGTCTATGTCCTTGTGCATAAAGGCATTGCATTGCTGCTAGTGCACCTGGATAGGGGCGTGCCTGGGTGATTTCTTTCCCGTAGACGATACCCTGTAGCTCGGTCCATTTGGCTTCGTTGTCCTGGTCAATAAAATACTGTTTAACTTCATTTTTGCTTTGACCGACCGTCTCTGGTAGCCAGCCAAGCGCACAACCGACGCGATAAAATACGCCGGTGTAGTCGGCAATGGTGTTATCAAAATCTATGCCTATGATCACACCACACCTCGCTCTGATAAGGTGCTCATAATATCAGGCACAGTCAGACCCGCTTTGGCTCTTGCATCTGCGGTGGAATGCACCTGATCGATAAAGCGGTCCGGGATCCCGAAACGGTGCACCCGTGGCCAGTTTGCCTGTTCACTAAAGTACTCCAGCACAGCGCTACCAAAGCCACCGCTGACATTGTGTTCTTCGAGTGTGATCACATGGTCAAAACGGGTTATCGCATCGTTTAAATACGCTTGGTCGAGCGGTTTTACGGTGTGGAAACTCACCAGTTCTGGCGATAATCCGCGCTCCGTCAGTTCGCTTACTAATGCTTGTGCAAGAGGCATAATGGTACCAGTACTCAGCACGGCAATGCGCTCACCTGGTTGCATCACATGCACCTTGCCAAAGGTAAGGGCAGGGTTTCCTTCGTGGACTGCCGGCTCGTTTTTCTTACCAATTCTGAAGTAGCAAGGAGCGTTAAGCTCTATCAGCTGTGGCATCAGTTGCTCAAGCTCGTATGCGTCAGCCGGGCAGACCACGTGCATATTTGGCAGTGCGCGCATCAGCGCAATATCTTCGAATGAGTGATGAGTGGGACCCAGGTTAGCGTAAGATAAGCCAGAGCCGGTGCCGACGATGACCACAGGCTGATTCTGATAAGCGATATCAATTTTGATCTGTTCAAAGTTACGTGACGTGGTAAACGGGGTGATAGTATAAATAAAGGGCTTATGGCCCATCATGGCGCTACCAGCGGCCATAGAGGCCATATTCGCTTCCGCAATTCCCGCGTTGATAGCGCGCTCTTCGGCAAACTCCTTTAAGGGGTTAAACAACCGGTTACCTATATCTGCGTAAAAGAGCAACAGTGATTCGTCGTCTTTAGCAAGCTCAGTCAGGACTCGTGCAAATGCGTTTCTCATGATATTCCCAGCTCCTGTTTTGCCTGAGCAACTTCTTCTTCAGTCGGAATGCGGTAGTGCCAGTTGTTGTCGTTTTCCATAAATGACACGCCTTTACCTTTAACCGTATCGGCCACAATGCACACAGGTTGTTGGATGGATTTTGCGGCTTCCAAAGCTTGTTCCAGCGCACCAAGATCATGACCATCGACGCGCATTGTATGCCAGCCGAAGGCACGCCATTTCTCTTCAAGCGGCTCCAGATGCATAATCTCGGTACTTTCACCTGTACCTTGTAATTTGTTAAAGTCGACAATGGCAACCAGGTTACTTAAGCGCTTACCGGCTGCAAACATCGCAGCCTCCCAGACTGTCCCTTCATTGATCTCTCCGTCGCCCATGAGCACGTAAAAGCGGTTCTTAGCGCCTTGTAACTGTTTGCTCAGTGCCATGCCGGTTGCTAACGATAAAGCATGGCCCAGAGATCCTGAAACCGTCTCCATGCCTGCTGGGGCGTGTATTCCCGGGTGCTCTTCAAACTGGCTGCCAGTCTGACCATGCTCGTACAGTGCCGTTGGAGAAAAGTAATCACGGTAGGCAAGGGTTGTGTACAGCGCGCTGGCGGCATGTCCTTTACCCAACAAAAAGTAATCACGCTCAGGATTAGCGGGGTTGTTGGGCGTGATATGCATCGTGCGCCAATACAACACGGTCAGAATATCAACACAGGACAAACAACTGCCCAGGTGTGGTGTTTTAGTCTGGCTGGATACGTCACACAAAGTGTAACGGATCTGCGCTGCGATGGAGTTCAAAGTCATAATACGCCTACGGAATAAACCAATAAAAATCGCCAGTGTAACCGTTATCACGGAAAAACTGTTTCCAGTCATCCACATGCATAATGGTCTTGGCTGTCAGTGCCCACTCCATCATGCGTTCTTTTTCTTCATCGTTACGGTAGGCATCGACGGTAATAAAAGATTTGCCACGACTGACGCGCTCGATTTCACGCAGTGCCATGGCACATTCATTTTCTTCCAGGTTGTGAATGGTGTTGATTGACATCACCACATCAAAGCTGTTGTCTTCATAGGGCAGCGCCTTGGCATTGCCTAAAGTCAATAGCTCCTTGACTTCTTCTTTGGCATTTTCCAGGGCATATCGAGAAATATCCAGTCCGCGCAATGTCATACCCGGGATCATCTGCTGCAGGTCGTACAGCATAAAGCCTTTTGCACATCCAACATCCAGCAGGCTAGAACTTTCATTAAGGCCGAAGTGTGCCTTCAGGTCCGGTACAACAGGCTGCCAAAAACGCGGAAAGTAACTAAAGCCACCGTAACCATAGGTACGGTCACCATCAAAAAAGTCTTTGCCATATTGCCTGGCAATTTCGCGATCTGCTTCGGTGATCACGTTGGCACGGCCCTTAGTATCGCGCTTAGACTTAGGGTAATTTTTTAATAAATCGATTTCTTGTCCGAACATAGGGAACTCACGCTTTATGAATGTAGTCATGGGGTAATGTACTTAGTTCGCTCTGGTACTGTTTGACCCAGGCAATGGTACGCTCCAGGCCGTTTTCCAGAGAGACTTGATCCTGCCAGTTCAGTTCTGAGCGGACTTTGTTGCTGTCAAGCAGGTAGGCTGCGTCTTTGCCGAGGCGATCCTCGGTGACGGCACAGACCTGTTCAAAAGGCACTTGCAGCATATCGCAGATCAGCTCAACCAAGGCGCGAATGGTGATCATGCGTTCGGTTGAGATATGATACGTCTCACCCAATGTGCCTTGTGTGCCAATCTTCAGTGTCGCGTCTGACACGTCATCGATATGGATAAACGAGCGGGTTGAATGACCACCGCCATGCAGAGGTAATACCTTACCGAGCAGCGCAAACAAAATGGTTCTGGGGATGATGCGATAGAGCTGCTGACCTTCACCATACACATTCGCTGCGCGGGTAAATAACACTGGGAATTTGTAGACATCAAAAAAGGTATGCAAGCTCATGTCTGCCGCAGCACGCGATACCGCATAAGGGGTGCTGGGCTGGTAGTTATTATGCTCTTTCACCAGACCTTCGCAGCTGCCGTACACTTCTGGTGTAGAGATATGTACGTATTTGTCCAGGTGATCCAGGTCTTTTAACTGATTGTGCAGTTTGATGGTTGACACCGCATTGGTCATAAACCAGTGTTCCGGATATTGCCAGCTTTGTCCCACCATGCTCTGCGCCGCAAAGTTATAAACAGTACTGACCTTATGGCGTTTGATCAGGGCCATAATATCGTCCAGCTGGTGGTTGAGGTCGAACTGATGAAAATCAGGCTGGTTAGTCTGCCATTTGTAGGGCAACAGAGCGGTGTGAGGTTCTGCTGAGCGACTGACTGCCAACACTGAATGTTCTTGTTTTAGTAAATGGGCGCAAAAAGAAGCGCCCGAAAAGGAGTTACTACCGAGTACAAGGATTGGCGCATTAGCCATGATTGAGCTCCTGATAAAGGGCTTTCATTAGAATGTGTCCGATCACCACCTGGGTATCTTCAGAGATCTGCATATCCTGAATCGCAAAGTGAAATGCCTGGTTGAGCAATGGCTTGGCTTTGCCGCCATCAAATCCAAGAATTCCGACAGTGTGCATCCCCAAAGCCTGGGCTTGCTCAATGGCACGGATGATGTTGCCTGAATTGCCACTGCCAGACAGAACCAGCAACACATCCTGCGCGGATGCTTTCACTTTTAGCTGGTGAGCAAAAATGTTGTCGTAGCCGATGTCATTGCCAAGACAGGTCAACACTGAACTGTTTGCTGCCAGTGCTTCCACTTTCAGGGCATCGCCCTGAGGGTGAACACCAAATGTAAAGTCGTTTGCAAGGTGGATGGCATTGGCGGCCGAGCCACCGTTGCCACACAAATACAAGGTACCGCCGTTGGCTTTCATATCCAGCAAAGTGCTGACCAGCTGTTTGACTGCATTACCGTCAAGATTGCTTAATACTTTGTGCAATGTCTCAACGTAGCTTTCAGTTAACGACACGATGGGGTCAATTGATGGTAACGGAGTGATGATACTTTGTTGCTTAGTCATAATACTTCTCGCTGCATCCACTTAAGGTTATAGAAGCGATCTTCATTTTTTAACTGGCCTCTGCGATAGGCGTCAATCAGTTCTTCAATCGCAGTGGCGACATTTTTAGTGGGCTTAAATCCAGTCGCCAACAATTTATCCGAGTTGATGCGGTAACACCTTGGATCGTTCGATGGCGTCACTTCAACGTCGCAATCGATCCGAGCCTTTACCATATTGGCGATGTCCATAATGGAGATGTTTTCAAATCCTGCATTGAACACACCACTGGTTTTTTCGGGATGTTCCAACATATAAATATACAGGTCAGTAATATCATCGATATGGATATTTGGCCGCACCTGTGCGCCACCAAAGACCGTAATCTTGCCATTCTCTAGTGCTTGCATCGTCAACATGTTGACAGATACGTCCAGGCGTTGGCGAGGAGATAAACCACAAACGGTGGCGGGTCGGACAATTTGAACGGTCATGTCATCTGCGTAGCTAAGTAGTACTCTTTCAGCGACCATTTTTGTCTTGTTATACTCGGAAATGGGCTCCAACGTTAAGTCTTCAGTAACCTGATCTTCGTCTTTTACACCGTAAACACTGCCTGACGAGGCATATATAAATTGCTTGATACCAGCACGTTTCGCTTTGTCAGCCAGCTGCATTGTGGCGAGCGCACTGACCTCCCAAGTTAACTTAGGGTTTAAATCTCCACAAGGATCGTTAGCAATAGAAGCTAAGTGAATGATGCTGTCAACAGTTGAGAGGTCTATATTTTCAGTTTGTCTAACATCGCTTTTAATTACGGTGAGATTCTCATGTGAAGTCAAGAAATTCCCAAACCATTGGGTGTCCAGCGCGATAACTCGATATCCTTTAGCCAGCAACTTAGGAACAAGCACCGTTCCTTTATAGCCGGTAGCACCAGTAACTAATACGGTTTTTTTATTCATTTTTCTCTCTTTTTGAATACGTTAATCACCAGGCATGATCTTGCTGAAGCAAAAATTGCGCCTAAATATTCATGCACAATTGACTTATTCTGTGCTAGACAGTTTTCTGTTCAACATGCTTGTTTATATCGGCTAGGTGGGGGTGATTCTTTAATGTTTCCAATAATTCGCTGTAACTAAAGTTAAGGTTGTTGTTAAATTGCAGGTAAATTGCTTGAATAGCGGTGTAGTCATCTGGTTCATCCAGTGTCAGGCGATAGTGGCTATTATCTTCTCCAGCGCTGATAGTGTGGCTATTGATGGTGTTGAATTTAGGCATACCTAAGGTGACGTGTTCTTTGTCTGGTGCACTATGTGCAAGTTCATGCGTGCGAGCCAGTAGACGAAAGGCAAATACACAGGTATCTAAACCTCGGGGAAAGCCACTATGTGGTCCTAAGCTGACCATATCCACGTTATGGTTTTGATAATAATCAATAGCTAAGCGTACCAACGTAGAGTCTATAAGGGGGCAGTCACTGGTCAGGCGAACAATTGCTGTATTGTCTTGAGCACCATAATGACGAGCGGCTAGGTAATAGCGGCTTAATACGTTTTCTGTGCTTCCGCGAAAATACTTTATATTTAAGCGTCTACAAAGGTCTACTATGGGTTGTTCAGTACCATCATCGGTGGTTGCAATAACTACATTATTAACCAAATCCCCGAGTCTATCTAACATCACTTGTAGTACAGAGCTATTGCATAACGGCAACATAACTTTGCCCGGTAATCGGCTCGATGTCATTCGGGCCTGAATTATTATTTGTAAGTCCTTCAAGGCAAACCTATTTATTGGAGATAGTTGTCAATTAGATGATATACAGAGGTTTCATGCAAGTAAAGTTGAAATGGTTTAAAGGGGATAGTGGTACCTTCTTTGAGCGAGAATGTTCTGAAAATAAACGATTTTCTACTGTTTATTTATAGTTTTTTTGGAGAAGCTTGTAGTAAGTTAATGTTTTGCTTAGAGTGGCCGATTAAAAGTAAGTATTGAATTATTCCCCCAAAAGAATCCTCTAGCAGACAATAGGGAGCAGCAGTGAACATACAAGATAGTCAATTCTATATTTATGGTGCAAGCCATTATGGCCAAGTATTAGCTGCGTACTTGTTGGAGAAAGGTCTCAAGCCTCGCGCAATTTTAGATAAGTCGCCAAAATTTAATGATTACATGGGAATTCCTTGTCACGCTTTTCCCAACGATAAGCTTGATAAATGTTTTCCCGTTATTATTTCTATACTTGGTTACGCTGGTGTAGAAAAAAGTTTACTTGAATCTGGGTTTGATCAAATTGTTTCGACTCTAGATTCGTTCGACTTGTTTCCGGCAGCACTAAAGCGCCTGAACAAGTGTGGTGTACTCTGGATGCAGCCTTCTAGCGATTTGGTTGATGAAAGTAAATGTGCAAAAGTGCTGTCTTTGCTATCCGATCAACAATCTCGAGATACTTATAACTTACTTGTTAACTACCGTGTTAGTCCGTGCCGCGATAACTACCCATTACCCGAGCAATACGAAATGTACTTCCCAGATGACATTCCTAAATTGTATAAATACGAGAAGATGCGAGTTTTAGATATCGGTGCATATGATGGGGATACTTTGGCTGGTTTTTTTCAGCGTTACGCCCAAACTATCAATCATTATGCTGCTGTCGAGGTAAGTACTAAGAACATCAAGTTGCTAGAATCGCGTTTGAAAGCCATGGGAGATGCTACTGAATATGTTAGTATTTATCGCAAAGCTGTAGGGCTTCCAGAAAATAAAAAACTCTTAGTGAAAGAGAACTTATCAGCAACTTATGTGAGTGTTATTGAAGAAGGTGAAGTTGCAAACGTGTCAGAAGACTGTTTGGTTGAGAGTATCAACTTAAGTGAATTAACGGCAATGACTCAATGTAATGTGATAAAAATGGATATTGAGGGAGCCGATTATGATGCTCTTGTTCAATGCAGAGATTATATAGCGGAGTGTACACCGACACTTGCTTTATCTCTCTACCACAGGTCAGAGGACTTATGGGAAATTCCGTTATTAATCGAATCTTTTGCAGCCAATAGGTATCATTATTACGTTCGCCAAGAAGGGCATTGGTTACTAGAAACTCAGTTTTATGCCGTGCCAAAAGATAAATGATACCCCTATTTTGCTCTTGGCGAAAGATTAAATCTTTAACAGTATTGAAGAACATAGATAAAAATTGAATTTAGGAACACAATGACATTTCAATCCAGTTTTAAAATCGATGGTAGGGTGATAGGACACGATCGCCCTTGTTATGTTATTGCTGAAATGTCGGCAAACCATGGGCAGTGCTTAATCAAAGCGAAAGAATTAGTGCATGCGGCATATGAATCCGGCGCTGATGCAATTAAATTGCAAACCTATACAGCAGACACCTTAACAATGGACTGCAAACTGCCGCATTTTGAAGCCACGGGACCTTGGAAAGGTCAGTATCTTCACGATTTATACAAAACAGCTTACATGCCATGGGATTTTCATGCTGAGCTTTTCGAACTAGCCGCTAAACTTGGCTTGACATGTTTCTCATCGCCATTCGATAAAACCGCAGTAGATTTATTGAGCCAGCTGGATGCACCAGCATATAAAATTGCTTCACCAGAATTGATCGATCATCAGCTGATCCGAGATGTCGCCGCAACAGGCAAGCCTGTAATAATGTCTACCGGGGGCGCGACGCTACCAGAAATAGCTGAAGCAGTAAAAGTAGCTGAAGAGGCGGGTGTAACTGAGCTTGGGCTAATGAAATGTACGAGTACCTATCCAGCCCCTGCTGAGACGATCAATTTACGCACAATTCCACATATGAGAGAAGCGTTTAAATGTCCTGTGGGGTTATCCGATCATACGCTTGGCAATGATGTACCTCTGGCATCAGTTGCGGTAGGGGCATGCATGATAGAAAAGCACTTTGTGCTCGATAAAAGTGACAACACCGCGGATAGCTTTTTTTCAATGACACCAGATGAATTAAAGGCGCTAGTCCATGGCGTTAGACAGATTGAAAAAGCGATGGGTGAGGTTAATTATCCTACTGAAGCGTCAAAAGCTCGTCGCTGTGTCTACATTATAAAAGATATTAAATCAGGTGAACGTCTGACTACTGAACATCTAAGGCAGATGCGACCCGGCGGCGGTGAAATTATGCCAAAAGAGCTGCCGAGCTTAATAGGCCGGTCAGTGAATAGAGATCTGCGCTGTGGTGAGCAACTAGCATGGAGTGATTTATCGTGAATTTGAACAAAGAAATGCTGACCCAAACTATTCAACAGTTTTTGCTAGAAAGAGGTGTAATGGTCGCCGACAATGACATAGACTGTTATAACTTTGTAGCAGAAGGGACACTGGATTCGTTTGAAATATTAACGCTAATCATGCAGTTAGAAAGTGACTACCGTATTGCGGTGCCGCCCGAATTATTAATGGACACGGAAAATGCAAATGTAGGCACTTTGGTAAATTCACTGGTTAAGCTTGTCAATGATCGCGATAAGAGTTGATACCTTATGTGGCCTTGGCCACTTTATGCGTTGTAAGTGGTTAGCGTTAGCGCTTCAAGCTTGTGGCAAAGAGGTGATAGTTTTTGTCGATAAACCCGTTCTCGAGCAATTATCACTTGAGCTGAAGAGCAACATAAAAACTTTACCTTTTGCACAAACGCAAAAAGAAGATGCTCACAATACTTTGAAGGTACTTTCTGAGATACAAGAGCCGGTTGAAAGCATTATCGTGGACAGCTACCGTTTTGACTCAGAGTGGGAACTTGAAGTTGCGAAACAGATTCCCTCAATTGTCGCAGTGGACGATTTAGAAAGAGCGCATAGTGCTAAGCTACTTATTGATAGCAAGTGGTGTGGTGATAAGACTGGTGAGCGCTACGCAAGCTCGCAGTATAAGCTACTAGGCCCTGATTTTGCTATGCTGTCACCGGCATATCAACACTGCACACATCAAGAGCGTAAGCTAAATCGTGTGATGTTTTCTCTTGGCGGTGGAGGGGATTGGCATAGTGTTTCTGACTGGATAGCCTTGTTGCTAAATATGGCACCAGAAATTGAAATTGACGTTATCTTAGGGCCAATGGCTGAGAGAGTAGAGGCGTTAACTCTGCTTGCGAATACAACTTCTAGATTGCAGCTAATTCGGCAACCGACTTCCCTTGTGCCTTATTATCAAAGTTGTAGCCTATTTGTGGGGGCACTTGGTACTTCGCTTTATGAGCTGGCCGCAACCAACACGCCAGCATTGACGTTTTCGATTGCACCAAATCAAGACAATCAACAAAGCGCGCTTGATGATTTAGGTCATTATTTTCATGTACCAGAGCTATTAACGCGAGAGGCTAGTGAGGTTGTCGCGTTAATTTTGACGTTAGTGAAGCAGTCTACGCGAATAATAAAAGCGCGAGAAACTGCGAGGATTAAGGTAGATGGCCAAGGGGCAATTCGAGTTGCAGAGTTGGTTTTAGCGAATGACATCAGATCTTCTGTGACACAAAGAACTCTAAATAGCCAAGAGGAAAATGTATGCCAGCTAACCGCACAGGTGAAGATCCGTCAAGTCAACGACTCAGACGTAAATAGATACCTTGCAGCGAGGAATTTACCAGATAACACTTGGCGTATGACGATTACTTCTGGTATTGACGTGCTGGGGCATTATCAGTGGTGGTTTGCTAACAATAGAGAGTCATTTGTGATGGAGTCTAACAGCAAACCGTTACTATACGTTTGGCATCAAATGCATAGTATTGAAGCGCAAGAATATCTGGTTGGTGGGTGGTTTGCAGCCTCTGATGAGGTGAACTTTGCCCACGCACAAATGGTTTTGGAGTGGCAACTCCGTGAAACCGCAGCTAAATATCCTAAAGCCATTTGGCTTGCGGTAATAAACAAAGAAAATAAGTTTGTGAATCTGCTCAACCAGCGTGCGGGCTTCGTGTCTATCGAACATGATGAAAAGAAAATGCGCGCAACGCAACAGTTGTTTCCAAATGCATCGCTCTGCGAGTTTAATTATGTTGGTAAAGAGGTAAATACATGACAAAGAGTATTTACGAGTTATTCGGAGAAAATGTTAAACAGACTCCCAAGAAAGCGGCGGTTGTCTATTTAGATCAGCAAGTGAGCTATGAGGAGCTGAATCGACAGGTATTAAAGTTAAGTGCACACTTTGTACGGTCGGGCCTTACCCCCGGTCAACGAGTGGGTGTATTTGCGCCTAATGGCATCGAATTTGTCGTAACACTACTCGCTATTGCTAAGCTGGGAATCGCAGCTGTGCCATTACCAATTAGCCTCAAAGGTAATGCATTAATAACAGCGCTGAAGAAAACGCCGGTTGCCATGGTCGTAGCATGGCCGACGATAAGTAAAATATTACTCGATGCCAATTTGATAGAGCCTAGTAACTTGGTAACTCTTGGTAAAGCTGTGAGTGAAGAGCTAAGTTGGGAAGCAGTTCAATCTTGTGAAAAATTAGATGACTTGCAACATGGTGTTGATCTTGATGCGCCGTTTATTTTGACGATGACCTCAGGCTCCACTGGGCAGCCGAAACCAATTGTGTTAAGCCAAGCATGTAAAATAAACCGCGCTATGGATGCAACTATCCAATATTACGGTTTGACCAAACAAGATGTGATCCTAGTAGCAACGCCAATGTATCACTCTTTAGCACAAAGAGGGGTGCTAATGCCGTTAATGCTTGGCGCTACAACCGTTGTTATGCCCAAGTTTAATCTTTCACAATGGCTAAGTGCGATTGAGCAGTATAAGGTCAGTTTTTTGTTTGCCGTAGCTGCTCAACTAGAAAGTTTGATTGCAAAAGGTACATCTGGTGCAGATTTAAGTTCTTTGAAATGTATCGTTTCATCATCTGCTGTGCTTGAGGATACGACCAAAAAGCGTTTATTAGGTATGCTAAGCTGTCGCTTTCATGAGTGCTACGGCGCTTCAGAAGTGGGTGTGGTCACTGATTTTGCGGTTTCAGAAAATCCTAATCAAAGTGGTAGTGTTGGCAAAGCACTGCCATTTGTCTCATTGAAAATTACGGATGATCAAGGGTGTGAAGTCGCAGCTGGTCAAGTAGGAGAGATATGTTGTAACACTTCTACCATTTTTGGTGGCTACCTAAAAATGCCAGATCAAACTCGGGCGGCTTTTTATGTGGGAGATTTCTTTAAAACCGGAGACTTAGGTTATGTGGATGAGCACGGATATCTCTACTACGTTGGCCGTAAAAAAGAGGTGATTTCTAGCGGCGGGATCAATGTATTCCCTCAAGATATAGAGACAGTTGTCAAATCAGTCGAAGGCGTAGAAGATTGCGTTGCGTTTGGGATAAAAGACGCGCAATTGGGCGAAATTGTAAAAGTGGTCATAGAGCAAAGCCAAGACACCGACTTAATTCCTGTAATTAGAAAAGCGTGCTTGCAAGAGCTAACTGACTATCAACAGCCTAGATTTATAGAAAGAGTGGAAGCTTTACCGAGAAACCAGATGGGAAAAGTGCTTCGCAACGACGTTAAGACACAATTTAGTCAATAGAGTGAATAACCTAAGCAGGCGAAGTAAACTACTTCACCTGCTGCCATGTACCACTTTCAGCAGAGCGCTTTGCGGCTTCAAATAAAGCCAAACCTTGCTTGGCTTGCTCAAATCCAAAAACGTACTCTGAACGACTGGGTTGGTTGCTTAAGTGTAATTGGAGTGCTCCCGCAATATCGCTATATAAATTGGCAAAGGCCTCGACAAAACCGGTGGGGTGGCCAGGTTTCATCCGATTATATCGAAATTGATTCGCATACTGGCATTGGCCTGCTCTATCTAACACTTCCCGACGCCCATCATTATAGTTGAGTTCTAATTCATCAGGATTTAACTGAAACCAGCGAGCACTTCCTTTTGTGCCATACACGCGTACGGACAGACCATTTCTATGACCAATTGCTGTTTTAGACATCCACATTGAGCCAACGATACCATTTGGGTATTTCAAGAGCATATTAACGTCATCAACTAATCCTTTGAACTCTGAGTGATTAGCAAATTGCGCGCAGGTGGCTTCAGGCTCGACTTCTAATAGATAGCTAGATAAATGGTGAAGGTGCACACCTAAATCGAGACAGATAGTGGGGACGTCGTAATCTTTTAAACGCCATGATTGAGGTTGGCTAGGCTTACCTGCGATATCTGGTGGGCGTTTAAAGCCTTCTTGGGGCATTTCAAGATGAATTTTTTGTATTTCTCCAAGCGCACCATTAGAAATGATATGCTTGAGCTCCCTCACCATAGCGTAACCACTGTAGTTGAAAGTTACTGCAAGAAAGTGTTTTTTGGGATCGTAACAAGCTTCAATTTCCTTCGCCTCAGCCAATCCACAAGTCAATGACTTTTCACTAATCACGGCTAAGTCTCTTGCCAATAAGGCCTTTAACACCTCAGTGTGATGAGGGGTTGGTGTTAAAATAACAAAAGCGTCTACCGCGTTTTGCTCTGCTAAAATTAACTCCTTCCAGCAGTTATAGGTACGCTCTGTACTTATATTCCATTGCTCAGCCGTGTGCTGATTGACCTTAGCGTCTCGACTAAATGCACCCGCGACGACCTGAAACTTATTATCTAAATGTGCTGCTGAAAAGTGTACATAGCCGACTGCAGAGTTATTACCTCCGCCAATAAAAGCCAGTTGCAATGGTCTATTATTCATAATCTTTCCTTTAGCTTTCATCACTGCTGGTACACTCAAGATAAAGCGCTTCAGTCGTGCTAACGATGTACTCTTGTTGGGTTAAAGTGAGGGTTGGATACAAAGGTAAAGTGATTGCACTGTAGTAGTAGGATTCAGCTTCAGCGCAATAGCCAGCCTTAAAGCCTAAATTCTGATAATAGGGCTGCAGGTATATTGGAATATAATGAACATGCGCAAAAACGCCTTTATTCCGAAGCGCGCTGACCATAAAGTTATGCTGATCAGGCGTACAACTTTCGAGTCGAATAACATATAAGTGATAGGCAGAAATTGAGCTTTCAGAGCGCGCGAGAGGTGTGATCCCAATACTATCTGCAAATAGCGTATCATACGTGTTAGCAAGATTATTTCGCTGCTTAACAAATGTATCGACCTTAGTAAGCTGTGCTATCCCTAAACTCGCGTGTAAATCCGTCATACGGTAGTTAAAGCCTAAATCTTGCTGTTGGTAGTACCAGACCCCATGGCTGGGTTCATTAAACTCGTCTGGATTTCCAGTAATACCATGACTGCGAAGCCTCGCCATCGTATTTGCCAGCGTTGAGTCGTTTGTCAGCGCAGCACCACCCTCAGCCGAGGTAATTATTTTTACTGGGTGAAAGCTAAAAACGCAGATATCAGAGTACTCACAACAACCCACCTTTTTATCATGATAGGAACCACCAATAGCATGTGACGCGTCTTCAATTATTTTAAAACCATACTGCACGGCTAATTGATGGATGGCCTTCATATCGCATGATTGCCCTGCAAAATGCACCGGTATAACTACTTTGGGGAGTTGGTTTTGTTGCTTTGCTAGTGCTAGCTTGTTACTGAGCGCTTGAATGCTCATATTACCGGTACTGATTTCAATATCGACAAAATCGACGCTCGCACCGCAATAAAGCGCACAATTAGATGAAGCAACAAATGAGTTTGGTGAGGTCCAGACAATATCACCTTTACCAACTTCAAGGGCGAGGCAGGCAATATGTAGTGCAGATGTTGCACTGTTTACCGCAACGGCACGATCTGCGCCAGTATACTGACAAAGTTTTTGCTCAAACTCTGGGACTTTGGGGCCTTGTGTCAACCAGTCCGATTGCAGTACTTCGATAACGGCGTCAATATCCGCTTGGTCTATTGATTGCTTTCCGTATGGGATCATAATAGTGCTTGTAGGTTAAACGCTTTTATCTCTTCCACGCTCATATAAACTGGGTTAGTCAAAGAGTTGTATTCAAATCCAGGTTGCACCGCTTTTCCTTGCTCACCAAGCGCATTAAGGTCAAAAGAATTACTTCTGCTACTAAACTTGATCCCCGGAGCAATAACAAAATGATCAGAAAATTCAAAGGTGTCAAAACTTAAATCCTGAGGACACATTACTTCGTGAAGCTTTTCGCCAGGGCGTATCCCGATAATTTTTTGCGGTACATTGGGCGCCATTGCGGTTGCAAGATCTACGATTCGAATCGATGGAATTTTTGGCACAAAGATTTCGCCGCCAAGCATACGCTCAAAATTCTTAAGTACGAAGTCAACGCCTTGCTGAAGACTAATCCAAAAGCGAGTCATATCTGCATGAGTAATAGGAATATGACCGTTCCCTTCATCAATAAACTTTTGGAATACCGGGACCACTGAACCTCTTGAGCAAACCACATTGCCATACCTAACAACAGAGAATCGAGTTTTATGTCCGCCAGCCATATTATTTGCGGCGACAAAAAGCTTATCCGACGCTAATTTTGTAGCGCCGTATAAGTTGATTGGATTAGCTGCTTTATCGGTAGAAAGTGCGATTACCTTTTCGACGTCATTATCTAAAGCGGCTTCAATCACATTTTCGGCACCATTTATATTGGTTTTGATACACTCCATTGGGTTGTATTCGGCAGCAGGAACTTGTTTCAATGCAGCGGCATGAATGACGTAGTTGACGCCTTGCATTGCCCTTCGTAACCTATCTTTATCTCGTACATCTCCGATAAAGTATCGCATGCAGCGTTGATTAAACTCTTGTTGCATTTCAAACTGTTTTAGCTCGTCGCGCGAAAATATGATGATCTTCTTTGGCTTATAACGATCTAACAATGTTTTGACATATTTTTTGCCAAAAGAGCCAGTGCCGCCGGTTATTAAAATGGTTTTATTATCAAACATAGGGTATCCACCTACAGGTGCAATCAAAACTTTACAGTATCGAGTATCGAAACTGCTCTAGATATCTCACCGATACAATAAATTAGCTACTACTCAATACTTTATATCACTTCTATGTGTTTTGCAGTATTTATGCCAGTCATTGCAGGAAATTTAACGGCTATGGTGACTTTTTGCTCACGATAGCGTAGATTTAAACTAATGATAGTGAATGGGGGTATATATGAAAATCCAATCACAAAGTACTGCTTTTTTTAATCGCACGGAGCAGACTGCTAATAAACTCAATCAACAGCTGGCTTCTGGTAAGAAGGTTAATTCTGCTGCAGACGACGCTGCGGCTCTGCAGATCATCAATCGTTTGACGTCTCAGCAGGACGGCTACAGTCAATCCATTCGTAACGCATATGATGGTATCTCGTATTCGCAAACCGCTGACTCGGCATTGTCTGGAGTGAATGATGCGGTTTCTCGGATTAGAGAATTATCGATTCAAGCTGGTAATGGGGCGTTGACAGATAGTGACCGTCAAGCATTGCAAGACGAAGTATCGCAGCTGCAAACGCAAATCAGCGAAACGTTTGAAAATACCACGTTTGGCGGCGCACAAATTTTTGACGGTGAGTCTCGTAGTTTTCAGGTAGGTCCCGACGCTAATACGACTCAGTCGCTACAGCAGACTGATGGTGGTTTTGCCAGTGCAATATTGAGTGTGGACATATCGACGCAGGCGGGCGCACAAGCAGCCATCGATGCAGCAGATACCGTTTCTGAAGATTTAAACAGCCAACGTGCTGAGCTTGGTGCATTTGAAAATGCGGTATCTAGTACGATTCGCTCTGCGAGTAACCAACGTGAGAACATTGCGGCTAGCCAAAGTCGAATTCAAGACACCGATTACGCGCAAGCAGTGAGCGATCAAGTCGCCAACGATATTTTGTCGCAAGCTTCTATTGCTTTGCGTGGCCAAGCTAATCAGTCTGCATCATCGGTACTAGGTTTATTATAAATTAATACCAAAGTATTGATATAGAACAGCTCTAGTGGCGATTTTTTGGCGTTAATGTCAAAAAGTTGCCACTTAGGTATTGCATCCCCTTTAATCTCTCTTACAATCTAACTATTGAAAAAATTTAAGTAGATTGGTTCTCAAGCAATGGTCTTGATCTTAGATAACAACAACAAAAGAGCGATCGGATTAGGTGCGGCACTTAGTTTTGTCGGTCAAGCAAACGATGTGCTGGCCGAAGAGCATTATGAGCCCAAGATCCTTGATAACAACCAAGAACCAATTTTTGTGCTAGGCGCTTTGCAAAGCTTAACACACGAAGCACTAATAAAATCTCATCCAGCCGTCCCATTTTTATTAATAGGTGAAACGCTCAGACCACTACTTGCGTTGCCGAATGTGATAGGGCTCATCACCGAACCCTTTGGGCAAGAAGTCACGATGCAATTGCTACATGACTGTCAGCAATATTTACGTATGCTTCCAAACAAAGAGAACAAGCTACTAAATAAGAGCTTTGATGGTTTAGTTGGGGAAACCGAAGCGGTTAAAAACGTTCGTTTCTTGATTTCTCAAGTGGCTAAAACCGACGCCAATGTCCTTATTTTGGGGGAATCGGGAACCGGTAAGGAAGTGGTTGCACGTAACGTACACTTATTGTCTAAACGTGCGCAGGGACCATTTGTGCCAGTTAACTGTGGTGCTATCCCTGGGGAGTTGTTAGAAAGCGAGCTTTTTGGTCATGAAAAAGGCGCGTTTACTGGCGCGATTTCAGCCAGAAAAGGGCGCTTTGAACTTGCGCAAGGCGGTACGCTTTTTCTCGATGAAATCGGTGATATGCCACTGCAAATGCAGGTGAAGTTGTTACGAGTTTTGCAAGAACGCACCTATGAACGAGTAGGGGGCACAAAGCCTATTCAGGCCGATGTTCGTGTGATTGCCGCAACGCACCGTAATCTTGAAACCATGATTGAAGACGGCAAGTTTCGCGAAGACTTATTTTATAGACTCAATGTATTCCCCATTGAAAACCCCTCTTTAAACGAGCGTGCGGAAGATATTGCGCTACTGCTAAAAGAACTAACACGTAGAGTAAATGAACAAACGGGTAATTCGGTTAAGTTTACGGATAGAGCCGTAGACAGCTTAAAGTCGCATGCTTGGCCTGGGAATATTCGAGAGCTTGCAAACCTTGTGGAACGAATGGTGATTATGTTCCCAGACAAGGTTGTCGATGTGACGGATTTACCACAAAAATACCGCTATATAGAAGTTGAAGCGTTTGAGCCTGAATATCCAGAGGAACTATTAGAAAAAGATGCGTTCAATGAACTATTTAGCGATGGTTTTAGTGACGACGAAGAGGACATGGTCGCGGAAGATTTTGCGCCGCAAGCAGCGAATGTTGGCTTACTGCCGGACGAGGGGATAGAGTTAAAAGAATATTTAGCAGAGCTTGAAATTGATTTGATCACTCAAGCTTTAGAGCGCTACGACTATGTGGTTGCTCGCGCGGCTGAAATCTTGGGCGTTCGCCGAACAACATTAGTTGAGAAGATGAAAAAGTATAATCTCAATCGTGACTGATAGTTCATCAATTACTACCGAATCAACTCAGCAAGGCCGCTTAATACGCGGCCTTGTGTTTTATTGTTTAAAGTCGAGTAAAATCCAAGTCTTGATAACTGGCAATAATGGTTTGTTTGCAAAAACAGTTATCGGCATGGTCGTTAACCATGCCGCAAGCTTGCATATGCGCATACACGGTGGTTGAACCTAAAAACTTAAACCCACGTTTTTTTAAGTCCTTGGCAAATTTGTCGCTGAGTTCACTGGTGGCAACGGCATCGTGTTTGTCACGCATGGGATTGATAACAGGCTTGTAATTAACAAATTGCCACTGGTATTTTGCAAAGCTGCCAAACTCTTGCTGAATTTCAATAAATCGCTTAGCGTTGTTTATCGTGGCTGCGATTTTTGCGCGGTTTCTGATAATTCCGTCAAATGCTAATAACCGCTCGACATCTTGCTCTGTCATCTGGCTCACTTTGTGTACATCAAAATCGTGGAATGCTTTTCTATAGCCTTCACGTTTTTTCAAAATGGTATACCAGCTTAAGCCAGCTTGTGCAGATTCCAATGTGATAAACTCAAACAAGCTCTGGTCATCCAGTACAGGTCTTCCCCATTCCTTATCATGGTATTCAACATAATCGGGTTTGCTCTCGTCCACCCAGCCGCATCGTATTGTCATTGTTGGCTCTCTTCTATCTAATTGTGAATATGAATAAGCTAAATGATTTACTACGCCAACTACTCATTGCGGCATCACATTTGGCTTTCAAAAACTCTAGCATAATGCTGTATATAAAAACAGTGTCAATAAATTGATATTGTTAAGTGTTATGTAACTCTATGTTTTAAATAAAATATAAAGTTGGATCGTTTTTTGCTTTTATCCATTGAGTTTATTTTTAAGAGAGCGGAAAAATGGCATTAGCACATGTTATTAATCCACAATTTGTACCAACGACGAATCGCTACAATCCCTGTTTGCTGCAAGAAGCCTACGTCGGTGAGCTAAGCGACCTTAGGCAGCAGGCGAGTTGGTTAAGTCATCTTGTTGATACTATGCCTGCGGGAGTCGTGGTACTTGATGGTCAAGGTATGATTGCCAAGGCGAATCAAATTGCGATGGATATGTTGGGTGAACCACTCGAAGGTGAAAAGTGGTTTAGCGTTATTCAGCGTTCATTTCGACCACAGCAGGACGATGGTCATGAAGTCTCTCTTAAAGATGGCAGAAGAATTAAGTTAGATATAACCGCGCTAACACCAGAACCTGGGCAACTCATTTTGATGACAGATCTCACCGAGACGCGCCGGCTCCAAAGCCGTGTTGCGCATATGCAAAGGTTAAGTGCGTTAGGAAAAATGGTTGCTTCATTGGCGCATCAAGTGCGTACGCCGTTATCGGCTGCGATGTTATATGGTGCAAATCTAGGTGCAGCTAATCTTCCTCCGGCTTCTCGAGAAAAGTTTCACGATAAGTTGATGTCTCGGTTAAAAGACTTAGAAAGCCAAGTTAATGACATGCTGTTGTTCGCTAAAAGCGGTGAACAACAAGTGGTTGAGCGAGTGTCAATGCAACAGTTATTGAGTGAAGTCAAAGCGGGTGCTGACGCTATGGTTGAGCTTAACCAAGCAAAGTTGGAAGCATTTTTACCTGAGCCAGATATCGAAATATTAGGTAATCGCACTGCGCTTGCAAGTGCGATCCAAAATCTGATCCACAACAGTGTTCAAATAATTGGCAGTGCGGCACACATTGAACTTAATGCAGAGCGCGAGCCGTGTGGCGAGTATGTACGTATTTCAGTTATTGATAATGGACCAGGTATTGATGAAACCTTAGTAGACAAGTTGTTTGAGCCATTTTTCACAACTAAGTCGCAGGGGACTGGGTTAGGACTTGCGGTGGTTAATTCGGTCGCTAACGCGCATAAAGGGTTTGCGCAGGCAGACAACGTTGAAGGTAAGGGCGCGCGTTTTAGCTTGGTACTACCACTAATTGAGGCGGAGGAGCTATGAGTAACAGAGTTTTAGTTGTTGAAGATGATGCTGGTTTAAGAGAAGCACTCATAGATACATTGCAGCTTTCAAATATCGAGTGCGTAGAAGCAAGTTGTGCGGAACAAGCCGTTTTATTGCTAAAGCAGGAAACCTTTTCTTTGGTGGTGAGTGATGTGCAAATGGGTGCCATGAGTGGGCTTGACTTGTTAAAGACCATTAAACTCAACTATCCCGAATTACCGGTATTGATGATGACAGCATACGCGACCATTGATGATGCGGTTGAGGCGATGAGATTGGGTGCTATCGACTATATGGCGAAGCCATTTGCGCCAGAAGTATTGCTTAATATGGTTGGACGTTATTTACCTGAGAAGGAAAAAGAGACAGACGGCCCCATTGTTGCCGATCCAAAGAGTATTAAACTACTTGAACTGGCCGCAAAAGTAGCTAAGTCGGATGCCAGCGTTATGGTACTTGGGCCAAGCGGTTCAGGTAAAGAAGTGTTGGCTCGTTATATTCACGATAAATCTGACAGAGCAGACGAGCCTTTTATCGCAATTAACTGCGCTGCAATCCCGGAAAATATGCTCGAAGCGACCCTATTTGGTTACGAAAAGGGGGCGTTTACAGGTGCCATTCAAGCGTGCCCTGGAAAATTTGAGCAAGCACAAAAGGGAACGATTTTGCTTGATGAGATCACAGAGATGGATTTGGGATTACAAGCAAAATTACTTCGCGTGTTACAAGAGCGCGAGGTTGAGCGTCTAGGCAGCAGAAAAACCATTTCACTGGATGTCAGAGTGTTGGCAACCAGTAACCGCGATTTAAAAGAAGCGGTGGATGACGGGGTATTTAGAGAAGATTTATATTATCGCCTCAATGTTTTCCCGCTAGAGTGGTTGCCATTGAAGGACAGAGCAGGTGATATCGCTGTGTTAGCCGAGCATTTGTTGGTAAGACATACGCAAAAAGCAGGCAAGCCAACACCTATATTAAGCAGCGGTGCAAAGCGCAAGCTCAGTTCGCACAGTTGGCCTGGAAACGTAAGGGAATTAGATAACGTTATTCAACGTGCCCTAATTTTGTTCCAAGGTAATGAAATTCAAGAAGATGATATTTTTATCGAAAATTTCTCACCGATGGCTTTGATTGAGTCTACACCACTTGTAAATCATGAAGCATCAACATTAATGGAGCGATCTCAAGGTGAGGATGAGATCATTAGCTATAAAGATGAGTTACAGGATAAAGAGCACCAAATTATTTTAGATACGCTGGCAAAGTTTAATGGTAAACGTAAAGAGGTGGCGGAGGTATTGGGTATGAGTCCTCGCACACTTCGCTATAAGCTGGCAAAAATGCGAGATTTAGGGATTGCGTTACCCGCTTAACCTAAGATACCTAAGCTTAAAAGGAGTGAGTTAGCTCATTGCTTTTCCAAACCTCAGGTTAAGCTTTATATGTCAATTAAAATTTAATTAGGTGTCTATAAAGATCAGCAGATCTTAGGCGCCTAGTTTTTACTTCTATGCACTGCCAATTTTTCGACATACTAAAAATTTTTCAAGATACTGAAAATTAACGATTTTAAGTTGGCACGTTTTCTGCTTTATTACAGGTAACTAAGAGTTATTTTGAGTAAAGCATCATGAAAGTACAATCATCAGCGCTATTTCAAGAAATGCAGGCAATGGCTGCAGAAGCGACGAGAAACACACAGCCATCAGTGCAGCCGGTTAAGACGGCGGCATCTTCATCGGCTCAGTTTGGCGATTTACTCTCAGACGCACTTAATACGGTTCATGGCTTACAACAAGAAGCGAAACAAAAAGTCACCGCTGTTGAAATGGGTGACAGAAGCGTTTCTCTTGCAGAAGCCATGATAGCGAAACAAAAATCGTCGGTCGCTTTTGAGGCAACAGTGCAAGTTCGTAATAAACTTGTTGAGGCCTATAAAGAAATCATGAGCATGCCAGTTTAATTGAGTGACTGTGGAGAGTAATCGTGGCTACTAATCAATCAACAGATCTTACGCTTTCCGATGCAGCGCTGAATAATGACAGCGGATCGGATGAGCAACAAGAGCAAAAATCAGGCTACTTCAGTGCGCTAAGCGGTGTTGATATGTTGCGCCAGGTTACTCTGGTTATTGCCCTTGCTATTTGTTTAGCAATCGCAATCTTTATTATCATTTGGGCGCGCCAGCCAGATATGCGTCCGCTTGGTAAATACCCAACAGAAGAACTCGTCGAAACGTTAGACTTTTTAGACCAACAGAAAATTGAATACCAATTAGATGGTAATACCATTTTAGTTGCTGAGTCGGACTATCAAGACATAAAACTACGCATGGCGCGTGACGGCTTTACCCAGTCTCCGAGTTCTGGCACTGATATTCTGATGCAGGATATGGGTTTTGGTGTTAGCCAACGTCTTGAAAGAGAGCGCTTAAAACATAGTCGTGAGCAACAACTTGCGAGAACAATTGAAGAGTTACAAGACGTAAACCGTGCAAAAGTGTTACTTGCAATTCCAAAAGAAAACGTCTTTGCACGTCGCGAGAAAAAGCCCTCTGCAACCGTAGTTATTACCCTTAAACGTGGCAAAACGCTTGGCGGCGAAGAAGTTGATTCAATCGTAGACATTGTGGCATCAGCAGTACAAGGCCTAGAGCCTTCACGCGTGACTGTCACCGATCAAAACGGTCGTCTACTCAACTCTGGTTCTCAAGACTCTTTAGCTGCGCGCTCGAGAAAAGAGTATGAAATCGAACGTAAGCGTGAACAAGAATATCTAGAAAAAATTGATAGCATCCTGATCCCAACTGTAGGTCTTGGTAACTTTACCGCGCAGGTTGACTTAACGATGGACTTCAGCGCAGTTGAAGAAACGCAAAAACGTTATAACCCAGATTTACCTGCGGTTCGTAGCGAAACGACGTATGAAGAAAATAATATTGGTGGTTTAGCAGTAGGTATTCCGGGTGCGCTGACTAATCAACCTCCTATAAACTCAAATATCCCAGAGGTTGCAGGGCAAGGCGGTAATGGTCAAAGTGCGACACCAAGCAGTAATCAAAAAGAAGCAACCCGTAACTATGAATTAGATACTACTATTAGCCATAAACGTCAGCAAACTGGGGTTATTCGCCGGATCAGTGTGAGTGTGGCCGTTGACTACCTCGCAAAACCTGATGCTGAAGGTAACATGGCAATGGCGCCGCGTACGCAAGAAGAGTTAAATAACATCCGTCGTTTGCTACAAGGTGGTGTGGGCTTTGATATGCAGCGAGGTGATGCACTAGAGGTAGTGACGGTACCATTCGTTCGTGAAGACCTCACTGAAATGCAAGAGATACCGCTTTGGGAGCAAGACTGGTTTCAAAAGACAATCCGTCTTGCAGCAGGTACCTTAGTGATCATTGTGCTAATCTTAGCGGTAGTAAGACCTATGCTTAAGCGTCTAATTTACCCAGATGATACGCTTGAAGATTTTGATGAAGATGCGTTGACCAGTGGTGTAGATTTAGGTGACAGTACACTCGATATGCTAAATAACGAATTCGATGAGTCTGCGGTTGGCTTCTCTTCTGACGGTAGATTACAATTGCCAGACTTACATGGCGACGAGGACTTACTCAAAGCAGTACGTGCCCTAGTTGCTAACGAACCAGAACTCTCATCACAAGTTGTGAAAGCGTGGTTGACAGAAGATGACTGATCAAGAACAAAAACAATTGCCCGCAGCCTTTGACGTTGACAAGCTAGATGGCGTCGACAAGGCTGCCATCTTACTGCTTAGTTTGACTGAAGAAGATGCGGCTCAGATTTTGAAACACTTAGAGCCGAAGCAAGTGCAAAAGGTCGGTATGGCAATGGCCTCCATGGATGACCTATCTCAGGCTAAAATAGCAGCTGTGCACAATTTGTTTATCGAACAAATTCAAAGTTTTAGTACGATAGGTTTCCAATCGGAAGATTTCATTAAGAAGGCGCTAACCGCAGCACTTGGTGAAGACAAAGCGGCAAGTCTTATTGACCAAATAGTTATGGGCTCTGGTGCAAAAGGGTTGGATTCGTTGAAGTGGATGGACTCGAAGCAGGTTGCCAATATTATCCGCAACGAGCACCCGCAGATCCAAACGATTGTATTGTCTTATTTAGAGCCTGAGCAATCCGCCGAGATTTTGTCTCAGTTTCCTGAGAAAGTACGCTTAGATTTAACAATGCGTATTGCAAACTTAGAAGAAGTGCAACCTGCGGCACTACAAGAACTAAACGAGATCATGGAGAAGCAGTTCGCTGGTCAAGCTGGTGCACAAGCAGCGAAAATGGGTGGCTTAAAAGCCGCTGCAGATATCATGAATTACTTGGATACCAATATTGAAGGTCAGTTGATGGATTCAATCCGAGAACATGACGAAGAAATGTCGCAACAAATTCAAGACCTCATGTTCGTGTTTGAAAACTTGATGGATGTAGAAGACAGAGGTATTCAGGCTATTCTGCGTGAAGTACAGCAAGACGTACTGATGAAAGCAATAAAAGGTGCAGACGAATCTTTGAAAGAAAAGATTATGAAGAATATGTCCAAGCGTGCTGCTGAGATGATGCAAGATGACCTTGAGGCTATGCCTCCAGTACGGATCAGTGAAGTGGAAGCAGCACAAAAAGAAATTTTGGCAACGGCTAGACGTTTGGCTGACTCAGGCGAAATTATGCTTGGTGGCGGTGGTGGTGAGGAGTTCCTATAAACCATGGTCGATAAAAAGTTGTATAAAGGCCGCCCAGTCAGCACCGAAGCGCTGGATGAGTTATTAGAAAACTGGCCCATTCCAGATGTTACGGATAAGCCCGAAAAATTCCGCGGTCGTTCGACCGCATTCGGTACACCGCTTGAAGAGCTGTATACGAAAAAGCAGGCACACTCCGAACCTGAGCCACAAGAGCCTGAATTTCCTACTTTGACCATTGAAGAATTAGAGCAGATCCGTCAGGACGCCTACGACGAAGGAATAAAGCAAGGCCATGAACAGGGCTATATTGAAGGCTTTGACAAAGGGGTTTCTGAAGGTAAAGAAGCCGGTTATAAAGAAGGCGTAGAAATAGGTAAAGAAAAGGGACTTGAGGAAGCACAACCTCTCATTGAAGAAAGGATGAAAGCGCTATCCGCTATTCTAGATAGCATGCAAACGCCACTGAATAAGGTTGATGATGAGTGTGAAAAGCAGCTGGTAGTACTCGTCAATTTATTGGCAGAGCAGGTTATT
Source organism: Pseudoalteromonas piscicida (assembly GCF_000238315.3). Taxonomy (NCBI): domain Bacteria; kingdom Pseudomonadati; phylum Pseudomonadota; class Gammaproteobacteria; order Alteromonadales; family Pseudoalteromonadaceae; genus Pseudoalteromonas; species Pseudoalteromonas piscicida. Next base: position 501,111 of record NZ_CP011924.1, read on the forward strand.
TTTAAAGAACTCAAAACCTCGCCTGAACTCATTTTAAACGCGTTGAAAAAAGCAATGGACGCGCTGCCTGTCAAAGATCAAACAGTACGCATCCATCTGCATCCAGAAGATTTAGCCTTAGTGCAAGCCATGTACGGCGAAGAACATATACAATCACAGCATTGGCAGTTACTTCCAGAGCCGACGTTGGACAGAGGTGGCTGCGAGGTGAAGACGCCACAGTCATCCATTGATATGACGCTTAAGAACCGTATTAGCGAAGTGTTGGAATCATTTTTGCAGGATAGCGGTATAAACCAATAATACTGCACTGTTATCTAGATAAGCGAAGCAATCAAAACAGGATAACGATGCCTTCCTAAGGTAATTGCGAACATGTCGACATCTGCTGCTATGAGCGAGCGCATCAGTAAGTATCAGAAATTTATCAAACCATACGGGGTTGCGGTTGCAGGCAGCCTCACCCGTGTGGTTGGCCTCACCCTTGAAGCTAGGGGGCTAAGTGCTCCCGTCGGCAGTCAATGTAAAATCGAGACGCTGGGCGGTTTTATTGATGCAGAAGTCATCGGTTTCAATCAAGAAACGCTTTACCTTATGCCAAACGATCATATTACAGGCGTCCTTCCTGGAGCACGAGTGATCCCAAAAGTTAAGGATGCTGGATTGCCTGTCGGAATGGGTCTACTTGGCCGCGTAGTTGACGGACTTGGTAGGCCACTAGATGGCCTTGGTGCCATTGACGCTGAGAAACATCTTAAATTTGCCGCAGCGCCTATTAACCCGCTTGCAAGGCGTCCAATCGACTCACCAATGGATGTAGGTGTACGCGCGATAAATTCGATCGTGACAGTGGGTCAAGGTCAACGTATGGGTCTGTTTGCAGGGAGTGGTGTGGGTAAATCGGTACTGCTTGGCATGATGACACGAGGCAGTGAAGCGGATGTTATTGTCGTAGGCTTGGTCGGTGAACGTGGTCGTGAGGTGAAAGAATTTATTGATGAGATTTTGGGCGCCGAGGGTAGAAGCCGCTCCGTAGTGGTTGCCGCTCCCGCCGATGCCTCACCGCTGATGCGTTTAAAAGGCTGTGAAAGTGCTGTGACTATTGCGGAGTATTTTCGCGATCAAGGGTTAAATGTACTGTTGTTATTGGATTCAGTGACGCGCTATGCCATGGCACAGCGTGAGATAGCGCTTGCGGTAGGCGAGCCGCCAGCCACAAAAGGGTATCCGCCTTCCGTGTTTGCAAAGCTCCCAGCATTGGTTGAGCGCGCAGGTAATGGTGGTGAAGGACAAGGCTCAATTACCGCATTTTTTACGGTATTGAGTGAAGGTGATGATATGCAAGACCCCATTGCCGATGCTGCCCGAGCTATTTTGGATGGTCATATTGTATTATCACGAGAGCTTGCCGATAGTGGTCATTATCCAGCGATAGATATTGAAAAGTCCATTAGTCGAGTGATGCCTCAAGTGGTATCAGAGGCACACATGCAACAAGCCAGAGTGCTCAAACAAGTCTATTCAATGTACCAGCAAAATAAAGACATGATCACCTTAGGTGCTTATCAACGTGGCAGTGATCAGATGCTAGATCAGGCGATAAATATGATGCCTGCGGTGAATAACTTCCTTCAGCAAGGCATGAAAGACGTGATCAATTACGACGAGTGTTTACAAGGCCTCGCTAAGCTACTAGGACAAGCATAATGGCAAATAACAAACTGACTTTATTGCTTAAGCTAGAAAAAGACAAAGAAGATAACCTTCGAGCGAATTTTGTTCAAGCGCAGCAGCACTTAGCAACAAACCAACAACGGTTATCGGGACTAAACGATTTCCGTCTGGAATACAGCATGCAGCTTCATAGTAAAGCACAAGTTGGTCTGTCTAGTGGCGGTTTCAATCAATACCATAACTTTATTAATAAGATTGAGCAGGCTATTGATCAGCAAGCAAAAACGGTCAACACCGCGAAGCAGGTGGTTGAACAACGCCGCAAGCTATGGCTAGCACAGCAGGCTAAAACGAAGGCAATTGAAAAGCTTATCGAGAAGCAAGCCCTTGCGAAGCAAACTCGTCTTGCCAAAGCAGAGCAAAAGATGCTTGATGAGTTTGCAACGAATCAGTTTGTACGAAGAGAGCGTGCTTGGTAAGTTGGCTCGAAATATGCTTCGTAATAATCAGCGTTTTATTATTTAGGTAGTTCACTCGTAAAAGTCACTAATATTCATAGTGTTGGTTTTTAACGGTGTATTACAACGGCAGGACATTGCCACTTTATGAGGTAGCTTTAAGATGAATCTAATGCTTGCATCCATGCTGCAACGAGGCAGTAACGAGGTTGATATTAAAGAAAAATCCCAAGATATGGATGCTGAGGGTTCTGAGGGCGGCTCTGGGTTTAGTGCTTTAATGGCAGAGTTAGCTGAACAAGAGAGTGCAAACAAGCAGGTAAAAGAGTCTGCAGATCCTGTAACCTCAGATCTGGATGTGCCAATAGATAGCGAAGTAGCATTAGATGATGCTCCGCAGTCTGATAGTAAAGCACAAGCCTCTTCTTCTAAGCAGCAAGGGGAAGCACCAACTTCTACTGTTAGCTACACTGACAAAGGTCAGGTAGTTGTGGACAAACCACTCCCAGATTCCCCTGATAATGACTTGTATGCTCAGATCAACGCTGCAAAACAGCAGAGCACTTCATTAAGTCAAATCCCAACAGCAATTGCGCAATCAGTCAAAGAAGCATTGGGCAATGCTTCTTCGGCTGATGAAGAGGTTGTAGCTAGCGATAGTGCACTGTCTCAGGAGCAACTACAAGACGAAGCAAGTCAACTCAGTCGAGGGGGGAAAGGCCAAACTGAAAACGCCGGTACTAAGCCAACCTCGTTATTACAGCAGGCAGCTTTTTTGGACAGCCAAGACTCAGAAGGTGAGGTTGCTAAACCTTCGTTATTGAATGACAGTTCAGAAACTGAAGAGCAAATATTACAGCCTAAGTTACAAAAGGATACTAGCACTCAAGCCTTGGTTACCAATACAAACATAGAAAAACGGGAGACAAGCGCTAATAAGTCAATCGGGTCTCAAGTTGAAAGTGAGTCTGAAACCGCGCAACTGGAAGAACTCTTAGCTGCTAAGAAATCAGAACTTGCTCAATCGGTTTCCTCATCTGAAGCTAAGCAATCAGAGGCAAAGCAAACCGTCTCTGAGGCTAGTGCACAAACTGCAAAAGACAAAAACGCAGTAAGTACTAAAAGCACTACAGATGTGCAAACTATGGTAGAAAAGTTGACCGTACAGCAACAACAAGAATTAAAAGCCGTGATAGCTGGTAAGCTGGATATTTATGATGCATCACCAAGTGTACAAAAAGCCGTAGCTCAATTAATTGGTAAAGGTGTTGATATCGCAGATGCACAGCAATTTAAAGCATTTGTGCCATCCTCTGTCGTAACACAAACTACAACAAACACGCCGCAAGAAGCTGCTACGGATGTTAAAAACACTACCCAAGCGTCTTTTAATGTAAATAGCGCGCAAGAAAAGTCTAACAATAGTGAGCAGCAGGCTGTGGCAGTTAAAGAGGATGAACGTGCTGAAAAAAATATAGCTGTAAATAAATTGACTAGCGATGAAAAGTTGGCAGCAGAGAAGCAAAGTTCAGAAAAACAGAACTTAGAAAAACAAATAAGTGAAAAGATAGTTGATAAAGAAAATAGTAAGCTGATGCAAGCGGAAGCAAGCATCGCGAAAGAGACGGTTAAAAATGAGCGTCAATCGGCTAATGCTGCAACAGCGATACCAACTCCAGTCAAGCCTGAAGCAAGTCCTTTAAGCGCATCGCAAGACACTAGCTCACTAAACCAAACATTGAAAGAAGTTCAGCAAATTCAACAGTCTCAGCCAACAAACCAAAGCACAACACAGACAAAGCAAGCAACAGATGCTAATCTTCAACAGGCGATTAACATAGCTCGTCAGGATGCAGCTAAAGAGCTGCATCAACGGGTAGGACTGATGCTAAACATTAACAATAAGGAAGCTGAGATTCGCTTAGACCCGCCAGAGCTTGGGGCGATGCAAATTCGGATAAAAAGCGATGCAGAGCAGGCCCAAGTGAATATTGTGGTGCAAAATCAGCAAGCTAAAGAATTGTTAGAGCAATCACTTCCAAGACTAAGAGAAATGTTAGCTGAGCAGGGTATTGAGCTGGGTGACAGCCAAATATCACATCAGCAAGGTGGAAATACTGAATCAGAGTCGCAAACTGCTGGTGGCAATACGAGTGGACAGCAAACTCTAGGTGATGAATCGGGGATTTCTGATAATTCGCAATCGCCGCAAAAGAGAAATACTGATTCTGCAATAGATTACTATGCCTAACACCTGCTATTATTATAATTAATAAAGATCATAAGGGCTTGCTATGGCTGAAGAAACCGACTTAGAAATAGAAGAAACGGGTGGTTCTAAGAAAAAGCTGATTATCATTATTGCCGCTGCGGTATTGATACTCGGCGGTGTCGCAGGGTTTTTCTTATTTTCAGGCTCAGACGCACCAGAAGAATCCTTAGCAGAAGAGACGACAGCAAGCGAAGTTAAAGCGGAGCAAGGTAGCGCTGCGCAAATGGGGAGCGCACTGTACGTTGCTATGCCTCGCCCGTTTGTTTTTAATGTACCAGGTGCTAGTCGCGATAGAATTGTGCAAATTAAAGTTCAGCTGCTGGTTCGCGGTGATGTTAATGAAGAAGTAGCAAAGAAGCATATTCCCTTGATTGAAGGTACTTTACTGAGCGTGTTTTCAACGACTACTGCTGATGAGTTAAGCACAAGTGCAGGTAAAGAAACGTTGCGCTTAACGGCGCTAGATAAAGTCCAAGCTGCGATGGAAGGGGTTGAAGGTAGCAAAGTAATCGAGCGTGTGTTGTTTACTGGCTTTGTGATGCAATAAGGTAGTATTTGTGAGCGATTTATTATCCCAAGACGAAATTGATGCACTACTCCATGGTGTAGATGAAGTCGAAGAAGACGAAATCGGTGATGGTGGTGACGGCGAAGGTGCTGGTGCCTTACAGTATGACTTTTCGTCTCAAGATAGAATTGTGCGTGGGCGAATGCCGACGCTTGAAATCGTAAATGAACGATTTGCCCGCCATATGCGGATCAGCCTTTTCAACATGATGCGCCGCACCGCTGAGGTCTCTATCAACGGCGTACAAATGCTGAAATTTGGCGAATATATCCATACTCTATTCGTTCCTACCAGCTTGAATATGGTGCGCTTTAGACCGCTAAAAGGTACTGGCCTGATAACCATGGAAGCGCGTCTGGTCTTTATTCTTGTAGACAACTTTTTTGGTGGGGATGGTCGTTATCATGCCAAGATCGAGGGGCGTGAGTTTACACCAACGGAACGTCGTATCGTGCAGATGCTCCTTAAGATCATCTTTGAAGATTACAAAGAAGCCTGGGCGCCGGTGATGGATGTGTCGTTTGAATACCTCGACTCAGAGGTGAACCCAGCGATGGCTAATATTGTGTCACCTACAGAAGTGGTGGTGATTAGCTCTTTTCACATCGAGTTAGACGGTGGAGGGGGCGATTTCCATATTTCACTGCCTTACTCTATGTTAGAACCTATTCGAGAATTGCTCGATGCCGGTGTTCAATCAGATACTGAAGATACCGATCTACGTTGGAGTAAGGCGCTTCGTGATGAGATTATGGATGTAGAAGTTGAGATTTCTTCCCAGTTACTGGAAGTTGACTTATCGCTTGAGCAAATAATGAAGCTTCAAGCTGGTGATGTTATTCCTGTGGAAATGCCAGAGCATGTAACGGTTTTTATTGAAGAATTGCCAACGTTTAGAGCAAAAATGGGCCGTTCTCGTGACAATGTCGCGTTGCAGATCAGTGAAAAAATTAAACGTCCAGAATCAGTTAAGTCTGAGCTTCATGTATTTACCAAAGGTGGTAAAAAGCTCGACTCTGATGCTGAACTGGCAGAATTAGAAGAAGATCTACATCTTTCCGAAGGTGTAGATTTAGATTGGTAGTCGCGGACTTGTATACGCAAAATCGTGAGACTAATTATGGACAACAAATTAACTTAATCAGGTAGTAATCCAATGAGCGATGATCAAGATACTATGGACGAATGGGCAGCAGCACTCGCTGAAGCCGAAGGTGCCGAAGGTGGCAGTGAGCCAGAAGTTGCAGAGTTAGATGAACTCAAAGATTCAGCGCCTGCATTATCGTCAGATGAAAAACGAAAACTCGATACCATTTTAGACATTCCAGTTACCATTTCTATGGAAGTTGGCCGCTCTAAAATTAATATTCGTAACTTATTACAGCTAAATCAGGGCTCTGTTGTTGAGCTGGATCGAG